>CAZMKQ010000308.1:0-1500 GCA_964566955.1 uncultured Caldilineaceae bacterium | reverse complement strand
CGGCCACGGCCGACTACGGGGTCTGTGCCAGTCGCAATCTGAAGTACTTCGGGTATAAGAGGGTGTTTGGAAAAGGGGCATGGGGCCGGAAGAGGAGGGTCGGGAGTAGGATTCCTCTGTCTCACGAGCGGTGTTACCCCCGCTCCTCCTGCCATACCCTACCGGGTCGTTCCATGCCCCGTCAACCCTATCCCAGTGATCTGACGCCTGACCAGTGGCGCCGGCTGCAGCCCTGGTTGCCGGCCCCCGAGACGCGGGGGCGGCCCCGCACCGTCTGCTTGCGGGAGGTCGTGGACGCCATCCGCTATGTCCTGCGCACCGGCTGTGCCTGGCGGATGCTGCCCCATGACTTTCCCTGTTGGCAGACGGTCTACGGTTACTTTCGCAGGTGGCGTCGGACCGGGCTCTGGGCCCGCATCCACGAGGCCTTGCGGTCCCGGGTGCGGCGCCGTGCGGGGCGACACGCGACCCCCAGTGCGGCCATCCTCGACAGCCAGTCGGTCAAGACGACGGAGGTGGCGGGTCCCCGGGGCTACGACGCCGGCAAGCAGGTCAAGGGGCGCAAGCGCCATCTCGTGGTCGACACGATGGGGCTGTTGCTGGCCGTGGTCGTGCACCCCGCCGACCTTCAGGACCGGGACGGCGCCCGGCTCGTCCTCTCCCAACTGCAGCACCGCTTCCCGCGCCTGCAGCGGCTCTGGGCGGATGCCGGCTACGCCGGCCCCAAGCTCGGGGACTGGGTCCGCGCGTCCCTGCCCTGGGAACTGGAGATCGTCCGCCGTGCCGAACCGGGTGCGGGCTTCCAGGTGCTGCCCCGGCGCTGGGTGGTGGAGCGTACCTTCGCCTGGCTGGGCCGGTATCGGCGCCTGAGCAAGGACTACGAAGGCTTGCCCGAAACTTCCGAGACCTGGATCCGGATTGCCATGACCGACCGCATGCTGCACCGCCTCAGCTCCGCCTAACTTCGCACATTTGTATTTACCAAACACCCTCTAAGCTGGTCCTGCTCTGCACGCCGGCGGGTGTGCCCGCGGCCTACGAGCTGGTGCCGGCCTCCACGGATGAGCGGGTGGCGGGGGAGCAGGTGCTGGACGGGGTGTGGCAGGCCCGCATCCTCGGGGACAAGGGCTTGATCGGAGCCGACTGGCAACAGGGCTACCGGGAGATCCGGGGCCTGGACATCCTGACCCCCTCACGCGCCAACCAGCGCACGGCCCGGTCCACCGCGGTCCAGCGGTGGCTCAACCGCCTGCGGGAACGGATCGAAGGCGCCTTCCACGAGGTGCAGAACACCGGCCGCCACCTGGAGCATCTGACCTGCAGGACGCTCCGCGGCCTGAGCACGCATGTCGCAGCCAAGATGGCCAGCCATGCCCTCAAGCTCCTGCTCCGTCGTGAGGTCGGGATTGATGTCCGGACCTTCACCGTAACCGTGTAATTTCACATTATACCAACCCATTATACTTTTAGTACTTGATGTGTTGACGACAGTACAGGGGG
>CAZMKQ010000307.1:0-1561 GCA_964566955.1 uncultured Caldilineaceae bacterium | reverse complement strand
TGCTCGTCGATGTCCATGGTGGCCTGGATAGTGTCGATCAGGTCCCTGGTCTCCATGAGCTCCAGGGCGCCGCCCCGCGGCACAACATGGGAGTTGTAGACCCGCCATCCCTGAATGTCGAAGGAGAATGTCGCGCTGAAGCCGACATGGTTGTTGTACTCAAACCCGCGGGTGGCTGCCGTCCGGGCCGCAGGGTCCGTCACGTCCAGGTTGGCCTTGATGCCCACGTCCTGCCAGAAGCCCGCCAGGGACTCAAGGACGTCCGCCGACTGGCTGAACTGAGCGTGGGTGGAAATCTCCACCCCAATCTCCAGTGGGTTGTCCGGCCCATAGCCGGCCTCGGCCAGGAGGGCGCGTGACGCGGCTGGGTCGAATCCGTACTCGGACTCAAAGTTGGCGTCCCACGCGGGGTTGTGGTACGCGGCGCCGGGCCGGTGGTGGTTCATCACCATGATCTGGCCCTTGTTGCCGAAGTAGGCCTCGTTCAAGAGGTGCCGGTCGATGGCCTTGTTCATGGCCTTGCGGACGCGGACGTCCAGGAAGGGCGAGTCACAGTGGGCGTAGCCGCATGGCGTCTCCTGCGCCTGGTAGGTGCCGTAATTTCTGTCCAGGTACACTCCCTTGAAGCCCACGAACACTCGTTGCGCGCCGTGCTTGCCCGTGGAAATGACCATGCCATTGGCCTCGGCCTCAGGCTTCTGGTCTTCAGCCAGCTGGGTCAGGTGCACTTCCTCCGTCAGGAGCGCTGCGTAGCGGGTGGAGGCCTCGCCCACCCACTTGAACTCGATCTCCTGGAAGTCAGGGTTGGAGCGCCAGTGCTCAAAGGGCACACGTTCATAGAGCATGCCCTGACCCTGCGTCCGGTTGACAAACTGGTAGGCGTTGGTCCCCGCCAGCGGGATGCCGGTCAATTGGGCCTGATTGCCAAGGGTATCGGCAGGGTCGCTCTTGCTGACGCCTGCGGCCTTGTGGCTCTGAATCTGGATGGAACCCACCTGCTCAGAGATCATCCGCATGAACTCTGCGTTGGCCCTGCTGTGCCGGAAGACGACCTCGTAGTCGTTCGGTTCCTCCACCTTGGCAAGGATCAAGCGCCGGCGGTGGGGGTGCGTGGACTCTTCCTGGGTAATCTGTGCGTGGGTGTAGACAACGTCGCGCGAGGTAAACTCGCCGTTGTCACCGTGGAACTGCACACCCTTGCGCAGCAGGAAGCGGACCGAGATACCGTCCGGCTCCACGCTCCATCCGGTGGCGAGTTGCGGGACCAAGGCGCCCGTGTCCGCGTCAAAGCCAATCAGGTTCTCGTACATCGGCCGCACCTGAAAGGTGCTCAGCGGGCCAAGGTCCCTGCCGGGGTTGTTCGACTCGGTGTCCGGGGCGGGGTTGGCGATGACCAACCGCTGGACCAGGGTCTCCCCGGTCGGCTCAGCGGGCCTCTCTGCCATCATTCCCTCCGGCTGAGCTGGAGCCTCTGGAATGATGGGAGCCGACGCGGAGGAACTCGGCGCCTGGGGCAACTCCGCGGCTGCCGGCGCCTGTGGCGCAGCGGGCGCTGCCGCTG
>CAZMKQ010000306.1:0-1564 GCA_964566955.1 uncultured Caldilineaceae bacterium | reverse complement strand
TGCTCGTCGATGTCCATGGTGGCCTGGATAGTGTCGATCAGGTCCCTGGTCTCCAGGAGCTCCAGGGCTCCGCCGCGAGGTGCGAGGTGTGAGTTGTACACGCGCCATCCCTGGATGTCGAATGAGAAGGTGGCGCCCCAGCCTACATGGTTGTTCACTTCGAAGGCTCGGTCTCTCGCCCTGCGAACGGTCGCGTCCGCCACGTCCAGGTTGGCCTTGATTCCCACATTTTGCCAGTAGCCCGCCAGCGACTCAAGCACGTCTGCGGACTGGCTGAACTGCGCGTGAGTGGTGATTTCCACGTTGACCTCGAGCGGGTTGTTTTCGTCGTATCCCGCCTCAGCCAAAAGGGCTCGCGAGGCCTCCGGGTTGAAACCATATTCGCTCTCGAAATTGGTGTCCCACTCGGGGTTGTGGTAGGCGGCGCCGGGCCGGTGGTGGTTCATCACCATAATCTGTCCCTTGTTGCCGAAGAAGGCCTCGTTCAGCTCGTGCCGGTCAATGGCCTTGTTCATGGCTTTGCGGACGCGGACGTCCAGGAAGGGCGAGTTACAGTGGGCGTAGCCGCATGGCGTCTCCTGCGCCTGGTAGGTGCCGTAATTTCTGTCCAGGAAGACGCCCTTGAAGCCGACGAAGACCCGCTGCGCACCGTGGTGGCCGGCACGGACGACCATGCCCTGCGCCTCCGCCTGCGCCTTCTGGTCCTCCGCCAACTGGGTCAGGTGGACTTCCTCAGTTAGGAGGGCCGCCATACGCGTTGAAGCCTCTCCAACCCATTTGAATTCCATCTCCTGGAAGTCCGGGGTGAAGCGCCAGTGCTGGTAGGGAACGCGCTCGAACAACATGCTCTGGCCCTGCGTCCTGGACACGAACTGGTACGCATTTGTGCCAGCCAGCGGCCTCGTCGTAAGCTCCGGTTGTGTGCCCAGCTCATTCGCCGGGTCACCGGGCCCAACACCCGCGGAGTTAGCGCTCTGGATCTGGATCGAGCCAACCTGCTCTGAGATCATGCGGAAGAACTCGGCATTGGCCCTACTGTGGCGGAATACCACTTCGTAGTCGTTGACCTCCTCCACAGTTGCCAGTGCCAGGCGCGTTCGGTGGGGGTGTAGCGAGCCCTCCTGAGTGATCTGCGCGTGGGTGTACACAACATCCCGGGAGGTCATTTCCCCGTGATCATTGTGAAACTGGACACCCTTCCGCAGCAGGAAGCGGACAGAAATGCCGTCCGGCTCCACGCTCCAACCGGTGGCGAGCTGGGGAATCAGGGAGCCCGAGTCCGCGTCGAACCCAACCAAGTTCTCGAAAATGGGACGCACCTGGAAGGTGCTGAGCGGGCCAAGGTCCCTGCCAGGGTTGTTGGACTCTGTCCCCGGGGCAGGGTTTGCAATAACCACCCTGCTGATTATGGTCTCACCCGTTGGCGCCTCTGGGGCCTGGGTCATGCTCGTTGATTCCGGCTGCGCGGGCGCTTCCGGAACAATGGGAGCCGACGCGGAGGAACTCGGTGCCTGGGGCAACTCCGCGGCTGCCGGCGCCTGTGGCGCAGCGGGCGCTGCCGCTG
>CAZMKQ010000305.1:0-1579 GCA_964566955.1 uncultured Caldilineaceae bacterium | reverse complement strand
GAAGTCCCCCGCGGCCGCCTCCGAGACCACGTCCCACAACAGGATTGTGCCGTCCCAGCTGCCGCTGGCGAGGGTCCGGCCATCGGGACTGAAAGCCACAAACCGGACTCTACCCGTATGGCCTTCCAGGATATGCCGCAGGGAGCCGGTGGCCACATCCCAGAGGCGGACGGTGTGGTCGTGACTGCCGCTGGCGAGGGTCCGGCCGTCGGGACTGAAGGCCACAGACCAGACGCTATCTGAATGTCCTCTCAGTTTGTGTCGGAGAGTGCCTGTGTTCGTGTCCCAGAGGTGGACAGTGGAGTCGTAACCGCTGTTGGTGAGGGTCCGGCCGTCGGGACTGAAGGCCACAGACCATAAGCTACCCGAATATCCTGTCAGTGTGTGTCGGAGAGCGCCCGTGTTCGTGTCCCAGAGTTGGGTGTCGTCCGAAGTGGCACTGGCGAGGGTCCGGCCGTCGGGACTGAAGGCCACGCGCCAAGCGTAACTTTCGTTATCCAGGGTGTATTGCAGGGAGCCTGTGGCCACGTCCCACAGGAAGGTGCCCAAGCCCCAGCCGGCACTGGCGAGGGTCCGGCCGTCGGGACTGAACGCCACGTTCACGACCGCACCTGTATGGCCCGTGAGCAGGGATGTGGTTTCGTAGGTCTGCGTGTCGTACAACCAAATGCCGGCACTGCTCCCCACGGCCAGACGTGTGCCGTCCGGGGAATATTGCGCGTTCGTAATCCAACCCCGACCCAGACGGGCCTTGGCCCCGATGGGCAGGGATTCAAACGGAGCTTCCCGGGCGGCAACGGGTGATGCCACAACCAGGAGCAGGCACAGGCTGATGGCCAGGGTCCGGATCAGGGTCTTCACAGTCATATCGGTCAGCTTCCTCGCGGCAGTCAATTCGATGCATCGGAGTCCACAGTCGGGGATGCCTGCGTCCCGAAGGTGGATGGGGGCTCGCCGGTCTGCCAGGTCAGGTGCGTCACGCAGTAGGCCACATAGCCCAGCTCGTCCACCTTCGCGTTGTCCAGGTAGCGCACCTCGCCGTTCGGGTCGATGGTCAGGTCGAAGGTCGCCGGCGGCGCGTTCGGCACCGGCGTGCCATCCGCGTGGACCGGCGTGCCCGTCACCGTGTGCGTCACGCGGGTCGCGGGCCGGAAGCCCTCCGGCAGCACGAACTGGGGTTGCGGATCCTGCCGCGCATGGTACTGCACGGGCGCGCGCGGACTGCTGAAGCGGACCGTTACGGTCGTGCCGCTTTTCCACACCGCCCATTGCCCGTTGGGATTGGTTGCCAGGTTGCGGAAATCCCCCGCGGCCGCCTCCGAGACCACGTCCCACAACAGGATTGTGCCGTCCATGCTGCCGCTGGCCAGGGTCCGGCCATCGGGACTGAAAGCCACAAACCGGACTCTATCCGTATGTCCTTCCAGTGTGTGTCGGAGAGTGCCCGTGTCCGCGTCCCAGAGGCGGATGGTGTGGTTCTCCCCGACGCTGGCCAGGGTCCGACCATCGGGATGGAAATCTACAATACGTCTAATGTGGAATTACACGGCCACGGTGAAGGTCTGGACGTCAATCCCGG
>CAZMKQ010000304.1:0-1608 GCA_964566955.1 uncultured Caldilineaceae bacterium | reverse complement strand
GTCGTCAGCAATCGGATCCAGGTGGGCGGTCGTCGGATCGCCCTTCAGGATCATGTCGCTGACATCGATGCTCTGGAAACCGCGGATGGAAGAGCCGTCGAATCCGAGACCCTCTTCGAATGCCTCTTCCGCGTCAAAGGTCTCCGCCGGCAATGAGAAGTGGTGCCACTGGCCGAACAGGTCGGTGAACCGGACATCCACAATGTTGACGCCGTTGGCCTTGATGGCCTCGATGACGTCAGCGCCGGTCTTGCAATCTAGGGCCATGTCAGTAGTACTCCTGGTTTGGTACGCGGGCAAGGCTCCGCCCGTCGCGGCTGCAATGGCACAATCCTACAGCCGCCGGAACGAATTGGGTTTGGGCACATGTTACAAAATCAGAGTGCCGCGGACGTGCATTTCGTCCAACCAAGGTGCATCCGGCGGCCTTGCCATGGGGCATCAGCGCCATGGATATGGCAGATCGGCACAAGGCGGTTCAGCCTGGGCCGTGCGGTTGCGAACGGTCGCCGCGGGCGGAGATCCCGCCCGGGACCGGGGAAATCAGCGTCCGGGGACCTGCTCGGCGGACGCGGTCCGGCCATCGGAGGCGGAGACCCGGTTCCAAGATTCCGCATCGTCCTCCGCCTGCGGATACTGCTGTGCGGGCTGGGCGCCGCGCGCGGTGCCGCATTGGGCACAGACCGTCCACTCGGGGCGGACCGCATGGCCGCAGGCCGGGCACGCCTGCAACAATTGAACCTGGCAATGGGGGCAGAACACCCAAGTGTCGCGTACCGGGCGACTACAACCGGTGCAGAAGAATGACACGTTCGCCTCGCGCAGCAGCGCCTCCTCCTCGAGGGCCCGGTTGTAGGTGTCCGCCAAGGTTTCGCGCGGCCTGACCAGGATGTAGACCACCAGGCCGGCAAAGGGAACCAGAATCACCAGGACGGCCGCCAGAATCATGGCCAGCACGTCCCAGGACCTGGCCCGGATGTCGTTAATGGTCCAGACAACGGTCCCCGCCCACAGCGCGAACAGCATCGCACCCATGACGGTGACGGCCACCTCGAGCCAGACACCCAGCGTATTGATGAATTCAGGGGACATGCAGGAACAGGAACTGCGGCGGGCACACCGGCTGCAACTCGGCCGCCGGGCCGGTTCGAACGCAGCGCAACAGTATATCCCGGAACCGAGGCGAAACGCGGGCTCGATGGTCGAATTCGCGATCCGGGGATCTTCCCAAAGTTCCGGTCGGAGCCGATGCGTTCGCCATTGGGACCGGTTTGTCCAAGCCAATGTACCGGACCGGACCTGCGTGCCCATGCCGGCGGCCACGGCCAAGGCTCCTTCCATGCCCGCGCTGCCAACCGTGCATGCCTGGCTGTACCGTCCGGATCCGTCCCTGCCACTCGCAATTCCGGTTCGAAGGCTGAAGGTCGGCCACACGCAGGGGGGCCTCGCCCAAGGAATGGCGGCAGCCAGTGCGGCACTGCCTGGAACGGTGGAACCGGATGCGGATCCACAGACGCGCCCCGGATGTGCCAACCGGCATCAATGGCCTAAAATACGCCTAATGTGGAATTGGGAGTTGACCAAAAAAGGGGAAGCCGCGCAGAATGA
>CAZMKQ010000303.1:0-1616 GCA_964566955.1 uncultured Caldilineaceae bacterium | reverse complement strand
ACATGGCCCGAGTCCGGTTGATGGCCCGCCACGGCAACCTGACGGCCATGTGGACCGCCAACTACCGTGCCGCCTTTGGCAACCAGGCGGGCACAGGAAAGTTCCAGTCCTGGACCGGCCACGACGCAGTCCTCGACTGGAAGGATCCTCTGGGGCTGACGGGCGCACGGCTTGCCGCCGGCGTCTTCAATCTCACCGATGCCGGGCTGACCGTCGACACGGCCAATCCCAGCAGCATCGACGGACCCACTGCAGCCGGCTGGGGCCGGACCTATTTCCTCACACTCAACATGCGCTTTTGAACCCACCACTGCCATGTTCCGGCAGCGGGAAGCACAGTTGGTTGAACGTTTCCTGCCTGAGAAGGAGTGCGGTTGGACCATCCCATTGCACCAGAGGCCCCGTGTTGCCCCGTTCTCCTGGCAGACGTCGACAGGGAACACGTGATGTCATGACAATTTCCGCTTCCGATCGCCTGATGATGCTTGCCTGCAGTGTCAATGGCACTGCCGGGCGTGCCGAATCCCAGGATACCACCGCCGGGCTTGCGAACCATGACCGTGCCACAAAGCCTCCGGCAGGCAGCTTTCAGCGAGGGCGCGATGAAGGATCACTGCGACATGGTCTGATCCGGTCTTGCGGACCCTTCGGTTGTGGCAGGCTGTGAAGGCGGCGTCGTGACCGCAAGAACTCTCCTCATCATTGGCCACGTTCCCTCGCCCAACACGCAGCGTCTGCGAGATGCTGTTCTGGAAGGGGCACTGGCGGTTGACGCTGAAACGGTTGCCGTGGATGCCCGGTCGCCTTTCGAGACCACGCCAGATGACGTCAAGGCTGCCGCCGCCCTGGTGCTCGGCACGACAGAGAATTTGGGTTACATGTCGGGCGCGCTGAAGGACTTCTTTGACCGGTGCTACTACCCGTGCCTTGAGGAGACCCGCGCGAAACCCTATGCGCTCTACATCCGCGCCGGCCTCGACGGCACGGGGACGAGGCGTGCAGTGGAGAGCATTGCCGGTGGCCTGGGCTGGCGCGCCGTCAACGAACCCCTGCTGCTGAAGGGTGAATGGCAGGACGTCTTCGCCGGGGAGGCCCGCGAACTCGGTATGCTCATGGCCGCAGGCCTCGATGCCGGTATTTTCTGAAGGAGCAATCGCATGCGCAATCCGCAACTCGAAGTCGGCCACGACAATCTCGCGTGGTGGAACCGGGCAGGGAACCGTCGCTACGGATTCCGCAACATCCACAGGCTGAATCGGCGTGGCCTTGCCCTTCGTTCGGGCCATGTCCTGCCGCTTCGGGACCGCCACCAACCAGCGATCGCCGAAAGGTGCGACGTTGCCCGGCTGACAGCGCTGCCCTCCTTCAACGCCCTGGTGGTAGCGCAAGGCAGGGATGTCCTTTTCGAAGCCCATGCGGCCGACTGTCGCCCCGACACGCTTCATTCCATGCAGTCGATCACCAAGACCCATCTCAATCTCGTGTTCGGCCGCCTCATCGCCGCCGGTCGGGTCGATCCCGGGCAAACGGTGGAGACGTGGATCCCCGAGGTCGGCAGCGGATACCGCGGGGTGACGCTGCAGCAGGTTCTCGACATGAACGTGCCACTCGCCTTC
>CAZMKQ010000302.1:0-1617 GCA_964566955.1 uncultured Caldilineaceae bacterium | reverse complement strand
TGCAGTGGATGAACCCGGCTTCCTACGGCATGCAGCCCTAGGCGGGAGGCGGGACTTTCCGCCGCACTGCCGGGGGAATCCCGGCATCATGAACCTGCCTGCCCGCCGGCCCTGCAGAGGCCATCCGGCAGCAGGCCGTCACTGACCGCCTGGCGCAGGGACCCGGCAGCGCGCCGCCACAGCGCAATTCGACGGGTCCCGGAAGCCGCTGTCACCTCGGGGCGCGGCCCGCCGGAGCGCAGGGCCGTTTTCAGGTCCGACAGACGCACCCACAACCAGTCGACCCGCTCGAGGGCCGCTTCGCAGGGATGTTCCGCGATGTCCCGCCCGGACCGGAAGGGCACCTCGGCGACATAGGAAGAAACACCGCCAAAATTGCTGGGGGTCTTCCCGGCCAGCTCGGCTGCGGTGGGCGTGCCGAAGGCACAGCGGGTTTCCTCCAGCATCTCCCTTGCCGCCGTCTCGGCGACGGATTCACCGGGCCTGCCGCCGCCGTCGAAGGCCCCGTATCCCACCCTGCCGGCCGCCGGATCGAATGCCAGCAGCACATGGGGAACCCCGCCGGGACAGGCATAGGGGATGACCCCGGCGGTGCCGGCCCGTGCGCCGCAGGCCGCGACGGCGGAAGCGACGGCCAGGACCACCGCCAGGCTACGTTTCAGGTCAGGCCGGCGCATCCACATATAATACCCGCCATGGCCGAACCCTGGATCATCATCACCATCGCCGCGGCGTTTTTCCAGAACCTCCGCTCGGCGCTGCAGAAACACCTCAAGGGGCGGCTGTCCACCACCGGGGCAGGCTATTCCCGTTTCATCTACGCCCTGCCGGTGGCCGCGGCCTACCTGGGACTGCTGGTCTGGGCGGGGGACCATCCGCTGCCTGCGGCCAATGCGCGCTTTCTCTGGTTCTGCCTGTTCGGGGGCATCTGCCAGATCCTGTTCACCATCTGCCTGCTGTGGATGTTCTCCTTCCAGAGTTTCGCGGTGGGGACCACGTTTTCCAAGCTGGAAGTGATCATGGTGGCGGCGCTGGGGTCGTTCCTGCTCGGCGACTACCTGAATGCCTGGGCGGTGCTGGCCATCGCGATCTCGTCTCTCGGCGTGGTGGCGCTGTCCCTGGGCCAGAACAGGCTGACCCTGCGCGGCATGCTGGACGGGCTGTTCCGCCGATCGACGCTGATCGGCCTCGTCTGCGCCGGCTGGCTCGGGGGGTCCGTGGTCTTCTACCGCGGGGCGTCGCTGGCGCTGGGTCACGATGACTTCGTCGTCAGCGCCGCCCTGACGCTGTTCGTCAGCCTGGCCATCCAGACCCTGCTGATGGGCGGCTACCTGGTCCTGCGCGAGCCCGGGGAGCTTGGCCGGGTGCTGCGCCACTGGCGCTGGGCGGGCGCGGCCGGACTCGCCGGGGCGCTCGCCTCCATTGGCTGGTTCACCGCCTTCACCATCCAGAACGCAAGCTACGTCCGCGCCGTGGGCCAGGTGGAACTGGTCTTCACCTTCGTGGCGACCACTGTATTTTTCCGGGAAAGGGTCAGTGCCGCGGAGGCGGCCGGCATTGTGCTGGTCTGCGGAGGAATCATATTATTGGTCCTTTACGGTTGATCATCCCCGGGGA
>CAZMKQ010000301.1:0-1661 GCA_964566955.1 uncultured Caldilineaceae bacterium | reverse complement strand
GGCCGGGATTGATGTCCAGACCTTCACCGTGGCCGTGTAATTCCACATTAGACGTGCAAATACCCTTAACAAGGGATGGCGGGCGGATGCCCGGCTTCATGCACCGCCTCCGGCGCGCGCGGCATTTCCAGGAGTTCCCGCCAGCGGTCGGGCTCGCTCTGCAGGGACAGGATGCGTGGCACGGCCGCGGCAGGTAAGCCAGCTTCCCGCCATGAGGCTTCAATGCGCGCGCGGTCGATCGGTGGCAAGGAGGGCAGGACAGCATCCAACACTTGCAGGGCGGTGTGGATTTCCCCTCTACGTTCTCCTCTACGTTCCCCTTGGCGTTCAAGGTTGCCCTCGTGATCAAGCCACTGCCTGGTGGCCGGATCTTGGCATTGGAACAGGGGCACGTTGCCGGGCACATCCGCCGGCTGCAGGCGCATGGATGTACCACAGGCGGTCAGGGCAAGGCCAGTCTCCTCCGTCCGGTAGGTCCTGTCCGTTTCGGCGCGCCGAAACAGCCACATGTTGAGCTCGGTCTTGAATTCCCCGGTGTCGATCAGCAGGTATTCCGGAATGCCCAGGGCCGCGTACAGGGACACGTTGTCCTCAAAGTCTTTGGCGGCGGTCGTGCGCGAGACCACTTCCACGACCAGTTCCGGGACCGGGTCGTCCTCCTCCATATGGATGATGCGCTCCTCCACCGTGCGCTCCCGCGCTTCGGTAAGCGTCCACGACGGCGGCATGACCACCAGATCCGGCCCCACCCGCCGGCGGGGCTCGCGGCCCTCGGTCAACAGGCCCAGCTCCGCGCCCAGCGCGGCCGGGTAGTGCAGGTCCGGCTCGCGGCACACGCGCCGCCCCAGGACCAGGATCAGGGTTTGGAGCACCAAGTCGATGAACCGGCTGTGGAAACTGCCGTGTGGCATCAGGAACCCCTCCCTGTCAAACCGGTACAGACGCACCCCGTCTTGGCGGTAGGCAGGGTCCGTGGTCCAATCCCTCTCATACTCGTGCCCCGGGTCGTAGACGTAGTCCGGGTCGTGGTGCGAGAGGGCCTGCAAATGTGCCTTCCAAGCCGGCAACGTCCGCGCTCGCGCCCGCGCTCGCCACGCGCGCGCGACGTAGGCGACCGGAGTGGTCGCCCCCGGCCACGCGGCCGGAGCCCAACTCCAGTGTAGCGATGGCGTCTGTGGCACCACGTCGGCACCCGGCATCTGCGCTTCTTCGGTTGGGGCCTTGACGGCGGACATGACCGGCCTCCTGCTACCTGCTCCCTGTACCCACCAGTATAAACACCACCGGCGTGGCCTGAAGTCCCTGGTCGGGCACTCATCTTGGGCCCGGCCATACCGGTGGCATTCCTCCCATCGCTGCGTGTGCACAGGCAGCGGGAACCTTACGGGAGGCCTCCGGCAGGTAGCCGCCCACGCATTGCCTGGGGCTGGGAGCACCGGGTCCGGAAGAAGGCCACTCGGCTGTCTCATCCTGGCCGCCCATCGCCCTCGGCCCGTTCCAGGGCGCCCGTGGCCTGACGCGGCATCGGGAACCCGTTGGCCCGGAGGTGCCGATGACGGCCAGCCCCGACAGCACGCAGGATGTCCGTCGGGGGGTGTAGCTGGGTCCGGACGCCCCGCGGATCCGCGGGGCGTCCAGGATCTCGACCGGCGGACGCGGGC
>CAZMKQ010000300.1:0-1687 GCA_964566955.1 uncultured Caldilineaceae bacterium | reverse complement strand
GCCCGCGTCCGCCGGTCGAGATCCTGGACGCCCCGCGGATCCGCGGGGCGTCCGGGTTCGAGGAGGGCTTCCGGGACTGGGTGCAGGAGGCCTTTGCACTGACCGGCGGCCAGAGCGTGCCCGTCGACGGCCAGAGCGTGCGCGGTTCCCACGACCGGGGTCGGGGGCTGGGGGCCCCTGCATCCGGTCGGCGCCTGGGCCTGGCCCAGACGGCGGCGGACGACCAGTCCAACGCAAGCACGGCCATTCCGGAACTGTTGCGCATGCTGTGCCTGAAGGGCTGCATCGTGACCCTGGACGCCATGGGTTGCCAGAAGGCCATCGCGCGCCAGATCCGGCAGCAGGAGGCCGACTACGTGCTGCGCGTCCGGGACAACCACAAGGGCCTTCACGCACGTCTGGAGGACACCTCCGCCCCGGAACGGGCCGGACACTTCGCCGGCTATGCCCACGACTCTGCGGACACGGTCGGCAAGGACCACGGGCGCATCGAGATCCGCCGCTGCGGGACGACCGGCGACCCCGCCCTGCTGCCCCATGCCAACCCCGACCGCGAGTGGTGCGACCTGGCCAGCCTGGTCTGGGTCGAATCCGAACGCCGTTGCAGCGACCGGGTCACGACCGATGTCCGCGGCTTCCTTATCCAGTCTGCCCGCGCACGGCCTGCAACTGGAGCCAGGCCGTGCGCGGGCACTGGAGCATCGAAAATGCCCACCATGGGGTCCTGGACGTGGCCTTTGGCGAGGACGACAGCCGCATCCGCCCGGGCTACGCCGCCCACAACATGGCCATCCTCAAACGCATCGCCCACAAGGTGAACGACACCTCAAGGGCGGACGAACAAGACGATTCAGCACTGAATGCTCGGACAGCCGATTATAGCGCAGGCTATCGAGATGTGCGGCGGGATGGATTCGACTTCAACGGAACAGCGCTCTTTCCTGCACCACCGGGACTTGGCTCTGATACCAGTTGAGCATCTGCCGTTTTTCCGAGGTCAATACTGCAGCCAAATGACGATGCTGATCTCGTTTCCCGGTTCTGCTTGCAGTTTTGAAGCAACGGTCTGTGCACATGTCGCCAGTTACAACAGACTTGGCCACCCAACCGTGATGTCGCTTGATGACTGGTCCAACCGGGCAGAGGTGTACTGGCGAACCCAACACAGTCACACGACTGCCGGCAGGCTGTCGATGGGTAGAGTGGCCGAGTGCATGGTAGGTCAAGACCGTCCCCACCTTCTCCGATGTCCTGGCCTGCATCCGGAGGGCGTGGCGGACGCAGGCCCCGCCTTTTTCCATATCCCCGGCTCCGCATCCGCAAACGTCCCCCGCCGCCGCCTGATCCGTGCCTGACCGCCCTCTGCTACTCGGCCTAAAACGCTCCCAACCCCTCAGCGCCCGCCCGGACTTTGTACAAAGTCCGGGCTTGGACGGCAACTGTTCCGGTACCCCTGTTCGAGCGGCCTGAGGGGCGGGGATGCGACGGTATCGGGTTAGGGTGGGACGGGGCCCGGCCACGGTGCATCGGGGTCCAGCCACAGGAGGTCGCAGAGGTTTTGCCCCGGCGTGTGGGAAGAAATCCCAGGCCGCAAATCGGCGGCAATCGAATGCAGGCCCCTACAAAACAAGACCCGTTTATCTCGCCAAGTCCTCGACCGTCATGTCGCCCGGCAGAACACCCTCGT
>CAZMKQ010000299.1:0-1718 GCA_964566955.1 uncultured Caldilineaceae bacterium | reverse complement strand
CATCATGGACGAGGAGCGCCGGACCACCGTGAACCTGAAGGAATGCATCCGCCTGACGAAGGAACGCGTGATCTTCATCAACACCGGCTTCCTCGACCGCACCGGCGACGAAATCCATACCTGCATGGAGGCGGGTGCGGTCTTACCGAAGAACGACTTGAAGACCACGCCCTGGCTGTTGACCTACGAGGACTGGAACGTGGATAAGGGTCTTGCCTGCGGCCTGCCGGGCCATGCCCAGATCGGCAAGGGCATGTGGGCGGCGCCGGACAACATGGCGGCCATGATGGAACAGAAGGTCGGCCACCCCCGGGCCGGGGCCAATACCGCCTGGGTGCCCTCGCCGGTAGCGGCCACCCTGCACGCCATCCACTACCACCAGGTCAACGTGCATGCCCGGCAGAAGGAGCTGGACAGCGCCCTGGATGCGGACCTCGACGAGATCCTGACCATACCCCTGATGGGCGACCGCAAGCTGTCGGACGGAGAAATCATGAAGGAACTGGAGAACAATGCCCAGGGCATACTCGGCTACGTGGTGCGCTGGATCGACCAGGGCGTGGGCTGTTCCAAGGTGCCGGACATCACGGATGTCGCCCTGATGGAGGATCGCGCCACCCTGCGGATTTCGAGCCAGCATATCGCCAACTGGCTGCATCACGGCCTGTGCACCCCGGAACAGGTGCGCTCGGTTTTCGAGAAAATGGCGGCCGTGGTGGACCGCCAGAACAGCGGCGATCCCGACTACATCGCCATGGCCCCGTCCTTCGACGGCCCCGCATACCACGCCGCCCTGGACCTGGTGTTCGGCGGGCGGGAAGCGGCCAATGGCTACACCGAGCCGGTGCTGCACGCCCGTCGCCGGGAGGCCAAGGCGCTGAGAGGCGGATAGTCCGGCTACCTCCGGCTTTCTCCGGCGCCGGGACCGGTTCCGCTGCCGGGCATGATTCGGCCGTATTTCCCGTATCTCCCGTGCGGTCCGTCGGGTAAACTACGGCCGCAATATTTCACCCGGGCGCCCGTAGCTCAGCCGGATAGAGCGCTGCCCTCCGGAGGCAGAGGTCAGAGGTTCGAATCCTCTCGGGCGCGCCAAGCATCTGTGGGTCCATTCCGGGTACATAGGCAACAGTTTCGGAACACCAGCCATGCCGTGAAACTGTACGGTAGTCTTATCAGCGCGAATACGCGCTATGGAAGGAGCTTCGAGATGATCTTGCAGTCGCCAAGTACTGAAGGCAACCATAATTTCTGTAATTGATTTACATCCCTGGCGCCGGCAGCTTGCGCTTGGCCTAAGCGATATCGAGAGGACAGCAAGCCACGCCCATCTTGCGCGAGGTTCTGTCCATGAGACAGCAGAGCGCAATAGGAGACAGTAGCAGGATACCTGTGCAGCATCGGTTACAGGTTTGACTGGCTCTCATAATCCATTGGTTCCAGGTTCAAGCCCTTCCAGGTCCGTCAATTTCGAGTTTGGCTGTTCCGGTTACCTTCCCGCCTGCATCGGCACGGGTGACTGGTTCCCGGGAACGGCACCTAGAAATACCATTTCAGCGACAGCAGTGCATAGTCGCTGTCCCTCAGGCCGTAGCTGGCGTTCCCCGGATCGACGTTGAAGAAGGACTGCGCTTCCAGACCCAGGCGGGCGTTGTTGAACATGCGCCTGCTGCCTTCGACACGAAGGCTTTGGGAGCCGTCCTTCAGGTCGATCACGGTTC
>CAZMKQ010000298.1:0-1748 GCA_964566955.1 uncultured Caldilineaceae bacterium | reverse complement strand
GGTCACGTCCCGTCAAGTATCCGTGTTGAGTGTCAAGGGCAGTGATCTAGCCCATGGGCTAGATCACTGGTTCTAGGCGGTCATCGGCATCCAAGGCCTACCTCGACGCGCAACGGCGTTGAGCTGCAATAGCAGCTTGCGCATAACAGCCACCACTGAGACGTTGCCAGGTTTGCCGCGCTCACGCAGACGTCGGTAGAAGCGTCGCATCTCGCTGTCGTGGCGGATCACCGCCCACGCGCATGTGTAGAGTGACCGCCTCACCAGGCCACGGCCACCCCTGATTGCGCGCCTGCCCCGCTTACGTCCACTGTCCCTCGACCAGGGAGCCAGGCCCACCAGGGAGGTCAGGGACTTGCTGTCCCAGTGTCCCAGTTCGGGCAGATGCGCGACCAGGACCGCCGCGGTCAGCGGACCTACTCCAGGTACGGTGCGGTACAGCGCAGCCTGCTGCGCCATTGGAGCGCTCCTTTGCAAGGCGGCCTGATATTCCTTGTCCAGACGAGCTATCTCCTTCTCAAGCCATGAGATGTGGCGTCTGCTGGACCTTGCGACATAGGGTGTGACGACCTTATCGATGCGTCCCAATTCCCGGACTCTCTGTTCCACCAGCTGCCGGCGGCGTCGCAACAGATCCTGCAGCTCCTCGCGTTCCGGCTCCAGCTCCCGGGCCGGTGACTCCGCATCCGGGAACACCTGGCCGTAGCGCGAGAGGACCTGGGCATCCCTCGGATCGGTCTTGGCTTCGTACCCGCAGGCCCGAGCGAAAGCACGCACCCGGTTCGGATGGGCCACATACATGGCGATCTCGGTCTTTCGCAAACGGTCAACCAGCAATCGTTCGTACCCGCCGGTCGATTCACACACGGCCATGGTGACGTCCAGTGCCCTCAGATGTTTCAACAGCCTGGTCAGTCCCACCGCCGTGTTGTTGAACCGGACCACGGGACCTTCCGCCACCGAGACGTCCAGATCGGCCTTACCGACATCGACGCCAGCTACCACTACCATCAGCAACCTCCCGCGTGTAATGTTGTCTCGTCCTCCACACTTGTAGATGCGGGCCTTTCGCCCATGTATCCGTTCGGAGCGACAAGCACGGCGGGAGGGGTGTCAAACTTGACGCCGGTGCAGTCAGGGATCATCCCCTGGCTCACCCAGTGGTATACGACGCGCCCCTCTCGCCCACCCCATAAATTGGCGTACTTATGGGACTGCGGCAACATACAAGTGGTGTATTAAGGCGTCATCCTGTTGATGATGTTTATGCCGCAGTTGCTTGTGGAAGCATCGCCTTCGGCGATGCTTCCAGTTCCTGGTCTATCCCCGGAGATGCAGGTGTCAGGTAGCGGCGCCCGATACTCCATTCGTCGTGCTGCTCAGCCAGCACCGCTCCCACCAGCCGGCGGGCAGCCGGCCGGTTAGGGAAGATCCCCACCACGTCCGTCCGTCTGCGGATCTCCTTGTTCAGCCGTTCCAGCGGGTTGTTAGACCAGATCTGCCTCCAGTGCGCCACCGGGAACGCCGTGAAGGCCAGCACGTCCGGTCCGGCCTCGGACAGCATCGAGGCGGCCTGCGGGAACCGGTCCTCGAGATGGTCGATCACACGATTCAACTGTGCATGCACCTCCTCTGCAGACGGCTGCTGGTAGACGGTCCTGACCATCGTGGCCACCGCCGGCTGCGCTCGCCGGGGCACACGGGTAAGCAGGTTGGTCATGAAGTGGGTGCGGCAGCGCTGCCAGCTC
>CAZMKQ010000297.1:0-1800 GCA_964566955.1 uncultured Caldilineaceae bacterium | reverse complement strand
GGCTCCGGCCAGTCGTCCGTCAGCCGCACGCGCAGCAGATGCGACCGCTCCAATGACGGCCGGTCCGTCCCCGGCAGCCACTCAGGTGGCGCAAGGGCATGTGCAGAGACCGTATCCACATAACCGGCAATGCCGCTACCGGCGGGCTCGCCGGGCCCCGCCAGACGCACCTGCGCCTCCATGCCGGCATCGACAAGGGCCGCTTCTTCAGGGGAAACGAAGGCCAGCACCTCCAGCGGGCCGGCGCCAGCGGCACGAACAAGCGCCACCTCCTGCCCGGCAAGCAGCGGCTGCCCCGGCGCCAGTTCGAGGGACACGACCTCGCCCCCGTATGGACTCGTGACGTGATCCCGCGATGCTGCGGCCACGCCGTCCGGCTCCTGCACCAGGGCACGCAGCAGGTCCACCGCGGCGGAGTCCGGGCCGCGCTCTCCCTGTAGCAACGAATCGCCAAGGCGCAGCATCAACGACTCCCTGAACTCCGTGGAGGGGGTCCGTACCCGGGCCAGGGGCTGGCCGGGTTCAATCACGTCCCCGACCTCCGCCAGAACCCGGGTCACCGTTCCGGATACGGGCGCGGCCACGACATGACGCTGGCCCGGATGAACCAGCACCGCCTCGAAGGAAAGGTTCCGCTCCACCCGTCCGAAGACGGCAACAAGTAGCAGTGCCGCGAACGTCACGCCCAGTCCGGCCAGCAGCAGCCACTCGTGGGGCGCCGTGATCTGCAGGCGATCATCCAGGGGTTCCTGCCGGGTCCGTTGGGCCAGCGCCCGATCACGGAATATCGATTTGAACAATGTCCTGCTCCCGGGATTCCGGATCGGTCAGGGCGGCTTCAGGAATGCCGCTTCAGGCCTGCCCGCAAGCCCACCCGGGTGCTGCAGCACATCGCCCGCAGCACGATGGTGAACGGCGGCCCGGTGGAGACCGTCATCGCCTGCAGGATCCCCGGCGCCCCGGCACCGCCGCGTCGGCGGCTGCCGGAAGTAACACGCCGGAGAACAGCGATAGGTGGTGAGCCCGTTGTTTCATTGCGCTCTCCCGGATCGTGCCGTGCCGGCCAGTGGAAAGTCATGCGGGATTATGCTCAAAACATGTCCGATTGCAACGGAGTTCGGAAATTGTCGAAAAGAAAACCGTTTGCGAGGGATCATATGTCCAATCCACCATCTGGATCTTTCATATCATTTTCAAGACATATCGAAACATATCAAAACATACATTGGATATGTCCGGTGGATGGATTGGGTGAGGGCGGGGTGGCCATGGCGCATCAGCCTCAGCGCAGGCAGTCAACGAATTCACGGATGACCGCCGCGGCCTTTGCCAGGTTCTCCCGGGAAGCCGCAAAGGAAATCCGGAAGGCCGGGTCGTGGAAGAACGGCGCGCCATGCACTGCGGCCAGGCCGTGATGCTGCAGCAGCGCCTTCACGATGTCGAGGCTGGAGTCCAGAACGCCTGCACGGGGGTGGACCCTGCCCAGCAGCCCACCGCATCCGGGATAGAGGTAGAAGGCCCCGCCGGGAGCGGTCAATTCGAGCCCCGGCACGTCCGCCAGCCGGGCAAGCAGCATGTCCCGGCGTTCCCGATAGGCCCGGTTGCGCGCCTCGAGGCCATCCTGAGGTCCCTCCAGCGCCGCCGCCGCCGCGGCCTGGGAGACCGAGCAGGGGCTCGAGGTGGTGTTCGAGATGATCTTCCGCATCCGCCTGACCACGTCCGCCGGCGCCCCGGCCCAGCCGATACGCCAGCCGGTCATGGCCCAGGCCTTGGACACGCCGTTGACGGTGATCGTGCGAT
>CAZMKQ010000296.1:0-1812 GCA_964566955.1 uncultured Caldilineaceae bacterium | reverse complement strand
TGACCGACCTGCCCGCCGACACTGTAACGCCATAATCATTCTGGATTGGTATTAGAGGGCTCCATCCCTCCGGAACTGGGTCAACTGGCGCGGTTGGAAGTCCTGGATCTGGGCGAGAACCTTCCCCCTAATGTCCTACGCCCACGCGGGCCCGAAACCGCCCGCGGAAAGCGAAGGCCACGAGGACCGAGTGCCCGCGTCGGATCACCTACAATAGTGAAAGCCCCGGCGCTGAGACTGCCGAGGCTTCCCGTTCACGGGCGGTCGTGGAGTCCGCCCCCGAACCAGCCGACAGGATGAGTATCTCCCGTGGCCGAACGCAGTGTACACCGCACGATGAACACCGACACCTTCGAGGCCCTGCAGGCCGCCGGCTTCGACATCAAGCAGGCCACCGTCCTGGCCACCGCCATTCCCGACATCGAACCGCCCCTGGATCGGCTACGGGTCGAGTTGCGCGGGGAAATCCAGGCTCTGCGCGCCGAGATGGACACCCGCTTTGCGGACCTGCGGGCCGACATGGAACGCCGGCTCAACACGCAAACTTGGACGATCGTGGGCACGCTGGTTGCCCTCGGCGCCCTGCTGACCGCCACCAACCTGTGGGGCGGTTGATATCCGGATCATCTGGTCCGCGGCCCAGGCCAGGAAGTCCACGCCGCGGACCGATCGGTTTGATCCAACGAACTAGGAACGACGCCAGATCCCGGGGTGGGTAGTACCCGCCGCGCAGCTTCTGCTCGGTTTGGTGTTCCCTGAACTGCACCGTGCGGTCCTGCCGTCCCCTTCCCGCGTACGGTCCGGCGGGGAAGTTGTTCTTTGCCGAAGGGCCTGCAGAACCCCGAAATTCATCTTCAAGGTCCTGCGACCCACAGCACCCCCGAAAAGCGGGTCCTCCGGCCCACCACCCACAGGTGAGACCACCCATGATTGATCCCCAGACCGGCCAGTGGCGCGAGATGATCGACCCCACGACCCGCAAGCCGAGCCAAGTCCTGCAGCTGACGGTCGGCCGTTTAGGCGACAGTCGGTCTACCTGCATCCCAAGGCCGTGAAGCGTTGAGAAGGGCGTGGGCGCAAAAACCGGGACTCGATAATGGTGACCGCAAACTCTTGGCAGTTGGAGGAACCACGCGATGTCGAACGTTACGATCAAGAGGCTTCCCGAACGACGGGAAGCCACGGTGCAGCGTCGCATCGCAGAGGGCCACCCCCTCCATGACGGCGGACCCGGCGCCGTGGTCGAAACCTACTGGCTGCCCCACAACCGACCGGGAAGCATCTACGTCAAGACCAACCGCGGCGGACCGAAGCGCAAGGCGTTGATCCACCTGGCGGTCGACGGTGATCCCTACTTCAACCTGGTGGCCGACCCGGAGAACCTGGAGTCGACGATCTCCAACCACTCGCACACGCAGCTGGCTGGCCTGCAGGCGACCGTCACGCCGGCCCGCTGCTCGATCAATCCGTGGGACGAGGAGGAATGCGAAGCCTGTCAGTAACGGTTGAAGCTTCCATGATCTGCCACGGGTGCGACCACGAATGGCCGTTCAGTAAGCACATGTCGCCGCTGGACCTGGCCAGCGAGGGGTGGTCTGAGCTCCGGTGTCAGTGGTGCCGGCACCGACCCCTGGCGCGTGCACGAGGTCCATGCGGCCTACGGGGAGCGGGAGTGGCACCGGCGCCGGCAGCAAGGGGAAACGCGGATACGACTGGCAATGCCGGATTCTGGCCGAGCCGGAGCATGCGGACGGGGTCCACTACCTGCTCTTCCGGCGTTCCGTCACGGATGCGGAGGACTGGCAGGCCTAC
>CAZMKQ010000295.1:0-1871 GCA_964566955.1 uncultured Caldilineaceae bacterium | reverse complement strand
TACCTGCACGCAGACCGGGAACTGGCCAAGGAAAACGGCCACATCACCGTGCGCGCGGCAGCCCGGCTGGCCGCCCGTGCCCGGGTGCGCCACCTCGTCATTCACCATGTGGGGCCACGCTACACCGTCCGCGAGATTCTGGCGGAGGCCCACCGGCACTTCTCCGAAACCATTGTGGTTTCGGACCTGGACCTGGTCCGCATCGGGCGCGGCGGACCGCTGGTCTGGGAGCGCTGGGCGGATGCCCGCAAGCGCCGGCGCGAGACGCGGCAGCCGGCCGGAGGCCAGCCCGATCCCGGCTAACCGGATTCAGCCTTCCCGCAGGACGGCGCCCGTCCGGTGTTCGACGGTGCGGGCAATGCGCCGCCGGAGACGCGCGACCTCCTTGTCGTTCAGGCTGTGGTCCACCGCCTGATAGGTCAACCGCCAAGCCAGCGACTTGGTTCCGGGCGGCAGGGGCTCGCCGGCATAGAGATCGAACAGCTCGACGTTCGTCAGCAACTCGCCGCCGGCCTGCCGGATGGCCTGCACCACGGCCTGGGCCGTGATCCCCATGTCCATCTGGAACGCCATGTCCTCAATTACCTGCGGATAGGGGCTGATGGCCTGCATCTGCTTGACCTGCCACGAGGGTGCCGCCAACGGTGGCAGCTCCACATTTCCCACCACCACGCGCCGTCCGTCCAGATCCCAGGCGGAACGCACAAGGGGATGCAACTCCCCGGCCAGGCCTATGGGTTCGCCGTCCAGTTCGATGCGGGCGCAATAGGGTCCGTAGCGATGATCCTGGGCCGCCGCCCATGTGATGCGGTGATCCAGGTTGAGCCGGCTGAACAACAGCTCCAGGATGCCCTTCAGGTCGTAGAAGTCCCAGGTGTCCTCTCCGGCGGGCTGCCGGAAATCCCCAACCTCGCGCGCACCGGTCAGGACAAACTGCAACTTGCGCAGTTCCGCAGGGAAGGGCGCCGTGCCCAACTCGGGCCGGAACTCGAGACCGATCTCGAAGGCCGCCAGGCGGTCCTCGTAGCGCAAGTTGTGGACCAGATGTTCCAGCGCGCTCACCAGCAGATCCCGGCGCATGACGCTGCGCTGCGGAGACAACGGGTTGGCCAGTTGGACGAACTCCGGTTCCTGGTCCCCCGTGGCATGCCGGGACAGGCGCAGGTGGTGCTCCGGACTGGAGTAGGAATAGCCTACGATTTCCTGCAAACCGATGCCGCTCAGCAAATCGCGGATGCGCTCCTCGGAGTCCAGCAGGTGGTTGGGCTCGTGACCGGGTATCTGCTCCTGCATCCAGGTCAGGCCCACATCCTCGTAACCTACGATGCGCGCCACTTCCTCGGTCAGGTCGGCCGGAATGCGCAGGTCCAACCGGAACCAGGGCGGGGTACAGACGAGCACCGGCTCGTCCGCCTCCCGGCAGAGACCGAAGAGGCCTTCCCCGTCGATGTCGTCCGGAATGTTGTCTTGGACCGCAGCCTCAATGTCCAGGCGGCACAGGGCTTCCCGAATCGTGTCGAGATCCAACTGCATCCCCAACTGGCGGTTGACCTCGCCGGCGGTCAGGCAGATCCTGGGCTCCTCCTGCCGGCGCACATACAGGTCCGCCGCGGGACCCGCCATGCGGCCGCCGGTGAGTTCGCAGATAAGCCTGGTTGCCCGACCGGCGGCGGCTTCCGCCATGCGGGCGGGCACACCGCGCGTGAATCGATGGCTGGCCTCGCTGTGCAGGCGCAGGGCCTGGGATGTCCGCCGGTTGTTGATGCCGTCGAAGGTCGCGGACTCCAGCAGGATGGTACGCGTGTCGGCGGACACCTCCGTCTCGGCGCCGCCCATAACGCCGGCGATCGCGATGGGGCCGGCGCGGTCGG
>CAZMKQ010000294.1:0-1891 GCA_964566955.1 uncultured Caldilineaceae bacterium | reverse complement strand
CGGGCTGACGGCCGGGCTGGTCGGGAAGGTGACGGCGCCGGATTCATCCACGGGGTCCAGGCCGACGTTGACGCCGCGTCGGTTCCACAGGGTGTACTGGCCGCCCAGCATCTCCAGCAGGTTGGCCTTCAGTTCCTCCGGTGCATCGGCCGGGGTGCTGGCCATGTTCAGCCGGACGACCGGGTGGAAGCCCCGGTCCTCGGCGGTATCCGCCGCGACCGTGCCTTGGAACAGCTCCGCCTTGCTCAGGGTTGGCGGCGGGGTGTGGCCGTTCAGGTAGCGGGGATCAACCGGCACCTCTCCCTGGAAGAAGGCCTCCAGGGTTGTTACCAGCAGGGACTTGCCGAAGCGCCGGGGACGGGCCAGGAAGATGTACTTGTTTCTCAGCCGCGACGGGTCACGTGCGGTGGGGGCCAGCAACGAGAGGAGATGTTGCGTTTTGTCCACGTACAGGCCGCCGCCATGCCGCAGCAGAATGAACTCGGACTGATCCGGGTACAGGAATGGCAGGGGATTCTCGGACAACACGACTGATTCCCATCGGCTACAGACTGGTTGGCCCGATCCTACACTGAACCAACGGCTGGTGTGCGAGAGTTCCGCTCATCGAGCATCGGTGTACACCGGATTGCTTCGAGACGTCCCTGCCTGCGCCTTCCCCATCTTGCCGGTGCATGCAATCGACCGAACGTCAGACTTCCCACGATCCAAGAGCCATGAACGATTGCGACACTCCCACCGACTGTCTGCCGAGCAGATGTGGTCGTGCCCGACCGAGGGCTTTCTAGTCCTGAAGTCTCGGTTGCCCCAGGGGGACTGCATCCGCGACCGATGCAAGGAGACTTCCTCGACGACGGGCAATTCGAGCAACGAAATCCTGGAGATGAACCCGGCCCCGCGGCTGGTGTGCGCCGACCCGGTGGGGGTCTGTGCGTTGAACTCCATTCGGGAAGACGGCCAATTCATGCATCCACCGGCCTACCCGGGGTGACACCGGGCAGTCAGATTTTCAGTTCAAAGGAGTAGTTGGCCGGACACGGTGAACTGGGAGTTGCGAGGGCGATGGACAACACTACTGCCAAGTGCCACTCAACCATGATCGGCAGTTGCACTGGACATACAACGTCGCTGAACGAACGATCATCTGGCTCAAGAAGGGACGCTACATCGCGACGTCCCCACGAGAACACCGTGGCCAGCCCCCTGGTGTCCGTCCTGATCACCGCACGTCGCTACTGGTGACGCGACCCGTTCGCATGTATCCATAGGCCCCAACAGGTAGTTCGACCGGCCCCACACGAATTTTATTACGTCTCCAAGCCCCATACCGGTACCGTCACAAACATGCGTTTACTACCGTGGCGAACACGCACGTAGGTCAAACCGGTTGGGTGCCTCCTTGGGTTTATTGCCTCTCATACGACATTTATCAACTGCCCAATCTTCCTTTGGAGCCTTTCTCGCCGTTCCTCGTAAAAACATATGAAATCTGTCATCTCTCTCGGCACCGCACCTAGGTAATACAATTCAGTATAATGCCGCCGTGCTTGTTCGTCTTCGAAATGCTCTTCCATCCATTCCGCCGGCATCTTGGCACGTTTTTCAACATTCGGGATTCCTTCAAGCAGTTGTAGGTTTCCTATGCGGTTGGCACAGTCAGCATAATTCTCATGTTCTTCGTCAATCACTCCGGCATTGCGTAGACGGGCTTTTGTGAAGCGGCTTTTGGGGAAAATGTGGTCGATATGGAAGTGGTGGGTACGCAAGTCTATGGAAGGCGACAACAGCGTCAGCAAAGCAAAAACCCGGCGGTCACTGAAGGACATATCAGCCAGATCGTAACTGTTCAGGTACTCCGGTTCGGCTCGCTTGAGGGCCGGGGCCGGGGCGG
>CAZMKQ010000293.1:0-1892 GCA_964566955.1 uncultured Caldilineaceae bacterium | reverse complement strand
AGGAGGCGCCACAGGACCGCCCGCAACCAATATCAACGAGATTGAAACAGTGCCCTGTGTGTACAGAACAATGGCAGATTGTCAAGGCACAAGCGCAACCTGGAGGTGTTTCGCCATCTGTCCGCATCCCTGCTGGACCAAATGGAGAGGTGCGTGCAATCCGCCTACCACTTGCCGACGGCTCGGATGGACTGACCGAACCTGCTGTGGCCACGGAGTCTCCGTGCTGCCGCCCCCACATAGTGACAGTGCCCGAGTTCGGTCCGGGAAGTGTCCGGCATGAACAAGCCGCCGGCGCGTGGTGCCCTGCTCGTGGAACGAACCAGGCAGGCGGTGGGGACTACCCGCCCCGGACTCGAGTTGCAGGGGCTTGCAACGCCGTCCCCATCAACCGAGAGCGAAGTACCAGGAACCTACAAGGTTTGAGAGCAGATGGTGAAGATTCGCCATGTTCGCCCCGGCCCGGGGGTATGCAGGGGATAGGGTCGATTTCGTTGAACCCTTGTAGCCAGTGTTGAAGAGAGATCGATATAGATCAAATCGACGGATGCCGAAGGCATGGCCTCCAGGATGGGCAGGTTGTCGCCAACGTGGATTTGCAGGTTCATGGCGTGCTCGGACACTGGTCGCTTAGTGGATCCGACCAATGCTACAGGGACCAGAATTTGGACTGCCGTCCACGGATCCCGGTGGAGCGAACTGTGCGAGATGGGAATCGGATTCACGTCCGGGCTGGTACAGTAACGGACTTCAAGAGCGTGTCATGCCTACAGATTCCTTTGAGGAGGCGTTCGGCTCCGCCTCTCCAAGCGGTCGGCCCGGATGTCGGGCCAAGCTCTTCAATTGCGGCTGCATCGTCGCGTTGGTGGCCGTGGTACTGGCGGTGGCTGCGGCTGTGCCCTGGTACGGGGCCTATGCGCGCATCAGGCAGGCAGTGCATGTGGGAACCGTGACACAGCCTGCCCCAAGGGACCGGTTGCCCCGGCCGGAAGACATTGCGCTCTGCAGGGAACCCCGCTATCTCCTGTGGACCTCGGCATCCTTGGCCGCAGGTTTGGACATGCCCCACTGGCTGTTTGCCGTGGACAATGTCCACGGAGACCTGTGGCAGGTGGCTGGAGGTCCAACCGGTTATCTGTGGGACAGGATGGAAACAGGCGCCGATACTTCGGCAGGGGTACTACGCGCTGTCGGTTACGTATTGCCCACCGAGTGGTTTGCCGGCCTGGTGCCGGAACCGTCCACGACTTTGAATGTGTTTGCTGCCAGTCCCTTGTTCCGCGAGTGCGATCCCACCATTCTGGCCGACATGACCTCCCACGGTTCGCTGGCGATTGTTCCCGTGGCCGAGGTGCCCGCGGTACCGAACAGTGCGGAGGCCCCGGATCCGACGCCGACCAACACGCCAACGCCCACCACCCCGGTTGAACCGACGCCCACGACGGAGATCCCGCAGCCTACGCCGACCGCACCACCAACCAACACTCCGCTTCTTCCAACTCCCACCGCCGTGCCGCCCACGCCGACACCGGAAGGCCCCGCGGGGCGCATTGCAGTGGTCGTGACACTAGCCAATCTTCGCTTGGGACCGGGCCTGGAACATCAAGTCCAGGAAGTGCTGGAACCGGGCACGAGGATTGTGGTGCTGGAACAGAGTGAGGACGGCGAGTGGTGGCGGTTGACCGCAGGTTCCTGGATTCATGGATCCCTCGTAGAGCTCGAGGACGTGCCGGACGGGGAGGATCCGGGTTCCGCCTGGGTGGATTTTCTCGACGATGTGCAGCGGCTGGTCCTTCTGAACCATGCCCTGGACCGCATCAACGAAGCACGGACGGGCAGGGAACTGGAACCGGTAACCCCAACCTACATCGGGGCCGCGCAGGCCCATGCCT
>CAZMKQ010000292.1:0-1902 GCA_964566955.1 uncultured Caldilineaceae bacterium | reverse complement strand
GAGATCCGCAAGGAACGTCCTGCCGATGTTCAGGATCCGCTCGCCGGTCCCGGCTGCGGTGTCCTCCTGCCCGTCACCGCCCGCGGCGGCGGACTGAACGCGCGCGGCGGGGCCGGCCTGGGACGTGATGCCGCGCATCGGCAGGCCCTCCAGGGTGCGCGAGAGCATGGACAGCGTATGGGTGACCCCGGCATAGTCAGGCGGCCGGGCGCCCTCGAGCGCCGCGATTTCCGCGCTCAGGGCCTCCCGCACCGGCAACAGCGACGGATCGGGGGACCGGGTCAGCTGCCGGTCGGCAAGCTCGAGCGCCGCACGGGCACCCTGGACATCTTTCCCCAGCAGGACGCGCTGGTTGGCGACCACCAGCAGGTGTTCCGCCTGGCGAAGGCCCCAGCGCTCGGCGCTCGTGCCGATTTCCGCCTGGAGTTCGCCGATGGAAGACACCAGAACATCGAACTCCCGGCGGAATTCGTCATTGCGTGCCGCAAGCCGGTCCCGGGACTCCATCAGGGTTGCTTCCATCTCCCTGCGTCCGGTCTCCGCCTCGGTGCGCAATGTCCGGATCTGCTCGGTCAGCCGGCCTTCACTGGTGGCCTGCTGCTGCTTGATCTCGCTGATCTGCCCGAGGAGGGCGGACTCCGAGGTGCCCGCCAACTGCCTTACCTGGCTGACCTGCTCAGCGATATCCGCCTGGCTGTCCGCCAGCTGCCGGCGGAACTGCTCCACCAGGCCGTCGACGCCAGCCTGGGTATCGGCGACTTCGGCGAGGCGTTCCTCGATGGTCCCGATCCGGCTGTCCTGCTCGCCGCCGGCCAGCCGGGCATTCACCGCGGTCTGGTACCAGGCGTAGCCGGCTGCAGCCAGCGCCAGCACGCTGAGCGCCACCGCTCCCCAGGCCGGTCCATTGCCCGGTCCGGTCCGCGCCGTCACCGCCGGCGTGACCCGGGTTGAACCTGCCGTCCCTGCGTTTCCCCCGTCGGGGTCCGGGGAGGCTGTGGTCATCTCGGCGGGTTGATCGCCATCCGCAGGTGCGGTGCTGCTCCCTGCCTCATTCTTACTGTCTGCCAATGGTCTGTCCCTTTGCGGGCTCCAGGTCGGTTTAGCCGGCATCTTCAGCCGGAATCTCTAGCCAATATCCGATTGTATTCACTTTTCAGACCTGCCACCACCGGCCGGCCGGCCGCCCGGGAATGCTCAATCCCGGCCTTGATTTCCCGTTCCGTGGAGCGTCGCCAATGCCGCCAGGATCGCCTCGGAACCGGTTCCGTCGGCTGTCAGGACCGGCCCGCAAAACCCGGCCCCGCGGCAGGCTGCCGCCACGCGGTCACTCAGGGTGACCACCGGCCGGCCGAACAGCGCCTGGCCGTCCCGGGCGGGAACGTGGCCCAGCAGGGCATCGAGTATGGCCACGCTGGTCACCAGCAGGACACCCCGGGGCCGGCCAAGCCATTGCGACAGGCGTTCCAGCGGCGGGGACGGGTTGGGCCGGCGCCGGTAGCAGACATGCCGGTGCACCCTGGCGCCCCGCTCCCGGAGGCCTTCCGCCAGTGCGGCCCGCCCGGCATCCCCGCTGTAGATCACCACGTCACGGCCAGAGACGGGCAATGCGGCAAGCGCCCGAAGGAGCCCCTCGCTGTCATGGCTGTCCCGGGGCAGATACCGGGCGGCAATGCCCAGATTCTCCAGTGCCCCCGCAGTCGCCGGGCCGATTGCGGCAACCGCCACGTTCCGGGGAAACCGGCCGGAGACGGACAGCGTGTCCGCCAGCGCCTTCACCGAGTACACGCTGACGAAGACCGCCAGGGCGAAGCGGTCGAGCGCCAGGCCGGCGGGATTCAGCATGGCGGCCGAAGGGAGTAGGTCGATCTCAAGCACCGGAAAGCAGATCGCCTCGCCGCCCGC
>CAZMKQ010000291.1:0-1939 GCA_964566955.1 uncultured Caldilineaceae bacterium | reverse complement strand
GTCAAAATGCTTGCTGCAATGCAGCATTGTGCGCCGCACGATAATCCCATCCGAGCAGCCCTGTCAAGCCCCTGAAACCACCCCTGGTCCGGTCCCTGGCCGTCGCAGTCGGAAGGTGATGGCACGGGAAGTGCCTGCATGCGGGGCGGGGTATAACAAAGCATCCGTTGCATGGTATTAGACCTTTGTTGGTCAGACCTTCGTTGGTCAGACCATTGTTGGGTGTGACGGTTTTCAGGCATCGGCTAGACTGATTTGCAGGTTCCTTGTCTTCCGGCTCCGCGGCATACACCAATTGGCCCGCTGGTTGCAACGGGCCTTTATTTTTCCCTGAACATCAAATCACCACAAGCTCTTTGGAGGAAGTATCGTGAACAAGAACCGGTTCACCCGTAGGGATGTACTGAAATCATCCGCAGCGCTCAGCCTGGCCGGCGCCGCGCCCATGGTCTTTGTGCGCAGGGCCCATGCATTCACCAACGATCCCGGCAGTGGATCTTCCGTGGTCCTCGGATTCAACGTGCCCCAGACCGGAGCCTATGCCGACGAGGGCGCGGATGAACTGCGTGCCTACCAACTGGCCGTCAAGCACCTGAACGGCGAAGGGGACGGCGGCATGCTGAACACCATGAAGCCCCTGGCGCTGAAAGGCAATGGCGTGCTGGGCAAGAAGGTCGAATACGTGACCGGCGACACCCAGACCAAGTCCGACGCCGCCCGCGCCTCCGCCAAGCGGATGATCGAGAAGGACGGCGCCATCATGGTGACCGGCGGTTCTTCCTCGGGCGTGGCCATCGCGGTCCAGTCCCTGTGCCAGGAGGCCGGCATTGTCTTCATGGCGGGACTGACCCATTCCAATGACACCACCGGGAAGGACCGGCGCAGGTACGGCTTCCGTCACTTCTTCAACACGGAGATGTCGGGCGCGGCCCTCGGCCCGGTGCTGGAGTCGGAATTCGGCAACCAGCGCGTGGCCTACCACCTGACCGCCGACTATACCTGGGGCTGGTCCCAGGAGGGCTCCATCAAGAAGTATACCGAGGCCCTCGGCTGGCAGACCGAGGCCGCCGTGCGTACCCCGCTCGGCGCCGGCGACTTCTCCCAGTACATCACCCCGGTGCTGAACTCGGGTGCCGATGTGCTGGTCCTGAATCACTACGGCAAGGACATGGTGAACTCACTGACCCAGTCGGTCCAGTTCGGTCTGCGTGACCGGCAGGCCAACGGCAAGGACTTCCAGATCGTGGTGCCGCTGTTCTCCCGTCTCATGGCCCAGGGCGCCGGCGAAAACATCAAGGGAATCTTCGGCTCCACCAACTGGAACTGGTCCCTGAAGGATGAAGGCTCGACGGCGTTCGTCAAGTCCTTCGGCGGCGAGTATGGCTTCCCGCCGTCCCAGGCTGCTCAGACCTGCTATGTCCAGGCGATCCTGTATGCCAACGCGGTGGAAATGGCGGGCTCCTTCGACCCGTGCGCCGTGATCGAGGCCCTCGAGGGCTTCGAGTTCGACGGCATGGGCAACGGTCCCACCGAATACCGCGCCTCCGACCACCAGTGCTTCAAGGACGTGCTCGTGGTTCGCGGCAACCAGAACCCCTCCAGCCAGTTCGACCTGCTGCAAGTGGTGCAGGAGGTTCCGCGGTCCCAGGTGGAATACGACGACGCCATGCTGGGCGGAGATCTGGGCAGCTGTGCTGCCTGATGCTGGATTTCGGCCGGAGACAATCGATGAACCGGCCGATACCCCCCTCATACAGGCCCCCCTGCGTCTCCCGGGACGCGGGGGGTCGACTTGAGTTCCTTCATTAGGATCCGGACGTGGACGCGATCTTTCTGCAGATACTGAATGGCCTGGACAAGGGCGGCGCATACGCGCTGATCGCTCTTGGGCTGACCCTGGTGTTCGGTACCCTGGGCGTGGTGAACTTCGCCCACGGCG
>CAZMKQ010000290.1:0-1949 GCA_964566955.1 uncultured Caldilineaceae bacterium | reverse complement strand
ATCGTCTCGTCCCTGCGGTAGCCGGAGATAAAGATGACGGGCAGCTCGGCGAGTTAAGGCCGGGACGGTCCCGAAGCACTCTCCGGAATCGTTCGGGTGCCGATCCGGCCTGCTTTGCAGACCATAGCGGCGAAGTTCTCTTGAATGACCGGGAAAGCCCCTGCCTGCCTACCGATTTTGATCCCCAAGGGCCATTCATGGCCGTCTTGTGCTTTCCGCTCTGCCGCAGGGAGGCGGCAGACAGCAACCGAGCGGGGAGCGAGGACGGTAGTGTCCGACCGGAAGTCATCCGGTGAGACTTGTCCCGGCCCTTCGCTGCGTGGGACTCTGCGCCACACGGCATTCGTCCGTGTCTGTGGATTGCCGGATACATCTTCACACTCCCGCGGCCTGGATGCCGACAGCCCGGAATCCAAGCCCGCGGTAATCCTCCCCCTTCATCATCAAGGCCCAGATGATCCTTGCCATTCTGTTGGCCACAGCAATGGCCGCCTTGATTGTCGGCTTGCGGTCAAGCAGCCGCTGCAGCCAGGGGTCCGTTTCTTTCCCCCACCGGATCGTTTTCTGGATCACCGACATCGCACCAGTGATCAATAATCGGCGCAGATCCCGTTGACCCATCTTCGACACCCTCCCGAGCCTCGCCTTCCCTCCAGACGAATTCTGAAGGGGCACGAGACCAAGCCAAGCCGAGAAATCCCTGCCGCACCTGAAGTCCTCCATGTCCGGGGCAAAGGCCAGGAACGCCAGCCCCGTGATCGGGCCCACGCCCGGAATGGTCCGAAGGCGCCGGATGGTTTCATCCTCCCTGGCGGCAGCTTGTCCCTGTCTGTCCAATTCAACAATCCGCTCATCGAACTCCCGGATCTGCTTCACGAGCATATCCGCCATCTCCCCGGCAAGGCCGGGAAGCCGGGAGTCTTCCCGATCCTCCAGAACGGCCTCAAGGTTTTTGATATTAGCCCGCCCCTTGGGCGCCACCAGACCGTACTCTGCCAGTAGCCCTCGAAGGGCATTGATCGTCTGCGTGCGCTGACGCACCATAAGGTCCCGCACCCGGAACAGCATCCCACGCGCCTGCTGGTCTTCGGTCTTCACCGAAACGACCCGCATCGTTGGGCGCGAGGCCGCCTCCGTGATGGCTTCCGCATCCGCCATGTCGTTATTGTGCCGCTTGACGAACGGCTTGACATAGGCGGGCGGCAGGATATGTACCCGGTGGCCCAGCTGCCGGATCTCCCGTGCCCAGTGGTGGGCCCCGCCACGGCCTCCATCGCCACCAGGCAGGGGGGCTGCTTTCCCAGAAAGTGCAGCAGCTTCCCCCGCGTGACCCGCTTGCGAAATGCCACCGAGCCGTCCTGGTAGGCCCCGTGGAGTTGGAACAGGTTCTTTGCCAGATCAATGCCGATGATGCTAATCTTTTTCATGGATGTCGCCTCTCAATGTTGAATGGTCAAATGCCAGCCTGCTGGCACCTGCCTCACTATGAGGCAGTAGAGAGGCGGCGTCCATTCCATCGGTTCTCTCATGCCGCGGCGCGGGAATTCCAGCACCGGTCGCAGACGACCTCAGGCCATACCGTCCCGGAACCAGCCGACATGTGCGGTCAGTATCCCCACCGCCAGGCCGATCCAGCGATGGCTCCCAGGTCCTCTTAAGTGCTGCCTCCCTGCCCTCCTTCGCCTCTTCCTGACTGCCCGCCGGTCTTGTTGCGTTTCCTGCTTCACGCCACCTGTACCTAGGCGTTCCGTCGGAAGTTTGCGTTCCGGCAACCGGCGAATCCATCCGGCCCACGCGGCGCGCCCCGCCACCCATCCGGTTCGTTCCGATTCGCCAGGGCCCGCCCAGGTTCTCTCAGGCGTGCGCGGCCGCGTCCGCCTGGGCCGCGAAGGCGTCGAGGCAGCGCCGGGCGGACGCCCGCCCGCGTCCCCGCGCGGTGAGCCCGACGG
>CAZMKQ010000289.1:0-1989 GCA_964566955.1 uncultured Caldilineaceae bacterium | reverse complement strand
AGGCCTCCTGCACCCAGTCCCGGAAGCCCTCCTCGAACCCGCTCGCATCCAGCCGCGCGAAGACCCGCCCCAGCGTGTCGTGCGAGGGGATGCCGTGCGGCAGCTCCAGGAAGGTGCGCAGCCACGCCTCGTGGAGCTGGCCGAAGAGGGCAATGGCCACAAAGCTGTCGGCACCGCAGATCACGGCCAGCACCGACAGCACCAGGATGTCCGTCAGGGGGTGTAGCTTGGTCCGGTCGATCCGCGGATCCTCCAGGGCGTCCAGGATCTCGACCAGGGACGCAGGCATCGGGCGGTCCATGAGGGGCTCTCCGCAGGCTGAATCCGGAATCGTCCATTGTAGTCCTGCGCCTACCCCGTCAGCCCACCCAATTTAGATGCAATCGCCCTGCGGAGCTTGGTTTCCGCTCAGGGCAATCGCATTCTAATTGGGGCGGTGCCACGATGAGGGGAATCGGTGTGCTGCGTGCCGGAAATTCGTCGCCAGGCCGTGAAAACGCGCCATTTGGGCATCGTGGACACGAGGGAACGGGCCAGATGGAGCCCAAACAGTCTGCTCAAGGTCCGGTCAATTTAGAATGCGATTGCCCTGGGTTTCCGCTCCCCGTTCATCCCGGTGCCCCGATGTCCACGGATCTGTCCCTGCCGCCCCGCCGTCCGCCGTCGCCGAGGAAGCCGTGGCGGCCGGCCTGGGGCCCTTTTTTGCCCGCAGTGAAACCCGGTGCCGTGCCATGGCCTATGTCGAGGGCCTGCTCAGTCCGGCGCCGCGCAAGAACGGCTGGCAGCTGGCCGAGGCCAACGGGGAGGCGACCCCGGACGGGATTCACTACCTGCTGCGCCGGGCCCGCTGGTCGCCGGATGCGGTGCGGGACGCGCTGTGCGGCTATGTGGCCGCCCACCTGGGGACCCGCAGGGGATCCTAATCGTGGACGAGACCGGGTTCCTGAAGAAGGGCGTGCATTCGGCGGGGGTGGGGCGCATCGAGAACTGCCAGGTGGGGGGCTTCCTGGCCTACGCCGGACCGCGGGGCCACACGCTGGTGGACCGGGAGCTCTACCTGCCCAAGGCCTGGACCGGCGACGGCGAACGGCTGCAGGCGGTGGGTCTGGCCTCCGACACGCCCTTTGCCTCCAAGCCGCAGCTGGCGCAGCGCATGCTGGTGCGGGCCATCCACGCGACCCTGGCCCCTGCCGACTGGCGGCGGCGCAGTGCCGGGGCCGGCAGCAAGGGCCCGCGCTGGTACGAGTGGCAGTGGGTCCCCGCAGGGTGACGGGGACACGCCCTGCTGTTCCGGCGCGCCTGCACGGATCCCGACGACTGGACCGCCTACCGCGTGTTTGCGCCCCGCGACACCGACTTGGAGACCGTGGTGCGGGTGGCCGGTGTGCGCTGGCACATCGAGAGCGCCTTCGAGGCTGCCAAGCAGGAGACGGGGCTGGACGAGTACGAGGTGCGCAGCGCCACCGGCTGGTACCGGCACGTCACGTTGGCCCTGCTGGCCGCCATCTGGGCCACCACATTGCCAGACGCGCCGCCCGTCAAAAAAAGCCCGCCGGCAGCTTGGCGGCCTTCAAGCGCTCCCGCGGGCTGGCGTCGGCCTGAGCCCGGCGGCTGCTGTGGGCGGCGCGGCTGCGCATCGTGTCCGCCCTGGGCCACCTGCTGCCTGGCTGGTCTGGAAGCGGTACCATGCCTGGACGGCCCAGCGCTGCCACTACCGCCGCCGGGGACCCTCGCCTTTTAGTTACCGCTGTAGTACTAATTTGGGTTGCACCGGCTCTGGGTAGGATGGGGGGGCGTTTCACTGAGGAGACCCCCTCATGGCCGACCCTGCTCCTGTTCCCCTGGTGTCCCTGTTCACCGCGGTCGAGGATCCCCGGCGCCCTCAGGCCCGATGCCATTCCCTGGAGGCCATCCTCCTGATTGCCACCCTGGCCGTCATCTGCGGTGCCGACAACTGGACCGAGGTCGAGTTCTTCGGCCACCAGAAGC
>CAZMKQ010000288.1:0-1999 GCA_964566955.1 uncultured Caldilineaceae bacterium | reverse complement strand
CCGGGATTGATGTCCAGACCTTCACCGTGGCCGTGTAATTCCACATTAGACGTATGATGCCCGCGAGTGCGAATCGGCCCAAGTCCATTGTCTTCGTGTTCCTGGATGGTGTGGGCATGGGACCGGAGGAGGACAATCCGCTTGTGGTTGCCGCCATGCCGTTTCTGGATGCCATGTTGGACGGTGTCCGGCCCACGGCCCGGCATCCCCAGATCGTAACGGACTGTGGGGCGGCATTCCCGGTGGATGCCTGCCTGGGCGTGGCGGGTCGGCCTCAGAGTGCCACCGGGCAGGCTGCCCTCCTGACCGGCTGCAACGTTCCGGGCGAATTGGGGGAGCACTACGGTCCCAAACCGAATCCCGGGGTACGCCGGGTGCTGGACCGGGGCACAGTGTTTTCGACTCTGGTCGGAGCGGGCGTGCCCATGGCGTCCGCCAACGCCTATCCCCCAAGCTTTTTCAGCGGCATCCAGTCCGGCCGGCGTCTGCTGAGTGCCATACCGTATGCCCTGACTGCAGCCGGCCTGACCCTGCACGGCGTTGAAGCATACACAGCGGAACAGGCCATCAGCGGAACCATTACCGGCCGCGACTGGCACCGCCATGCTGCCTTGGGCGATGTTCCGGTACATGAACCCGCCGCGGCCGGCCGCATTGTTGGGAATCTGACGCAGCGTGCGCGCTTCGTGTTCTATGAGCACTGGGTCACGGATGTATTGGGCCATCGGCGGACTCTGCGGCAGGCTGTGGACCACTTCGCCCTCGTTGACAGTTTTCTGGAGGGCTTGACCGAAATCCTGGATCTGTCTGCCACCCTGGTGATGGTGGGCAGCGACCATGGCAACGTGGAGGAATCCGGTCATGGCCGGCACACGCGCAATCCCGCGCTGGGACTCATGTGGGGCGCGGGATTTGCCGAGTATGCGGAGAGCATCAACAAACTCACCGACTTCCGACCCTTGATTGAGAACCTGCTGACCACCCCGCAGTGAACCCGCTGGGGCGATAGCACCGTGTTGTCTGTAGGTTTCGACAACGTATGCCACTCTGATCCATCGCGGGCGCAGGATTGACGACCATGCCCTTGTTTGACTGGATCGAGATTCCTGTTGAGGATCTCGACCGTGCTGCCCGTTTCTACTCAGCTGTTTTGGAAACGGAATTGCAAGTGACGGAGCTGCAGCCCGGCTACCGCGTGGCGTTCCTACCAATCCCTGAGGATACGCCGGCCGGTCCCGGCGGCATGTTGGTGGAGACGGAAGGCTTTGGTCCAGCCGGAGAGCAGGGGTGTCGCGTCTGTTTTGGAGCGGCAGCGGACATTGACGGTTTCTTGATGCGCGTGGAAGAGTCGGGAGGCCGGATCAGCCAACCGAAGACTCGATTGGACGATGGGGACTCCGTCGCCTACTTGGCATGGTTCTACGATACGGAAGGGAATCTGTTGGGAGTCCACGTACCGGGCTGACGGTTGCGTGGGGTGCCAACCATTTGTGAGGAAGAAAACAATGGAACACATTGTGACTTGGTTCGAGGTGCCGGCCTTGGACATGGACCGCGCCATCTCGTTCTACCGGAACGTGTTTGGCTACGACATGCAGCGCCACGACCATCCCGATTGCCAACAGGCATTTTTCCCCTTCGATCAGAGCGGAGTGGCCGGTGCCTTGATTTGCGGCCTTGGCATGAAGCCGTGCGCGGACGGAGTGATTGTCTTCCTGGATGCCGGCCGGGATTTGCGGGGTCCGCTGGGCCGCGTGGAAGCCAATGGCGGGCAAATCGTCAAGCCCAGAACCGACATCGGCGAGCATGGATTCATTGCCTGGATCTTGGACTCCGAGGGCAATCGGGTCGGCATGTGCTCGCCCGTTTAGTGCGTTTGGGCCGGAGCTTCGATCCGTCGTTGCCAATCTGTTATCCGTATGTTATCTGTTTGTGGAGGTATTATACGTCTAATGTGGAATTACACGGCCACGGTGAAGGTCTGGACGTCAATCCCGGC
>CAZMKQ010000287.1:0-2046 GCA_964566955.1 uncultured Caldilineaceae bacterium | reverse complement strand
GCGCCGGGGCGGACAGGGCGGGGGTGGTTGCAGCCACGGATGGAGGTTCCTATGGGTGTGCCGGCTCCTTGCGGCCGGTCCGGCCGGAGGCGGCATTCGCCCGCCCCCGTACCGGATTCGTCAGGCGTTACGCGTTGTCGATGGCTTCCCAAGCCTGGTCGGTGGCTTCCTGCACCAGGGTCTTGCAGTTGAGCATCGCCTCTTCCGGCGTCATCTGCTTGGAGAGGGCATTGCGGGCTGCATTGTCCATCTCCACCCAATACTGCAGGGCGGCCACGCCCATGACGCTGCCGCAACCGTGGGTCCAGTTGCGCAGGGCGTCCAGGGACAGGGTCCAGGTGGAATTTTCAATCTCGCCCAGTTCGGGCAGGTACTTCTGTTCCATGGCTTCCAGGGCCGGCAGGTAGCAGGCCAGGAACGGCCAGAATTTCGGTTCGCCTTCCAGCTGCTCCCGTTCCCAGGTGCGCCTGGTTTCGGCCACGTCGGCCACGGCCAGCGCCTCCCAGCCCGGGGTCCCCGTCAACCAGCGCATGAGCTGGAACGCTTCGTCGGGATACTCGGAGCCGGGGGCCATGACGATGGAGAAGCCGCAGGACCAGGTGCTCTTCATGCCGCCGGGCGGAATCGGCATCGGCGCCGTGCCGTACTCCACGCCGGGCGAGCGCAGCAGATCGCGGACGTGCCAGTTGCCCGTGGCCGACATGGAGGTCTTGCCGGCCACGAAGGGCAGGCCCAGGCCGGCCGACTGGATGCCTTGCTGGAAGGAATTGGCCAGTTCGAAGTCGCCCACGTAGTTGTCGTAGAAGTCCACCATCCACTGCAGGGTGTCGATCCAGAGCTGGTCGTCGCAGAGAATGGTGCGCTTGTCGTCGCTGAGGGAGGGGGCGCCGGCCAGGAAGCCGTACAGCCACATCCAGGAGTTGCCGTAGAGGTAGGGCACGAAGCCGTAGCGCACCACTTCGTCGCCGTCGCGGATGTTGAGCTTGTCCGTGTACTCCTCAAGCTCCGCCCAGGTGGTCGGCGGCTGTTCCGGGTCCAGGCCCACTTCGGCGAAGTGATCCTTGTTCCAGTAGAGGTAGCGGACGTCCGTTCCCCAGGGCAGGCCGTACATCTTGCCTTCCCATACGGTCTCGTCGAGCTGCACCGGCGTGTAGTCGTCCCGGTTCAGGTCGGAGGCGTCGAACCGTTCGGTCACGTCCTGGTAGAGGCCCTTGGCGGCGAACTGCAGGAACGTGTGGCGGTTCTGCATGGCGGTGTCGGGACCGGTGCCGGCCGCAACCGCCGTGGTGAATTTCTGATCGCCAAAGACGATGTCGCCGATTTCGGTCGGGTTCACGGTCAGGTTGGGGTAGGTGTCGGGAACGGCATCCCAAATCGTTTCCCAGATCGGGCCGGAGAAGCCCCAGTGGTTCAGTTCAATGGTTTCCATCATGGGTTCGGCTTCGCCAGCGGCCGGTGGCGCCTCGGGCGCGACACAGGCGGCGATCACTGCCGATGCGGCAGCCGTGCCTGACAGGGCCAGGAAGTGGCGGCGGGACAATGCGCGTGCGGACATGGACAGACTCCTCAAAAGGTCGTGTGCTGTATAAAAGGTTCGGGTCAGGTGCAGCCCGACCACGGGGGATGCTCGGTATTGTGCCTTAAGCGAACACGGGATTCAATCGGGACCACCGGTCATTTGTCGAGTTCCGGCGGGGGACCGCCCACTCAAAGACAGCCGACGGAACCAGCTGAACATGCCCGCCGGGACGCTCAATTCGTACTACGCGTCCTCGGGCGGCATGAGCGTCGACCAGTCGCGGGAGCCGATCAGGACATTCAGGACATCCGCGGCATCGGGTGCCCACTGGGCTCTCTGCCAGGCTGTGGCCAGGGTATCCGGCACATGGGATGCCAGTTCTCCCTGTGCAACCCGCAGTTTCAGTTGGGAGTGGAAGTTTGTCTGGGAGGTGGTCAATGTAGTGTCCTGAACCGCTTCCTGCTTGTCTTCGTCGGCTTCCAGGTCCCTGGCCCGTACCGGGTCCAACCAGACACCGCGCGTTGCGT
>CAZMKQ010000286.1:0-2055 GCA_964566955.1 uncultured Caldilineaceae bacterium | reverse complement strand
TCCGCGAATTCATCCGCGTGCTGAAGGACGACGAGGGCCTGCTCTACGGCGTGTTCGTGACGGGCATCACGCGCTTCGCACGCCACCACCTGTTCTCCGCCGCCAACAACTTCACCGACATCTCGGAGGAGGGAGCCTACGGAGCCCTCTGCGGCTTCACGGAGGACGAAGTGAACCGGGATCTGGCCCCCTACCGGGAGGCCCTGACGGAACTGGAACCGCGCCTGCGCGACCGCGACATCGTTGCCGACTGGCGGGTGCGCTACAACGGCTACCGCTTCTCGCCCCGGCCCGGCGCGCCCCGCGTCTACAACCCCTTCACGTTGACCAGCGGCCTGAACAGTGTGCTGCCGGATGCAGAGCGCCGCCGCGAGGCTGCGGCCGGCATCTGGCCCTCCGCCTGGAGCGAGTCCGGGCATCCGGGCCTCATCGCGCGCTTGGCCGCCGACACCCGCCAAGTGTTGCCGACCGGAGGACCCACAGAGACCGAGGATGCACTGGCCGTCGGGATGGGCGATCTGGCCCATCCGAACTATGACGCCCTCATGGTCGACACCGGCTACTACACCTGGTACGGAGGCGGGGACGATACCCCCGCCTACCTGAACTTCCCCAACCTGGAAGTGGCCGAGTCGTGGACCCGCGACATCCTGGACCGGGGGCGGTACCCGTCCGACCGGCACGCACAGCTGGTCCCCGACCTGAAGGCGGCCCTGGCGGCCGGGGACGTGCAGGGTGCCTTCCGCCAACGCCTGGAGGCCTACCTGTTCCACTTCTCGTTTCACAATCTGCGGAGCGAGGACACCTTTCGCACCCTGCTGCAGTCCCTGCTGCTGCAAATGGGTCGGCCCACGCAGTCGGAGAAGTCCACGCTGGGGGGACGCGCCGACCATGAAATCCGGTTCGGCCACCGGATGTACGTCTTCGAGGTGAAGTACAACCAGTCCCTCGGCGCGGCCCGCCGGCAGATTCGAGACCGGCAGTACGGACGCGAACACCTGGGCCGCGGGTGGGACGTGGTGGCCGTCTCCCTGAACCTCCGTCGCAACCCAGACGGCATCGCCCTGGAGTGTGCCACGGACGCCTTGGGCGAACTGCTGGACGTACGCGACGAGGCCCTGTCGGAGGGCGGAGGGAGCTCCCCGGGGCCAGGGTGACATTGATGCCGACCACGACCAGGGCCCCTGCCATGGTGTTGCCCGGACAACCCAAGAGGCCCCCTTGTGGTCTGTGCGACCGGAACCAATCTCGTTGATGCGGATATCCATCCACTTGGGCCGGCTCCAGTGTCCCATCGTGTCCAGGGCCGACTGTTTGGACGACATTCAGCACCGCGTGCCTGTCGCCACAGGTGACTCGGACCAAAATCAACAAACCTGAAACTGTGCCTCGGGACAAGGCGGGTGCCGTCCTTCCGGTCACAACGCAGAAAGGAAGAATCCAGCCTACACGGCTCCGTGGAAACATCGGTCGTGGTCGGTGGCACTGAACACCCTTGGCCCTCCCCTGTCACCAGGATTGGCCGATGGCGCCGGGCTCCATGAATTCGAGTACGATTGCCTGGAGAACGGTGAGAATGTAACGATTCAGACACCAGTCCGTATGCTACGATTTCCACCCTAAGGTTCTCAGGCATCACCTTTCGCCGGGGATTGGCTTGGCAGTCTAGGGTTGGACAGCGGCCCAAGAACCCTATTTGTGGCGAACCAGGTTGTTGCCGAACCAGAATCCGGATTCATGGTCCAGGAGGTTGCGTGAACAGGTTCAAACCAGATCTGACCGATGCCGATGTGACGCCCCGACACGTCTATTTGAACCGGCGCCGGTTCATGCGGGCTGCCGGCACCGTTGTGGGCGGTTCGCTGATCGCCGCATGCCGGGTAATGCCCGAGGAAACAGCGGAACCGGAACCTGTGGAACAGGCCGCCGCGCCGGCTTCGAACCCGGAACCCGCGGCGGCGGTGGTGAAGGACTATGCGTCGCTGACCGACGAGCTCGGGGATCCCCTCAACTCCTTCAAGGACATCACCAACTACAACAACTACTACGAGTTCA
>CAZMKQ010000285.1:0-2072 GCA_964566955.1 uncultured Caldilineaceae bacterium | reverse complement strand
TGTCGAGACAACCAAAGAGGACCCCTCGTCGTGGACTACATCCTAACGCCCGTCGACCCCGAGCGCCAACGGGCCCTGCCCGCGGCCCCGTCCGCCTGCCCCCAATGCGGCGCCTGCGCTTGGCGCCGCAACGGCACCTATGCCCGCGACCTGGTGGACCTGGGCCGCCTGCAGGTGCAGCGCTGGCAGTGCAAGGCCTGCCACGGCAGCGCCTCGCCCCTGCCGCCGGGCGTGACCGCCCGCCAACGGCCCCAGGCCTTCCGGGAATTGGTGACGTCCCTGTATGTGCACAGCGTCAGTTTCCGGGGGCTGGTCCGCATCCTGGACCTGTTAGGCTGCGGGGTGGGCGCGGCCACCCTGTGGCGGGACGTGCAGGCGGTGGCCCCTGGGCGGATGCCCGACCCACAGACAGTCCTGCCGGCGTGGGTCGCGGGGGACGAAACCTGGCTGTCCATCGGCGGCGAAAAGCGTCCGGTGGCCGTGGTCCTGGGGCCGAAGGGCGAACGGCTGGACCTGCGCCTGAGCGGCCCCGGCTTCGACTGGAGTGGCTGGTTTACGGTCTTGGCGCAGCGCGGTGTGCGGGGCGTGACCACCGACGACGACCCCGTCTATGGGCCGGCCCTGGATGAGGAGGCCCTGACGCACCTGGACCGGGTCCTGCTGCCGATCCTGCAACGGCTGGCGCAGGAACGACCGGTGGCGGCCGGCCCCGTCCTGCTGGCCCTGTGGCAGGCGGTGGCCCAGGGACGGGTGCGCCTGCACCCGGAGGTGTGCCAGCTGCTGTGGCACCTCGTGGTCCGCTGGCACGACTTCGTGCGCAGTCAACACCACCCCAAGGTGCCCGCCTCCACCAACCGCCTGGAGGGCTGGTTGGGCCGCTTCAAGCCCCGGGCCCGCCTCACGCGGGGGCTGAAGACCGAGGCCGGCACCCGCCACTTCGTAGGCCTGATGGCCCGTGGCATGGCTTGACGCGGCATCGGCAACCACCCGCGGGTAGGCGGAGGTTGCCCATGATGGTCCGCCACCAACATCAACGAGATTGAAACAGTGCCTACCTTCCCTGCCCTACCAATCCAGTGTGATGCCCACACATGACACCATCGTCTGTCCGAGGCGAGGCTCCCGCACCCCGACCGGGCCCGCCCGGGGAACTGCAACGGGTGGACCCACCGACCGGGTAGTCCTCTTTTCGCACAAAGATGTGGATTGGGATTTTACCTACCCCTAGTATGCTCGGGGATGACGGGAGCCACTGACCGGTCGCGGCGGACACCGCTCTGGTTGGTGGCTCCCGTTCCGGGGTGACAGACCGTACCTACCCCAGGTCCGCTGGGCGAGACCGTCTGATAGCGAGGTCGTCACGCCCGGTCTCTTCCCGGAGCCCGAACAGTTACTTGGACCGCGAGTCCGCATGTGCTAGGCAGGGCCGGAGAAGACACGTTCTCAAGGATAAAGGAGGCACGCAGCATAAGCAAGCAGGAGGCCTATGTCGGCATTGATGTGGCCCAGGACCATCTGGACGTGCAGGTCTCGGGCGAGGCCTCGCCCTGGCGCGTGCCCCACACGGAGGCGGGCCTGGAGACCCTGTGCACGCGTCTGGCCCCGGTCCGCCCGGCCCGGATCGTGATGGAAGTCACCGGTGGTCTGGAACTCCCGGTGGCCCAGGCCTTGTCGGCGGCCGGTCATGCCGTGGCGCGGGTTGACCCGCGCCACGTGCGGGACTTCGGGCGCGCGCTGGGCTATCGGGCCAAGACGGATGCCATCGATGCGGTGCTCCTGGCCCGGTTTGCCGAGAAGATCCAGCCGGCCGTCCGGCCGCTGCCGGATGCCGAGACCCAGGCCCTGCGCAGTCTGGTGGGACGCCGGCGGCAGGTCGTGCGCCTGATCGCCCAGGAACGTACCCATCGCCACACGGCGGCACCCGACATGCAGGCGCACATTGACCGTCATCTGGCTTGGCTGGCAGAGGAACGGGACCAGCTGGATAATACCAATCCATCATGTTTGTATTACTTGTGTGTCGACGGGCAGGTCGGTCAGGGTGTCCCGGATCCAGCCCCAGCCGCACAGTT
>CAZMKQ010000284.1:0-2094 GCA_964566955.1 uncultured Caldilineaceae bacterium | reverse complement strand
CGTCCTCCCAGTTGCTCAGCCAGCTTACGTTGCCGGCCATAACTTCCCACTCGTCAATGTTGGGACCCACGGGCCAGACGGAGTTTTCCTCGTACAGGACTATCTGGGCCACGTTCTCGAACATCCACCGGGCCATTTCAGCGGCCTTGGCCCAGCGTTCTGCCTCGTCGGTCAGTTCAGATGCCTCCTCGAACAGGGCCTCCAGGTCGGGGTGCTCAAATCCAAAGTTGAAGGAACCCTTGGGACTGTAAACGCGGAAGTAACCCAGCACCGGCTCCACGCTGGGGCCGCCGTTATGCCCGCTGACGCCCAGGGCGGTGCGGTCCACCGTGCCCGGCCGGAAACCCGAATAGGGACTGGTGCTCTGCACGGTGGTTATCCCCACGTCCTCCCACATGGTGGCCACGGCCTTGGCCGCCTCGATGTTGCCAGCCTGGGGGCGCGGGTACAGGTACATGTTTATCGAGAAACCGTTGGGGTACCCGGCCTCGGCCAGCAATTGCTTCGCCATCTCCGGATCATACTCGTAGGTCAACTGGTCCAGGCCGAATTGCTTGATGCGCTCGTCGTGCCCGCTCCACCCCTGGTGGTAGAAGGGACGGCCCTCCCCGAAGGCCAGGTTATTGACCAGCTTTACCCGGTCGATGGCCATGCTCATGGCCTGTCTCACCTTGCGGGCCCGGTCCCACTCTGCCGAGTTAACGTCCCGGTCGCAGGCCACCCAGGGCGCATCAGCACCGCACTGGCCCGGTGCGCTATAGGCCGCGGTAGCCCCCAGAGGCACCCTGGGAGATGTACCGTCGGCCGCCGGCTGGTGGAAGGGGTGGTCCGGGTAGTACTGCTGGCCATGCACGTTCAGGAACTGGTACGCGCCACCGGGGAACCGCATGAACTTCACTCCGGGCAGGTTCTCCTGCTTGATGGCCTGGATGGACTCAGCGCTGAAGGAACCGGTATCCAGCTTGCCCACCTGGAAGTTGGCCACCCGGGTGGCGTCCTCCGCAATCTCCCACCAGATCATCTCCTCCCAGTCCGGCGGCCGCCGCCAGTGGTCCGACACCGCGGCCATCCGGCGGAACTCGTCCGTCTTCACTTCCAACAGTTGCCAGGGGCCGGTGCCAATGGAGTCCAGGTTAGCCTGGTCCGGTCCTACCTGGTCGAAGTGGGCCTTGCTGTGGAAGGCCATGGACGTGCTGGGCGCCTGGCTGTACCAGGTAACCTCAAAAGTTGGCTTGGGGCGGGACAGCTGCACGGTCTGCTGGTCAATCTTCGTAATCTCGCACCCATCGCAGCCGAACAGCCGCCGCATGCCGCCGGCCGACGTATGCACCGAACCCTCTTCAATCACGCTCTCCACGGTGAAAATGAAGTCGTCGGCATCAAATGCCCCATAGCCGTCGTGGAACTGGGCCGTGTCCTCCAGGTAGAAGGTAAAGGTATCGGCATTGGGGCTGGCTTCCCAGTTCTTGACCAGGCGGGGCAACCGCTCCCCCGTGGGGGAAGTGGCCCACATCGGTTCGTGGGTAATGAAATACTCGAACCTGGCGTTCAGGAAGGGCATATTCTGCAAAATCCCCACGAAGGGGCCAATGTCCGTCATACCCACGTTCAGGGTGCCGTGGGCCATCATGGCCTCCGCCGGGGCATCGGAAGCCGCCGGAGCGGGCACGGGCGTGGCCGCAGGCGAACTGCTGGCCGCGGCCGGAGCGGACGCCCCGGAAGCAGGGGAGGAAGATGGCTGCGATGCGCTGCTGGCCTGTTCTCCGGACGCTGTTGAAGCGGCAGGCTGGGAGGCCGGAGCGCCGGAGGCTGCCGGGACATCCGCTGCCGGGGCTGACGGGGCTCCCGACGATGATGACGCTGCCGGCGCGGCCGCCGGTTCCTGTGCCGCCGGTTCCTCCGGCGCCGCCGCCCCGCAGGCGATGAGCAGTCCTGCCAGCAGAATGAATACTCCGGTGAAGCTTAGCTTGGGCCAACCTCTGGTCATCATAGTACCTCCATCGTTCAGGTTCGTGTCCTTCGAGGAAGGATTAATGTTGTTCTACTCCAGGGCGGGAGCCACCTCCCTGCCCAGCAGTCTCATCGACTCCAGCA
>CAZMKQ010000283.1:0-2110 GCA_964566955.1 uncultured Caldilineaceae bacterium | reverse complement strand
CGCCGTGGGCGAAGTTCACCACGCCCAGGGTACCGAACACCAGGGTCAGCCCAAGGGCGATCAGCGCGTATGCGCCGCCCTTGTCCAGGCCATTCAGTATCTGCAGGAAGATCGCGTCCACGTCCGGATCCTATTGAAGGGACTCAAGTCGACCCCCCGCGTCCCGGAAGACGCGGGGGGTCCTGCTTGAGGGGGGTACCGGCCGGATCATCGAATGTCTCCGGCCGAAATTCCGCATCAGGCGGCGCAGCTGCCCAGATCGCCGCCCAGCATGGTGGCGTCGTATTCCACCTGGGACCTGGGAACCTCCTGCACCACTTCCAGCAGGTCGAACTGGCTGGCGGGGTTCTGGTTGCCGCGAACCACGAGCACCTTCTTGAAACACTGGTGGTCGGTGGCGCGGTATTCGGTGGGACCGTTGCCCATGCCGTCGAACTTGAAGCCCTCAAGGGCCTCGATCACGGCGCACGGGTCGAAGGAGCCCGCCGTTTCCACCGCGTTGGCGTACAGGATCGCCTGGACATAGCAGGTCTGCGCGGCCTGGGACGGCGGGAAGCCGTACTCGCCGCCGAAGGACTTGACGAACGCCATCGAGCCCTCGTCCTGCAGGGACCAGTTCCAGTTGGTGGAGCCGAAAATTCCCTTGATGTTCTCGCCGGCGCCCTGGGCCATGAGACGGGAGAACAGCGGCACCACGATCTGGAAGTCCTTGCCGTTGGCCTGCCGGTCACGCAGACCGAACTGGACCGACTGGGTCAGCGAGTTCACCATGTCCTTGCCGTAGTGGTTGAGGACCAGCACATCGGCACCCGAATTCAGCACCGGGGTGATGTACTGGGAGAAGTCGCCGGCGCCGAGCGGGGTGCGCACGGCGGCCTCGGTCTTCCAGCCGAGGGCCTCGGTGTACTTCTTGATGGAGCCCTCCTGGGACCAGCCCCAGGTGTAGTCGGCGGTCAGGTGGTAGGCCACGCGCTGGTTGCCGAATTCCGACTCCAGCACCGGGCCGAGGGCCGCGCCCGACATCTCCGTGTTGAAGAAGTGACGGAAGCCGTACCTGCGCCGGTCCTTCCCGGTGGTGTCATTGGAATGGGTCAGTCCCGCCATGAAGACAATGCCGGCCTCCTGGCACAGGGACTGGACCGCGATGGCCACGCCCGAGGAAGAACCGCCGGTCACCATGATGGCGCCGTCCTTCTCGATCATCCGCTTGGCGGAGGCGCGGGCGGCGTCGGACTTGGTCTGGGTGTCGCCGGTCACGTATTCGACCTTCTTGCCCAGCACGCCATTGCCTTTCAGCGCGAGGGGCTTCATGGTGTTCAGCATGCCGCCGTCGCCGTCGCCGTTCAGGTGCTTGACGGCCAGCTGGTAGGCGCGCAGTTCATCCGCCCCCTCGTCGGCATAGGACCCGGTCTGGGGCACGTTGAATCCGAGCACGACGGAAGATCCGCTGCCTGGATCGTTGGTGTATGCATGGGACCTGCGCACAAAGACCATGGGCGCGGCGCCGGCCAGGCTGAGCGCTGCGGATGATTTCAGCACATCCCTACGGGTGAACTCTTTCTTGTTCACGATACTTCCTCCAAAGAACTTGTGATGGTTGATGTCCAAAAAACTAGAGGGCCATTGCAACCGGCGGGGCCTATTGATGATTGTCGCCGGGCCGGAAGGAGAGACCTCCAAATCAGTCTATCCGATGCCCGATTTCCCTCACACCCAACATAGGTCTAACCGACAATGGTCTGACCAACAAAGGTCTAATTCCATAAAGCGGATGCGCTGTTGTAGCCCGCTCCCGCATGCAGGTAGTTCCCCTGCCATCGCCCTCGGACGCCGACTCCCGTTCCACACGGTTGCGGGTGCGGTTCAGGCGCTGCAGGTCCTGTTGCCACACAGGGAGGTGTGGCGGTACCGGCGATGGAACCGCCCCGGATCCCCGGGTGCGAATGGATCTGAAAGGGGCTTGACAGGGCTTCCCGGGTGGGATTATCGTGCGGTGCGCAATGCTGCATTGCAGCAAGCATTTTGACCCAATAACCGGAACAACAACATGTCAAATCGCATCGCACTCGTCACCGGCGGCATCGGCGGCATCGGCACCGCGGTCTGCCGG
>CAZMKQ010000282.1:0-2238 GCA_964566955.1 uncultured Caldilineaceae bacterium | reverse complement strand
CCGCCCCGGCCCCGGCCCTCAAGCGAGCCGAACCGGAGTACCTGAACAGTTACGAGATGCGTTCGGGACCCATTGAAACTTCTTCTTCTGCACCGGTGCCAATGGCCGATTTGGGGAAGCGGACGGCCGCGGTGTGGCCTAAGTTCGTTCGGGCTTGCTGGAGTCCTTTTCTAAGTTACGAGGCGCGAGCTTCCTGCTCAGCCGGGTAATTTATTCAGGCAACTTGCATACTTTGGGCTGGGAGCCGCGTAGTGAACGGCGACGCCGTCATCCTGGACCCAAGTAGGGGCCCAGCAGTGTGGCCAAGGCGTCCGTTGCGCACTCCAGGGCGATGTCGTCCTGGTTGCGGCGGAGGTTCAGGGAGACGGCCACCACTTCCAAACCGCTCCCCAGATGTTCACGTCCGTACTGCCGGTCCTGAATCTGCCGACGGGCCGCGTCGAGGGACCGGTTGTACTTCACCTCGAAGACATGCATCCGGTGGCCCGATTGGATTTCATGGTCGGCGCGTCCTCCCAGCGTGGACTTCTCCGACTGCGTGGGCCATCCCATTTGCAGCAGCAGGGACTGCAGCAGGGTGCGGAAGGTGTCCTCGCTCCGCAGATTGTGAAACGAGAAGTGGAACAGGTAGGCCTCCAGGCGTTGGCGGAAGGCACCCTGCACGTCCCCGGCCGCCAGGGCCGCCTTCAGGTCGGGGACCAGCTGTGCGTGCCGGTCGGACGGGTACCGCCCCCGGTCCAGGATGTCGCGGGTCCACGACTCGGCCACTTCCAGGTTGGGGAAGTTCAGGTAGGCGGGGGCGGCGTCCCCGCCCCCGTACCAGGTGTAGTAGCCGGTTTCCAGCATCAGGGTGGCGTAGTTCGGATGGGCCAAGTCGCCCATCCCGGCGGCGGCCTGTGCATCCCCGGCCTCCGCCGGTCCGCCGGCCGGCAATACCTGGCGGGTGTCGGCGGCGAGACGTGCGATGAGACCCGGATGCCCGGACTCGCTCCAGGCGGAGGGCCAGATACCGGCCGCCGCCTCGCGGCGCAGATCCGGTATCGACAGCACCGCAGCCAGCCCATTGGTCAGGGTGAAGGGGTTGTAGACGCGGGGGGCCGAGGGCAGTCGCGAAAAGCGGTAGCCGTTGTAGCGCGTGCGCCAGTCGGCAAGGATGGCGCGGTCGCGCAGGCGCGGCTCCAGTTCCGTCAGGGCCTCCCGATAGGGCTCCAGGTCCCGCGCCACCTCCTCCTCCGTGAAACCACAGAGGGCTCCATAGTCGGGATGGTCGGAGATGTCGGTGAAGTTGTTGGCCGCGGAGAACAGGTGGTGGCGCGCGAAGCGTGTGATACCCGTCGCAAACACGCCGTAGAGCAGGCCCTCGTCGTCCTTCAGCACGCGGATGAATTCACGGAGTTCCGCGACCGCGGGTTCCAGGGAACGGTCGGTCCCGATGTGGTTGACAAGGGGTGCGTCGTATTCGCCCACCAGTACCACAGGCTGACGACCGTAGGCACGCTCCAGGCGCCGGATCAGGTTTCGCAGGATCCGCTCGGGTCCCGAAGCCAGCAAGGAGGCTGGCCACGCCGATCGCCAAGGCGCATCGCGGTCAGTCCACTGCCATACCAGGTCTTCCATGTAGTCGCGCAGGGCGGCGCGCGTGCCGGCGGGGTCGGGGTTGCCCAGTTGGGACAAATCCAGGCGAATCACAGGGTGCCAGCCGTGGACCCCGTGCCAGTCCTGTGCGTCAAGACCCGCCCACAGCCACGGCGGCGATGTCCAGCTTCCGGGCAGACCCTCCAGGGGCTCGGTGTCGCCTTCGGGATTGGTCCTGTGGCCCGGCGGCAACCCCTGGAACCAGGCCTCCAGCGTACTAATCAACAGAGTCTTGCCGAACCGCCGCGGACGCGCCAGAAACTGGTGGCTGCTGGTCAGCGGTGGACTGGGCAGGGGGCTTGGATCCGACTCAAGCAGGTCCCGGAACAAACCGGTCTTGTCCACATAGAAGCCGCCCCGGCGGCGAATGGCGGCAAAGTCGGCATTGCTGGGGTGCAGAGGGGGGAGTCGTGCTTCAGGCATGAATCTTCTTCCATCAACGCGGACACCCTCGCGGGAGAATTGATCTGCCCATCTGCCGGGGACATCGGGACAGCCTTGAAGCCATTCTACAACCTTGTGTAAGCGGGTTCGGATGCCTGACTATACTCATACCAATCCATCATGTTTGTATTACTTGTGTGTCGACAGGCAGGTCGGTCA
>CAZMKQ010000281.1:0-2279 GCA_964566955.1 uncultured Caldilineaceae bacterium | reverse complement strand
TGCTCGGGCGGATCGAACTGGTCCTGGCCATCGGGGCCCATGCCCACCGCTACCACCTGCACGGCAGGCGGAAGGAATCCCTGACGGAAACCGTGCGCTGCTGGCGGGAGTACCTGCCCGGGGTGATCCCCCTGCCGCATCCCAGCCCCCGCAACAACGGCTGGTTGAAGCAAAATCCCTGGTTCGAACGGGAACTGGCTCCGGAGGTGGCGCGCCGGGTGGCGGCCCTGCTGTAACCTGGTTCCATGATTTCCAGGAATCACCACCTGCAAAAATCAGCTATTTCTTATAAGGGAATTGACAGTCGCCCGCATCGCTCCACCGGTGCCTGTTACAGGATTCGCCACCAGGGCGCGGCAAGGATTCCCTCGCTCATTTGCAGGACCTCGTCCCCGCCATGCAGCAACAGGCCACCAGCGAACAGGTCCCCGTACTCCTCCCGGAACAGACGCAGTCCTGTGGTGTCCGCGTATCGCGGCGCCGCAGCCTTGACCTCGATGGCCAGCAAGCGGTTGCCGGATTCGATCACGAAGTCCACTTCACGATCCGTCGTGGTGCGCCAATAGAGCACCTCTGGGGCGGGAGTCTGGCCCTCGCGCCAGACCAGAAGGTCTACGAGCACCAGGTTCTCCAGATGGGCTCCCGTCAACTCGTTGGCGCCGCTCAGCCAAAGCGCCAGCGCCGGGTCGCTCCAATAGAGCTTGGGGCTCTTTATCAGGCGCTTTGTCCGGTTGACTGAATACGCTGGCAGCCGAAACGTCTGGAAGGAGGTTTCGAGCAGGTTGAGGTGGCGCTGCACGGTGGCCCGGGGAATTCGGGTGTCACGGGCAATTTCTGCCTGGTTCACCAGGCCGCCGAGACGGTGGCTGGCTGCGCGCATCAGGCGCCGGAAATCAACAAGATCACCGACCGCCGACAGCACCTGAAGATCGCGTTCCAGATAAGTGCGAACATAGTCGTCAAACCAGAGGGCGCGGGCCTCTGGATCCGGCAACTCCAGGGCGGGGATCGGATAGCCGCTTTCGCGTACCGATTCGCGCCAGTCCGCGGACACCTCCGCCTCGCCTTCAATGATTGTGGCCCACTCCTTTGCCGGTGAGGACAGCAGCGCCGACCAGATGCCGGGCTCACCCCGGCCAAGCCGTTCCCGTCGCGCGAGTGGCCAGAGATTGACGTAAGTCGCCCGCCCCGCCAAGGATTCCGAAACCCGCCGCATCAAGTGCAGGTTGGCCGATCCTGTGAGAACGAAACGACCGTGCTTGCGCGGCCTGTCGGCATCCACGATGCGCTTCACGGCTAGCAGCAGGTCGGGTTCCCTTTGCACCTCGTCCAGTACCAGGTGCGGGGCACTGCGAAGGAGATCTTCCGGCGCCAGGCGCGCCTGTTCGCGAACCCCGGGGTCGTCGAGGGTGAGGTACAGATGATCTGTCAGTGAGGGTTCGTGTTGCACCAGTGTGCTCTTGCCGGTCTGCCGGGCACCCATGAGGATGACGACCGGGGAAACAGCAAGCGCCTTGCGGAGCAGTCCGCCGGCGAATCGTGGGGTGTATGTAAAAACGCTCATGATCTGGGCGATTATCGTTCATGCCGTGGGCGTTTTTCAAACAAACGCTCCGGCTTCGCAATCCAACCCACGAGCACTTTATAAGTGGCACTGCATGTCAACCATGAAACTCACGATGCCGGAGGCAGCGCACGATCGCCGATCTGGGGCCCCCTGCCCCATGGAATCGGGCAGGCCATGAGCCGGGTACCCCGAGCCCGGATGACGGCTCATGGAAGCTGTTGCTCTACGATCGAGTAACTCGTACTGCGTCCTCCGCCAGGGTTCTTCTTGAGGGCGCCGCGTTCAATCAGATCCTTGATGTCACGGGACGCCGTGTCCTGTGAGCATTTCGCGATTCTGGCCCATTTTGAGCTGGTCAATTTGCCCTCGAAACCATCGAGCAACTTGTTCATGACTTTTATTTGCCGGCTATTGAGGGGCTCTTTGGCGAACCGGTCCCAGAACCTTGCCTTGATCATGACCGCGTCTAGGGTTACCGCACTGCCTCCGATTGCCCGGCACAGGCATCCAAGGAACCACTCCTGCCAGCGCGTAACATCCATGTCGCCCTTCTGCGTCCATTCGAGAACATGGTAGTAGTCCTTACGTTCGGTCATTATTTGTGAAGACATGCTGTAAAAACGTTGCCGGATCATCTCTGACCGTGCAAGAGCCATATCCGCTATCGCGCGGGCGATGCGTCCATTTCCATCGTCGAACGGATGGATCGTTA
>CAZMKQ010000280.1:0-2338 GCA_964566955.1 uncultured Caldilineaceae bacterium | reverse complement strand
CATGTCGCGGCCAAGATGACCAGCCATGCCCTCAGGCTCCTGCTCCGCCGTCAGGTCGGGATTGATGTCCGGACCTTCACCGTGGCCGTGTAATTCCACATTAGACGTACTGTACGATAGAGGATGTATGGCATCCCCACAGGCACAAACAGGCGATCATGGCACGACCCCGCGGTTTGACTTTACAGGAAACGGACCGACCAATCCTAGAGTGCTGGGTACGGTCCAAGGCTCTGCCTAAATGGCAAGTACAGCGAGCCCGGATGCTGCTGGGATTGGCAGCGGGGCAGACGCTGGCGGCCGTAGGTGCCACGGTCGGTGTGAGTGCCAATACGGTCGCGATCTGGCGGGACCGGTATCTGGAAACGGGCCTGGACGGGTTAGCAAACCGGCCCCGGAACGGCCGACCCCCAACCGACAGCAGAGTGGACTTCGAAGACCACAACAGGCGAAGCTCTCAATTCGACAGATATAACAACAAATCCGGATCCTTGGCCCGGGCCAAGGATCCGGGACGAGCACCTGGTACCGCTACGCCGGCGATTCCTAGCAACTCACTTCAAGCCGGCCTCGCCAAGCAATCAGGACTGTCCAGTCGGTCCAAACCAAACTTTCAGATTTGGCCGGGCCCGCTCAGGTCTGCCGATGAAACCACCTCGGACGCGCATGGTCCAACACCGGCAAACCGTATCCTGAACAAGCTGGCTGAGCTCTTGGAAAAAACAGAAGATACGGTGAGCTACCTGAGGGTCAATCTGGGACGAATGCCCGATAACAAGGCTGACGCAGTTGCCAGAGCCGAATCGGAGGAAGGAAAACGACTCCGGTGCGCGCTGGAAGAACAACTTGTGGCAGACACATCGCGAGCCGACTTGGTCACGGCAATCATCGCCAAACGGGCACGGTTCTGTGCAGCCATCGGCGGGTTGTTCGCGATGCCAGGCACTATGCCGGGTGTCGGCACTGTAGCCCAGTTCGTCTTGGGCATGGCCGCAACATGGCCCGAAATGGACCTGATTCGGTACCAGATGTGGTGTTTGCAGATAGAAGTCCTGCATCTGTATGGCATGACCTACTCGGAGGTAGACGCCGAATTGCTGGGAGCAGGAACCTTGGATTATGAGTGGGTCAACAAGGGCGGAGAAGTCCTCGCCCAAAATCTGGGATCCCTGCTGCCTCAGTCACCGTCTACCGCCACCAAAATCTTGAATCGCTTCCTGGTGAAGATTGGGGTCTCCGCGGCATGGAAGGAACCTGCCAGACAAATTCTGGCGAAGACGCTGCCCCTAGGAATCGGCGTGGCAGTCGGTGCCACGGTGAACTCCTTCACGCTGCACCGGTTCGCCCGAAGGCAGCGCCGCAGTATGCAAATCACAGCCGACTAATCCATGTCGGATTCAGTTGAGACAACGGCTCGTCAAACCGTCCTCGCACACAGTGCATGGACCTGTTGAACCATCACACGTCTAATGTGGAATTATACCAATCCAGCATGACAGATAGACTTAGGGTAGGATGACCTGTCCCCATGCCTGTCATCGGAGCCTGTCCCATGGCCCGTCCCGCCGTCATTCCCTGGGCCGACGAAGACACGGCCGCCGCCCTGCGGCAACGCTACCTGGCCGAGGGCGAGGGGGCCGTGCGCACGCGGCTGCATGCGCTGTGGCTGCTGCGCCAGCCCGAGGCCGGCTGGACGCCCACGACCGTGGCCGCGGCCCTGGGGGTCCAGCGCAGCACGGTCCAGCTGTGGCTGAAGTGGTACCGGGAGGGGGGCCTGGCCGAGGTGTGCCGCCGGCGCAAGGGCGGCGTGGGCAAGCCCTCCTACCTGACCCCGGCACAGCAGGCGGCGGTGGTGGCGGCCGCGGCCACGGGGCAGTTTGCGACAGCGCAGGCGGTGCGGGACTGGATCGAGGACCGGTTCGGGGTGGTCTATACGGTGGGCAGCATGTACACCCTGCTGCCGCGGCTGGGGATCCGGCTGAAGAGACCGCGGCCCCGGCACACACAGGCCGACCCCCAGGCCCAGGCGGCCTGGAAAAAGGGGGGCTCGGGGAACACCTGGCCGCGGTCGGCCTGAAGGCGGGACAGGGGATCGTGTGGGGGGACGAGATGCGCGTGGGCCTGCGCGGCCAGGTGCGCCAGGTGTGGGCGCCGCGCGGGGTGCCGGTGTCCCAGGCGGTCCAGATCGGCTGGTCCTACCTCTACGTGGCCGTGGCCCTGGATCCGCGCACGGGACAGCTGTGGTGGGCGTGGCAGAAGAACATGAAGGGCGCGGAGATGGCCCGCATCTGGGGAGCCTGGGCGAAGGAGCCGGGCATTGACGGCTGGGTCTGGGACG
>CAZMKQ010000279.1:0-2341 GCA_964566955.1 uncultured Caldilineaceae bacterium | reverse complement strand
GGGATTGATGTCCAGACCTTCACCGTGGCCGTGTAATTCCACATTAGACGTACAACGGTACCTGGATTGAACATCTGGGCGATGTCAAGTATGCCCGGCCGATGTCCAGCGATCTGACCAAGTCTGCAATCGAATGCCTCAGGCGGACGAATCCGAACGCCTGGATTGGCCTGGAGATTGACGATCGGTTGTACGCCCCGAAACCACTTGGTCGTTGGAGCGACGCGATCGCCGCTGATCCAAATGCCATCCACGCAGAAGCCTTCAAGGTGTTTTGTCCCAGAAGCCATCTGTCGTCCAACGAGGCGAACCGGGTTCGCACTTCGGTGCCGCCAGGTACATGCCTTTGGATGTCCGACGACTATGATGTAGTGCAGTTTGAGGACGCGGTCTGGGCGGACAAGTCCGTGGGAGCCGCCTGGCTGCTGGAGCAATGGAACCTGGATCTGGCCCGTTGCATGGCGTTGGGCGATGAAACCAACGACCTGACCATGGTATCCCGGTCAGGCATCGGTATTGCCATGTCGAACTCCAACCCCGAACTCCTGGCTGCGGCCGACCTGTGCGCACCAAACCATGACGCGCAGGGAGTCAAGCGTGTATTGTCCGCTGTTCTTGAACTGCAACCTCAGGCACCTGATTGACCAGTCGGTACCGGCCGGATGCGCACAATGACGGAACGGACTTTGCCGACGGTCGGGAATCGCAGGTGGCCCTCGCCGAGCGAGTCAGGCCGCGACACCGACCCGATCCAGACACTGCACCAGCGACGCGCGGAGGACATGGGTGCCATGTTCTCGGCGATCGCGGACAGGTATGATCTGATGAACGCGATCATGACCGGGGGCCGGGATCGGGATTGGCGCCGGCGCGTCGTTGACCTTTGTCATCCCGAACCGGGCCAGCGAATACTTGACCTGGGAACCGGAACCGGCGAACTGGCACTGGCCTTTGGACGGGCCGCCTCAGGACTCGACATCTGGGCATCCGACGTATCAATGGAGATGATGTCCCAGGCCCAAGCCAAACCCGGAGCTGCACCCATACGGTTTTTCCAGGCGGATGCCCTCCAGCTGCCGTTGCCGGACAACCACTTCGATGTCGTGGTCTCTGCATTCCTGATGCGGAATCTTCCGGATCCCGCGGCGGCCGTGCGGGAGCAGGTGCGATTGTTGAAACCGGGCGGCCGGCTTGTGTTCCTGGAGATCGTGCCTCCCGAATTCACGTGGCTGGGCAGAGCCTACAAGCTCTTCATGTTTTCGGTGGTGCCCCGTCTGGGCCACCTGCTCTCGGGGTCCACCACTGCCTACTCCTATTTGCCCTCAAGCACCCAGGTGTACGAGTCTCCGTTCGAGATGCTGAGCATGCTGAGGGAAACGGGCCTGAAGCAGACGGCTTTCGCCACGTGCATGGCGAACACCATTTCGATCCACCATGGCCGCAAACCAACCCCGGCCGACGAGCATCGATCTTGAGCCGTGAACTAGCCTCCAAAAGGGGGATTCCGAGTTTGGTTTGGGGTGTCGGCCAGCAACGCAGGCTCGACTTGGTCGTCGATGCCCTGGATCTTGATGCCGGCCGGCCGCGCCGGCGGTTGCTGGTCAACGGCTGCGGAGTCGGCGCATACGCAAAACACATGAGCCCATACTTCCACTGCATTGACGCGCTGGACATCGAGCCGTCCTATCTGAAGCAGGCCCGCGCAAGTCAAGCAGACCTGGCCTGCGTCCTGTCCCAGTGCGAGAAGCTGCCGTTTCCGAGTCAACACTTCGACGTGGTTTTCAGCCATGAAGTGCTGGAACACGTGGATGATGATGGCCGGGCGATGGACGAGATGGCCCGCGTGGTGAGGCCCGACGGATACATTGTCCTGTTCGTACCCAATCGCTGGTTCCCGTTCGAGACCCACGGCTGCTGGTGGCACGGCCACTACTACTTCGGCAACATTCCGTTCATCAATTATCTGCCGCGGCAATACCGGGACATCCTTGCTCCACACGTACGGACCTACAACCGGCGCGACCTGCGCAGGTTGTGGTCCAACCTGCCCCTGCGGATCGCCACTTGGCAAATCGTGCCTCCCGCCTTGGACGCGCTTGGCGATGCCTTGCCGTGGCTCCCGGCCAGCCTGCCGCAGGCAATGATGCGGTTGTCGCAATCGCCCGTGGATCTGTTGGGCCTGAGCCACTTCGTTGTTTTGCAGCCGGCAACCGGGCCGGCATCCGTGGTTGACGCGGCGGTCCTTGCGCCCGACACGGTCATCGATCGCAAAGTGACCGGAGGGGACTAGTAGTGCAACGAAGCATTGAAAGGTAGAATCGCGGTGTTCGGATCCCCTCAG
>CAZMKQ010000278.1:0-2375 GCA_964566955.1 uncultured Caldilineaceae bacterium | reverse complement strand
TGTCAATGCCAAAGTAAAAATACCCAATAGTGCCAAGGTAAAAATACCCAGTTTCGAGTTTCTGGTGACGAGCCAGATTAAGCGTCGTTATTCCTCCTTTTGGCGGACCGGCCGCGTTTTCTTGACGGCGGCGACGGTGGTGAGATGGGCGCATTCGCCCGGATGTGTTCGGGGATGAGCTCGGCATGCTGTCGCAGCCGGTAGCTTGCCCCTTCGATCTGGATCACGACGGCATGATGCAACAGCCTGTCGAGCAGCGCGGTGGCAACGACGGGATCGGCAAAGATCTCGCCCCATTCCGCAAAGCCGCGGTTGGAAGTCAGAATCATGGCGCCCTTTTCGTATCGGGCATTGACGAGCTGGAAGAACAGGTTGGCGCCGCCGCCGGTAATCGGCAGATATCCGATCTCATCGACGATCAGCAAGGCCGTGCGGCCATAGAAGCGGAGTTTGTCCGCCAACCGCCCCTCCCGCTCGGCCTTGATCAGGGCCTCGATCAGCTCGGCCAGGGTGGCCCGGTAGACGCTCTTGCCCGCCTTGACCGCGGCCACCCCCAGGGCGGTGGCCAGATGACTCTTGCCGGTGCCGGGCGGCCCTAACAGATGGACCGCCTCGGCACGGTCGATGAACTCGAGCTGCGCCAGCGCCATGACCCGGTTTCGGTCCAGGGAAGGCTGGAAGGTGAAGTCGAAGCTCTCCAGGGTCTTGATCGGGGTCAGGCGCGCCGTGTTCAGGGTCACGGCAACCCGACGGCCCTCGCGCGAGGAGTATTCCTCGAGCAGCAGTTCGTCGATGGCGTCGACCGCCGTGATCTCGCCCTGCTCCAGGCGCTTGAGGATATGATCCAGCACTTCCAGCGCCCGCGGCATGCGCAGGCCCACCAGGCTGTCCCTGATCCGCGTGCTGACGGCGGTCATCGGTATGTCCCCGCAGTCGCCAGACGGCGCGCCACGGCGTCATAGAAGGCCAGGGGGCGCCGGGTCACGGGGGCCTCGAGTGATGACCGTACGGTTGGCGGCATGTGGTCGTGATGCTGGGCGGATGGCGGCTTCTTGCGATGGCTCGGGTCCACCAGGCGCTGGTTCTTGCCCTGCAGCACCGGGTGGCGGGCAATGAGCCGGCCATCCTCGAAGATCCGGATATCCCTGGGATGATTCTGGACCTCGAGGACCCGCTTGCGCGTCCGCTCCGGCACCGAATACAGGTTGCCGTTTACCGAGACCATCCCCTCATGGCTGACCCGGCGCTCCACGGTCAGCACCGCATCGTAGGGGTGCGCCGGCAGGGGATGCAGGTGTGGCCGCTCCTCGGCAAATGATTCCCGGACCACCCGGTTGGTGGTCCCATGGACCCGCTCGTTGGCAATACCGCTGCGCCAGGCATCGAACTGGACGTTGAGATCCTCCAGGTTCCGGAACGACCGGTCGAGAAAGAAGTCCTGGCGGATATAGCGAAAGGGCCTCTCCACCTTGCCCTTGGTCTTTGCCCGATAGGCCCGGCAGGCCCGCGGAGCCGAGCCATAGTGCCGCAACAGCGCAACCAGGGACGGGTTGTAGACCACGGTTCCGTCTTCCTGTTCTCCCAGTACGGCCGTCTTCATGCGGTCGTACAGTACCTCGGCGGTGGCCCCGCCGCAGGCCTCGAAGGCTTCCACATGGCAGCGCAACACGGTTTCCAGCTTCTGGCTGGCGCAGAACCGTCCCCACAGCCAGCGGCTGTGCCCAAGGACGAACGAGAACAGCCAGACCCGCCGGCGCACAGCAGGCTCATCGCTGAATACAACCAGGAACTCGGCAAAATCCATCTGCGCCTGCTTCCCCGGGGCGGTCTCGAACCGGCATTCGAACGGATGCGGCCGGGGCGGACGGATACCGCGCAGAAAATCGGTCACCGCCGAGTAGCCGCCGGGATAGCCGAGACTCCGGATCTCGCGGTGCAGCCGTCGTGCCGATAGCCCTGCGCAGGCGCCGATCCGCTTGCGCAGATAGTCCTCGTAGGGCCCCAGGCGGCGTGGCCGCGGGGCCCGTGGACCGTAGGCCGGGGCTTCAAGTCCCCTGGCCAGATATTTACGAACCGTCCTGCGGTTCAGGCCCGTCCTGCGCGCGATCGCGCTGACCGAAAGGCCCTGTCTTCTCAAATCATGAATCATGACGATCAACCTCAGCTTGACCACCGGACATACACCTCCGTCGGATTGTGTCCAGGTGGCGATTTTGGCCGAGCCCGGTTCCGGGGGGCATGCCCCCCGGAACCGAATCCTCAGCCATCAAACTGGGTACTTTTACTTTGGCACTATTGGGGATTATTCACCCGGCACTGACAGGGCCTGCAGCAGATGGCGCTGTTCCCGGAGGACCGGGAAGCGCCGGAGATGT
>CAZMKQ010000277.1:0-2389 GCA_964566955.1 uncultured Caldilineaceae bacterium | reverse complement strand
CCCCTTGCAACCGGGTGCAATCACTAAACGCCGCTAGTATACTTGGTTGGTATAACCCGCAAGGGCGTTGCCAGGCGGCTTGGCGCAGGCAAATATGTTCTGCTGGATTTCAGTCCCATCGCGATGGGTCTGGCCGGACAACAATGGGACGAGTGGAGTCGAGACACCTGGGACAAGGTGCTGACCGACTGTTCCACCTTCAACACGTCTGCTGGCCGCCGAAACCTCTGTGTCCAAGCAGCCAATCGGCTCAAGCTCTTGAACGCCCTTGAAGTTTCCAAGGATGTCGTGAGGCACGTATGCCGTCTCGGAGGCCCCATCGACAGGTTGCTGAAGAGGGAAGAACCCCTCGATATCGAGTTGATCACAATCGGCGAAGTCCTATTGCATCTGGCCGAGGTGGACACAGGTGCCGTTGCGGACCTGTTGAAGCGCTCTCTCATCGAAGGCGAAGCTCTTCCGCCATTCGCCACATGGAATCGCCACCTCGCTCCAACCCTTGCCAAAATTGCATTCAAGGCCGATACCTTTGAGGATGGAGCTTGTCTTCTGTTCCGCTTGGCAGCAGGGAATGTGTCAGCCAAACGTCATTTTGTGGATCTCTTCAATCCGATTCGCGGCAGCACGGAAGCGGACGGAGTTCAGCGCATCAAACTGCTGGACTCCGTCTCCAGCGCAGACAACACAAATCAACAGGAGATTGTTGTCGAGGCTTTGGCGGAAGGGCTGCACATTGACGTTGCCACGCGGATTGTAGGACCAGAGGTGCACGGCACTTGCCTTGAGCTCATTTCCTGGTATCCCAAAACCAAGGCAGAAGCCTCTGCCTATGTGCATGGATGCGCTCAACGTCTCATCAATTTCGCGATCCGAAGCGATCTTGTCGGAAGCCACGCGCGCCAGGTCCTGGGACTACGCCTGGATCCGCTAATCAGGTTCAGGTTCAGGGGTGTCGCATTCATCGAGGTCGTCGAACGAGCTGTCGACCAGGTGGGGCAAGCCGTTGACGACTGGCCGGAAGCAAAGAAAACCCTCGGCTATTTTTTGTCGGAGCTCAGAAACGATGAACTTGAGATGAAAAAACGGCCGGTACAGGAGTCGCCCGAGGTACAGGCGTTGCGCAAGGAGCGGACGAAGTGGGCACAGGAGTTGCTTGAGCGACTGAAACCGAAGTGAAGGTCCGTGAGATTTCCATCGACCGCTCTGCACAGTGTAGGTTGACCATGATCAAGAGCCCGTTCGACAACCACGCTGCCGGGGCTTCGCCTGAAGAGGCAACCAGTGGCTGGACAACACGGGGCATGGCCCAGGGTAAACGCAAAGTCGCGTGGGGAGGGTGAATCGGGGCTGTTCGGGTCCAGTCCCGCGGCCTTGACTTGATCCATTCTGTACGAATCGATCGATCTGAATATCAAGATAATTCCACACATATAACGCATGTTCAAGAGAATATTACCGATGATATAGGTGTCTTATGACAATTTTATTGAACATAATATGTACAGTTCAGTAGAATTTTAGACCGGATTTATCCATCGGGCTACTGCACGACCAGATCGGACATCGCCCATGGATTCTGGTCTCCATCCTGGCCTGATCGCGACTTTGCGTTTGCCCTGGGGCATGGCCCCGGCACGCGGACGCCAGCTTGTTCCGATGCTCCAGTAGGTAGACAGCCCATATGTCCGACAGCGCCGCCTGGTTCGTTGACGGATCGTTTCTGTACAAGCAGTGGCAGGGCCTGAACCGCGGCGACCGACTGGACTACCTGTTGCTGCGCCGGCACCTGGAGCGCAAGTTCCAAGTGCGGATTGCAGATGCGTACTACTTCAACGCGGATCCCGATCCCCTGGGCGCGCGCAACAATACCTTCCACCGGGCGCTGGCCTATCCGCCGCCCGGCGGGCCGGGCCTGCGCGTCAAGCTGTACTGGCCCGCGAGTTGAGGAGGCGGACTGTTCGTGCACCCCGACACCGGCCGGCAGTTCGAGTACGTCCAGCAAAAGGCCGTCGAGGATCTGGATCGGATCGCCGACGCGGTGGCCCGGTCGGCACCCAACGGGGCCAACCACGGTCGCTTCCAGGCAAGCGGCAATCCCGCATCGCCGGTGTGTCGCGCACCACACTCCATCGCCATCTGACAACCGATGATCGACCATTCCAACCCAAAAGTGAGAACTGACAATGACGGTATTGGCACCTGATGCACGCCTCGTATTGCAGGGTAAACGCAAAGTCGCGATTAGGGCAGGGCGGCGGCCAGGATCCAGGGGTGGCGCCCAATCCGGTCGCGCAGCAGGCCAATGGATACATCCGCGCTAAGATTCTGTTGAAGCGTGCGCACCATGTTCAAGGCGGCGCGTCGGAAAATGCCCATCACGGCGGGCCCG
>CAZMKQ010000276.1:0-2450 GCA_964566955.1 uncultured Caldilineaceae bacterium | reverse complement strand
GTGGACGACCGGTTTCTGCTTCTGGAACGGGCCGATGTGGACAAGGCCGACTTGGCCAGCCTCCAAGTCGGCCTCGAATCCGCCCTGGTGGAAGCCCTCGACGATCAACTGTTCTTTCTCCTAACCGGCTACCGCGCCCTGAACGCCCCGCCCGCATCGCGCGATTTGCATCTGAACGAGATTCAGATTACCCGGTACCGGCACCTGACCAACCTCCAGTCCAACGCGAGCCTGGCCATCCAGGACCTGGCCAACGCCTTCGCCGTCACCGAGGCGGCCAGGCTGGAGCCGTTGCGGGAGCGCTCAGAAGCCACCCGGCGGCGCATTGACCGCAGCCTGCAGGCCCTGGGCCAGAGCGATCCGATCAGCCTGCAGGTGTCGCCCATGTTCGACAGGCTGTTCGAGCTGGCCCTGGGCGAGGACACCGGCTTTGCCCTCGTGGCCGAAATCATTGGGAGCGACAACCGCCAGGCGGCCCTGCTGGAAACGAACCAGGAATTGGGCGTGGCCCTCCTGTCGGCGGTGGAGGACCTGGTACTGGACAGGGGCAGCCAGGCCCGCACGGCCAGCGCCATGTCGACCCTCGCCATTGCCACCGGCCGCACACTCCTGCTGGTGTTGATCGTCGTCAGCATCGTGGGCGCCCTGCTGATCGCCTGGCTGTTCGTGGGCCGGCTCCTGCTGCGGCGACTGGCGATCCTGTCGCGGCGCATGCGCCGCATGGCCGACGGCGACCTGGAGGGCGAAGTGGACATCAGCGGGGCCGACGAGATTGCCGACATGGCCGCCGCCCTCGAGGTCTTTCGCCGCCACGCCCTGGAGGTGCAGCGGCTGAACCTGGTGGAGAAGCTGGCCGAGGAACTGCAGGGCAAGAACGACCAGCTGGAACAGGTGCTGGCCGAACTGGAAAAGGCGCAGGACCAGGTCATCACGCAGGAGAAGCTGGCAGCCCTGGGTGAACTGACCGCCGGCGTGGCCCACGAAATCCGCAACCCCCTGAACTTCGTCAAGAACTTCTCCGAGGTCTCCGAGGAGCTGCTGGACGAGATGCAGGAGGAACTTCAGGATCTGCTGACGGACGCGGAGGTTCCCGAAGAGGATGATCGTCCCGGCTACCTGAAGGAAATCAACGATGACCTGACCGACAACCTGAAGCGCATTCGGCAGCACGCGGACCGGGCCAACGGGATCGTGGAAAGCATGCTGCGCATGGGCCGCGACACCGGCGAGTGGGTCAAAATCGACATCAACAACATTGTGGACGAGCACACGCGCTTGGCCTTCCACAGTGCGCGGGCCAAGGATCCCGACTTCCAACTCCACATGGAGATGGACCTCAAACCGGATCTGCCGGAAGTGGAGGTTGTCCCACAGAACTTGGGCCGCGTGTTCCTGAACATGGTCAGCAATGCCTGCCACGCGACCAATTTGCGCCGCGTGGAGGCGCAGTCGACCAATCAGACCTACATGCCGACGCTCAAGGTATCCACTTGGCTGGAGGGAGACCGCATCGCCGTTCGGATGCACGACAACGGCACCGGCATGCCCGACGAGGTGAAGGAGAAAATTTTCAACCCCTTCTTCACCACGAAACCGACCAACGAGGGGACCGGCCTGGGCCTGGCCCTGTCCAGCGACATCGTGCGGGGCCACGGAGGCACCATCGAGGTCGAGTCCGAGCCGGGCGAGTTCACGGAAATGACCGTGCGACTACCCCTGGTCCAACCCGCCGGCACCGCAGCCGGCTGAGTTCCGCAGCACACCAAAGGTCCCGCCACTGAGTAGGCCACCGCGAAGATGGCCGTCGCCACCAGGGCCATGGCCGGGCCGGAGGCCACATTCAGGTGATAGGAACCGTACAGGCCCACCACCGTCGGCGACAGTCGGAACACGGATCTGCTGGCGGAGCTGCAGCCCTTGGTGGTGCGACTGGTCCGGCGGCGTGCGCGACGGATGCAAACGCGAAGCCGACAGAGACCTGCGCCATCGACGGCAAGACGGTGCGCGCCTCGTTCGACGCGGACCGGGGCGTGCCCCACACGCTCATGGGCGGCCCCCACGGCTCCCGGGACGATCTCGATCCCGAACACCGCTGGACAGACTTGGGTTGTGCCGTGCGCGTGGTGGCCGAACGGACCGTGCTCGGCCACGGGGGTGTCGAGAACAGCCTGCCCTAGTGCACAGTCCCATAAGTTCTGCGGATCTGGGAGAGCTGGGCCAGGATGGCATCGGCCTTGGCCTTCCACCGGGGCGGCGTGGCCCGGCGGTTGTGGCCCCGCACGTAGCGGCCCAGGGTCGCCTGCAGGTCGGCCACATCGTCGAAGGAGCCGCGGTCCATGACCTGGCGCTGCAGGGTGCTGAACCAGGCCTCGACCCGGTTCAGCCAGGAGGAGTAGTACCAACCCATTATACTGTTAGTACTTGATGTGTTGACGACAGTACAGGGGGGG
>CAZMKQ010000275.1:0-2477 GCA_964566955.1 uncultured Caldilineaceae bacterium | reverse complement strand
CCCTCGCCATCGTGGGCTACCGCCGGGCGCGCAACGCGGCCGCCCGCCGCGCCCATGCCCAACGCCGGCGACGGTACTGCGCGTACCTGTTCCGGCACTATGAAGTTTCGTTGCACTACTAGGGTCATGAGGCACCGGGTGGAAGCAAGGGGACCATGGTGGCAATCGTGTGCAGGTGAGGCCGAGCCGCAAGTGTGGAAAAGGCTCCACAACGGGCGCGGCACAGGCAACTTGGCTGCATTGTAGGGGATCCCAGCTGGTCGCAAGTGTCCATGCAGACGCCGACCATGGAGGCCTGTCCGACACCTTTGGCACATGCCTGGCCTCTGGCATTTCGCGTGCCATTTTCGAGAACAGCTGGCACCTCTGTTGATTGATCGGAACGCGCGCCGGAGTCTGGAGGTTGTTCACCACGGTTGGGTTTTGGCTCTGGGGAGCTCGCCCGCGTGTTGCTTGCCTTGGCCTAGGGGCGCAGCTTGGCAGGGAGGCCGCGGTTGGTCTCTTGGCAATGCGGCCATCTCTCCTGCTTTCGGTACCAATTCACGTTGCCCAGGGGGGACCGTCACAACCAATCCAAGACATGGTTCAGCGTATTGCGCGGCTGCATTGTGATTCGTCATTACTGTTACGGGCCAACACCTTTTGGTGGCCGGTAACGACCCGCATACCATCCAGGTCCAGGAGGATACGAGTGATGAACACCGCCAGGTTGACCAGACGATCGTTTTTGAATTTAGCCGGGACGATGGGTGCAGCCAGCCTGTTGGCTGCCTGTGCCGTCCCCACCGTGGCACCTGGCGCCTCCGAAGAGGCGATGGCGGAACCCATCGTGATTGGATGGGCCCGTCACGGCAATGAAGTTTCGCAGGCCACCGAGGATACGCTGGCCGGACTGTTCCAGGACGCCAATCCAGGGGTGGAAATTGACGCCCTCGCCTTGCCCTGGAGCGACTACAACACCAAGATTCCCATCGACATCGCGGGCGGCACGGCACCGGACACGTTCACCGCACATCCGGCCCTGATGATCAACACCCACGACGCCGGCGGCGCCGCCAACTTGACCGAACGCATCAACGCCGCCGAGCCGGGCATCAACTACGCCGACATCCTCTATCCCGGTGACGCCGAGTTCAACGGCGATATTTTCGGTCTGCCGCAGAAGTCCTGCACCCATCAGATCCGCTACAACAAGGATCTCTTCGCCGAAATGGGCGTCCCAACCCCCGGAGAACTGTATTGGTCGGGCGGGGCCGATGCCTGGAACTTCAACTCATTCGTTGAAATCGGCCAGCAGCTGACCAAGGATCTCGACGGGGACGGAGCTCCGGACCAGTACGCCTACGCCGGCATTGGCGGCACCGGCAATGTTGCCCTGTTGCGCGCCGCAGGTGGCGACATCTTTGACGAGGCCGTAACCAAGTGCTTGGTCAATTCCCCCGAATCCGTCTCCGGCCTGGAGTACATGCTGAGCCTGGTCGAGAAGGAAATCATCCCCTCCCCCGAGTTGATGGTCAACGAACTGGGCATCAACTTCAACACCGGGCGCATGGGCATGGCCGGCGGCACCACCTGCGACAGCGTACAGGCCCTGCATCCGGACAAGAGGCTTCCGTTTGCCTGGGATTTCGTCGTCCTGCCGGCGGGACCCGGGGGCTTCCGTTGCTGGGGAGACACGGACCAGTCGGTGGTCTCCTCTGCCAGCCCGAACCCTGATCAGGCGTTCGACTGGATCGTCTTCCGCAGCAGCCTCGAGGCCTGGGAACAGGCATACGACGGCGGCATGAAGCTGGCGTTCACGGATGGTCCCACCCGTTGGTCCACGTTTGATTCGCGTGCGTTCACGGAACCCCTGGGCGAACTCGACATTCCCATGATCAAGGAAGGCTACCGGCACACGAACCCGGATCCATTTGTACCGCGGTCCAAGGATCCCTACCGGGTGCTGTTCTCGATTTACTCCACCGAGGTCGACAACATGTTGCGTGGCACCAAGACTCCGCAGGAAGCGGCCGACGATGTCTGCGCCCTGATCGACTCGGAAATCCTGGCCTAGAACGATTGGTTCGCCTACCCGACCAGGACAGGCAATCCCCCGCGGTCCGGACCCGGCCCCACGCCGGGTCCGGATGGCGACCTCCATCCGAATCTTGAACGGTACAGTTCGCGGGAAGCTCTACTGGCGCAGAACGCTGGAGGGCTACCTTTTCATCTCCCCCTGGATCATCGGCTTCGCGGTCTTCACGGCCGGCGCGTTGCTGGGATCCTTTGGCATCAGCCTGACGGAATGGAGCATTATCGGCGACCGCCATTGGGTCGGTGCCGGCAACTACGTGAGGTTGGTGCAGGACCGGTTCTTCTGGACTTCCCTGAAGGTCACGTTCCTCTACCTGTTGAACGTGCCGATGAACCTTGTCCTGGGGTAACTATTCAGGTACCCACGGTTAGTTCGGCCTGAGGGATTGACGGAGCCGGTC
>CAZMKQ010000274.1:0-2479 GCA_964566955.1 uncultured Caldilineaceae bacterium | reverse complement strand
CCCGCAGCATGGGCGTTACGGTCGAGGACTGACCTCCTCCACCCACCCGAACCCAACCCAGTCCCGCAGGAGAATCACCATGGCAAAGAAGAGCAAGCGCTACCGCAAGGCCGCGGCCGACCTCGACCGCAAGACCGCCCATTCCCCCGAAGATGCCATCCGCGTCGTCAAGGAACGAGCCAGCGCCAAGTTCGACGAATCGGTGGAGCTGCACCTCAGCACATCCCTGGATCCCCGCAAGTCCGAAGAGCAGATCCGCGGCGTCACGACCCTGCCCCACGGCACGGGTCGCACGGTTCGCATCGTGGTCTTTGCCGGGCCGGACGGCATTCCGGTGGCCGAGGCGGCCGGTGCCGACGAGGTGGGCGGCGAGGAACTGGCTGCGCGCATCCAGCAGGGCTGGACCGACTTCGACGTGGTCCTGGCCACCCCGGACATGATGCGGGTGGTGGGCCGCCTGGGCCGCATCCTGGGCCCGCGGGGCATGATGCCCAGTCCCAAGGCCGGCACGATTGTCAACGCGGACCAGCTGGGCGCCATCATCGACGAAACCCGGAAGGGCCGCGTGGAGTACCGCGTGGACCGCACCGCCGGCATCCACTGCGGCATCGGCAAGGCCAGTTTCGAACCGCACATGCTGCACGAGAACATGGCCACCATCATGTCCGCCATGGTGCGGGCCAAGCCCACCACCGTCAAGGGCACCTTCATCAAGAGCGTGTCCCTGGCCTCGACGATGGGGCCCGGCATATCCGTCGACATCAATCAGGCCATGCAGATGCAGGGGGACGGCTAGCCGTCCCCGCGGTTCGTCCGCGCAACCCATCCCGAATACCGGCCGGACCGCCGCGTTCCGTGGCCATCAGGCCGGAGCAGGCATTGTCCGTTCCAGTCGGCCGGCGCGCCCGGGAAGCAAACCCAACCAGCCGCTCCGGCGGTGCCAACAACCATTGCGGTTGGTGCATCCTCGCTACCGCGGCGTGTCGGACGTACGGGCTCGATCTCACCGGATGCTTGATCGTCGGGACAGGATGGTCCGCGTTGACCCCGGTCTTCATGTCCGACTGGACCGCATGCACCGGAGGCGCCTCCGGTGCATGCGCTGACAACCTTGCGGGCCGTGTATGCTTCCATCCGCCATGATGTCATTTCCGCCATAACTAACGAGTCGGGTCCGTGGAGATCGCAACGTCTTCAGCCGAGCAATCCGCCGGGCAACTTTCCGCGGCCAATCTGCAACGGGCCGTGCAAGCCGTCCTGCGTGACGGATACGTCATCCTGCGGGATGTGGTCGCCCCTGATCACCTGGACCGCTTGTTGCCGCGCATGACGGCCGATTCCCGGCGCTTGATCGCAGCGGAGCAATGGGGCGGCGCCGGACGCCTGCCCGGACACCTGCAACAGGCACCGCCTCCGCTGGCCCCGTTTGTCTTTCGGGACATTGTGGCCAATCCCTTTGCCGTCCAAGTGACCCACGGCATCCTGGGCGACGGCATGTACAACCGTTTCTACAACGGCAACACGAACTGCCCTGGAAGCCCCATGCAACCGCTGCACGCGGACGCGGAGCCCCTATGGCCCAACCTCCGGACCGCGCATCCCCCGGCTTCCCTCATCGTCAATGTGTCCCTGGTGGATGTCACCGCAGACAATGGCAGCACGGAGTTGTGGCCCGGCACCCATCTTCTGTCCCTCGGCGGCGATCGCCGGGTGGACACCGAGACCGAAGCCCAAAGACGGACTGAGGTGCCGCCGGTCAGGGCCAATACGGCCAAGGGCAGCCTCGTCATACGCGACGCCCGTCTTTGGCACAGGGGCATGCCCAACCCGTCGAATCAAATCCGGCACATGATCGCGATGGTGTACAACATCCATTGGCTGGCCCGGCCGGACCGATTATGGTTTGACAGCGGCTGCCAAGCGGAATTTCCCCAGGATGGACGCCTTGACCACAACGTGCAATTCACGGAGGATCCGTTGGACTACCTGTTTGTGCGCTATGCCCAGCCTGCCAAGCAGGGAACCCGTCAGTAGGGTTTGCGCTCTGTAAACCCGGCTGGACACACTCGCGGGAATCAACGTTTTTCGGCACGACAGGTTGATGAGCCAAACTGAGGTAGGATGCCAATGGGAGCCTGCGTCAACAGGCAAACCAGACCCGCAATAAATCGAGATCAACAAAGCGAGGGAGCGAGATCAAATGAAGACCGTGTACTTGGCCAATCCTTACGGATTCTCGAAACAGCAACGACAGCGCCTCTTGCCGGAGATAGTACAGGCGCTGGAAGCCATAGGCTTGGAGGTTTGGGAGCCTTTCTCCCGCAACAATCAGGAGGAGCGAGGCCAGGAAGGCTGGGCCTACCGGGTGGGGCAAGCCGATTTCCGCGATGTCAGGGAATCCGACGGCACCGTCGCCATCGTCAATGGCTGGCCACCTGACGAAGGCGTCATGGTGGAGCTGGGCATGGCGAACGCCTTG
>CAZMKQ010000273.1:0-2497 GCA_964566955.1 uncultured Caldilineaceae bacterium | reverse complement strand
CGCCGCCCCGGCCCCGGCCCTCAAGCGAGCCGAACCGGAGTACCTGAACAGTTACTTTCTGATTTCGTGGCCTTGCTTGCCAAACACCATGGAACTTCCATTGATCCAGGTGATGTTGACGAATTGGTTGCATCCATATCCCGCGAATTGAATTGGATGGAATCCGTTACAAGTGCGCGCCCCACGTTGGAAGAACTCAGAGAGAAAGTTGACTCTTTCCTTGAAGTCACTACGGATAGACAGTCCGCTAGTCATATACGGATGGCTGCTTTAGGAAAAGGAAGTGACGATGCTGACCTAGGCTCAGCCGCGCTCAATGATGCTGTTGAATCTTCTGGACTGGATTTCAACATCGAGAAGTTTCTCGATGTTGAAATTGTTGCAATTTATTGGTAAAATCTATTTGCTTGTCAAATTTGTTTTGTTGTTGCATCTGTGAGCGTGTGGTTTGGTTATTTGCTTGTGGATGCTTCTTACTCGTTCTGTGGTGTGCTTGGTGGCCAGAACGTTGACAAAGTCGCCACAATGCCATAAAGGGCTCCAGTCGGGCGGTGGGCGGAGTTGTGGGCGGCATGATTGGTGCGCAGGCAGCAGCAGTCCTCCTAGTATGGTGTCGTCCAGCACCTAGTGCAGGTTGTTCTTACTGCCTGTGTGGACGACTTGGTACCCAACCACGCGGGCGGCTCCGGTGTCCATGGACAGATTGGTGATGTAATAAGTGCATGAGCGGGGTGGTGCGGCGGAGCACTGCGCTGCGCAGCTCGGAGGTGGTCGGGGTTGATCTCGTTTCGAAGGCCGTTAGCACCTCCCTATGATTGTGCAGGTGAGGCGTTCAGTCCGGCCGTGCCTCCGTTCCACGGTCTCACTTCGGTCGTGGGCTGTGGCTGTTCCGCCGGGACAGTCCAAGTAGCCGGGGTCGCGTCGCAGGTTGGCATGCAGGTCGAACTAGGGCGTGTGGACATTAACGGGCGAAGGGGTTTTGCAGCCAATGGCGCACAGCCACGAACATCACGAGGCCCAGATAGCTGGCGGTCGTCTTCTCGAAGCACGTGGCCAGACGGCGGCACTGCTTGAGCCAGCCGATGCCGCGTTCCACAACGTTGCGCTCCCGGTATAGTTCCCGGTCGTGCTCGATCGGCACCTTGCGGTGGCGGCGACCCGGAATCACCGGTGTGCCCCCCTGTGCGACGATGAAGTCCCGCAGGTGGTCGGCATCGTAGGCCCGGTCGGCCATCACATGGCCGGGGCGCAGCCCCTCCAGCAGCGGTCGGGCCTAGGGCGTGTCGCCGGCCTGGCCCGGGGTCAGGCGCACGCGCAACAGCCGCCCGGCAGCGGCGACCAGGACGTGCAGCTTGGTGCCGAAGCCGCCCCGGCTTCGGCCGAGGCCCTGGGCCGCCGGACCGTCCGCCGCCCCGACCGCACTGACATGGCAACGCACATGGGTGGAGTCCAGATGCACCTGCGCCAGATCCGCCTGTGCTGGCGGCCATGGCCGCCAGCATGCGTTCCCAGACCCCGTTTTGGCACCAGCGGCGGAAGCGGCGGAAGACGCTGTTCCAGGAGCCGAAGCGGGCCGGCAGGTCCCGCCAGGGGATGCCCGTGCGCACCAAATACACGACCCCGTGCAGGAAGAGACGGAGGTCGTCAGGATGGCCGGCACGGACCTGGGGATCCCGACGCAAATGGCGGTACATGGCCTGGAATTCGACGTTGCGCAGCGCGTGGCGGGACATGGCAGGGGGCTCCGTGAAGCGGGAAACCAACAGGCCTGCGATGATAATCCGCCGGTCCCACAGCCACTGGATTCCTTATGTCCCGCCCTAGTTGTCCTTGACAGCCAGCAGGGCCGGCCGGGACACCAGTGCACGTACTGTGGGACAGGGGGGCTGGACTGCCGGGACTTGTGGCAGCAGATCACGGCCCTGGGTTGGCATTCCGTCCTGCGCCACTCGCCGCACATCACCTTCCAACCCGCCGACAACCCGCGCCAGGTGCCGGTCCGGACGCTGGGGTCGGGCCAGATACGCACTGGATGGGGGCAAGGGCGGTGTCAATCTTCCCTCGCCGATTCAGCCTGCTGCGGTAGGGCGCGGCCTACCTCTGGCTCCTGCTGGCCCGCAACCGCTTCTAGGCTCAGGTCTGGCTGCCCCCGGTGCCGGACCCCAACCGAGCTGGCAACCAGCGCTGCCTGTCGGCCCCGCTGGTCAACTCTCCAGGACCGAATCCTGAAGCCGAGCGCCCCGCGGCCCGACCGGCTCTGCCCGTACGGGCTCAGATTTCCGCCCCCGCACCCGGTGGCTGGACCGTGGTCAACTACCGTTGCAGAGGTGGCAAACCATCTCGGACGCGACTTTGTCAACCCTTGGGGGTTGGGACGACCACGCATCGGGGACTCCTCCGTTCCTGGATGCCGCAAGCTTAACCGACCACGTCTTTCAGCAGCCTGCTAAGCGCCTGGCATGGATAACTTGGCGTTTTCGGTTATGATGGGGCTTGG
>CAZMKQ010000272.1:0-2501 GCA_964566955.1 uncultured Caldilineaceae bacterium | reverse complement strand
GGACCCTGGCCAGTGGCGGCGGCGACAACTCCGTCCGCCTGTGGGACGTGGCCACGGGCACCCTCCAACGCACCCTGCACTACCCTGGGGATACCTGGGTTGACAGTGTGGGGTTTAGTCCGGATGGTCAGACCCTGGCCAGCAGCAATAGCGAGAGCATCCGTCTGTGGGACGTAGCTACAGGTACCCTCCGGCACACCCTGGATGGGGATGGGGTTGACAGTGTGGGGTTTAGTCCGGATGGTCAGACCCTGGCCAGCAGCGGTGGCGGGAGCATTCGTCTGTGGGACGTGGCTACGGGTACCCTTCGACACACCTTGGATGGGGCTTCAGGCGTGGTGTTCAGTCCCGACGGTCAGACCCTGAGCGGTGTCATGGGCAAGTACACTGTCCGTATGTGGGATGTGGCCACGGGTACCCTCCGGTACGTGATGGCAGGCCATACGGGATGGATCAGAAGCGTAGCCCTCAGTCCCGACGGCCATACCCTTGCCAGCGGCGGTACGGACGGTATCGTCCTGTTGTGGGATGTGGCCGCGGCGGGAACGGGTACGCCTTTGGCTGCAGGGGACTTCCACAACCTGGTGACCAACCCGGACGGACGCTGGGAAGTATGGCGCATTGGTACGACAGTAACGGCCGCCTTCAGCAGTCCGCGCGCACCCGTGCAGTACTATGCACGGCAGAATCCACAGCCTCAGTTCGTGCTGCCGACCGGCTTCCGGCCCACAGACCTGGTGACCCTTGCCGTGACAGGCACGCGGGTCCACGCGGACCGGACGCCGGTACCGGACGCGCAGCCGGCGACCTTCGACCTGACCGTCGGCCCGAACGGCGAGATGCGCTACGTGGACAACCCGAAGGTGGACGGCTTGGGCTATGTGGACTACCGCGTAACGAGGCTGACGTGGCAGACGGCCGAGGCACCAGAGCCGCCGTGCAGCCCCGGGCCGGGGGCGTCCGCGGAGGATGACACCGCTCCCGGCCGGTAGGGGCCGGGCCCGCGGCCGGAGTCGGTGGTCCGGCGACACGTGGTCGCCGGTGGCGTACCGTTCCTTGTCCAGTTGCGGCGTGATGGTTTTCCGGATCGCGGGCCGGACGCGTCACCCGATCGGACACCGGAACGTTGAACCGCGGCAAGTAGCGGCGTAGGAAGTGCGCCAATCGGGCCAAGAGGGCTCCGGTTTCCGGATTGTGGGATGCCTCCGTACTCAGCCTGGGCACCAGGTATCGTGTTGGTATGCTGTGGTGGAAGTGTCCCGATGCTGTCCGTGAAGATCCCGACCCTGGTCTTGGCCGCCTGCCTGTGCCTGCTCCTGGCCCTGTCGTCGCCCGGTGTGGCCTTGGCCTGCCTGTCCGAGCCCCTGCCGAGCGGAGCTCAGGCCCGTCTGGGGCGGGGTATTGTGAAGGTCGTGCAGTATTCACCGGATGGCACGCGCCTGGCGGTTGGGGGCAACGCCGGTATTTGGCTGTACGATGTCGCGACCCGTGAAGTCAAGTTTCTGCTCACGGACCACACGGGACCCGTTCACAACGTGGCGTTCAGTCCCGACGGCCGCATTCTGGCGGGCAACGGCCGCTTCGGCACTGTTTATCTGTGGGACCCGGCTACGGGCACCCTCCGGCACACTCTGGGAGGCTACGCGGGTGGAGTCAGGAGCATGGCGTTTAGTCCCGACGGCCGGACCCTGGCCACTGGCGGTGTCAACGGGATCGTCCGCCTGTGGGATGCAGCCACGAGCACGCTCAAGCTTACCCTGACGGGCCATGGGGGGCCGGTTGACAGCGTGGCATTCAGTCCGGACGGCGGGACCCTGGCCACTGGCAGCGGCGACAACACCGTTCTCCTGTGGGATGCGACTGCTGGTGTCCTGCAGCACACCTTGCAGCATTCTCCGGAAGACCCCATCCAATATAAGGGTGGGGTCACCAGCGTGGTCTTCAGCCCCGATGGTCGAACTCTCGCCACCGGCAATCTGGACAGCTCCGTCCGCTTGTGGGATCCGGCCACGGGCACTCTCCAGGGTTTCCTGCAAGGCCGCTATGAAAGTTGGTCTGCCGACAGCCTGGCGTTCAGTCCCGATGGCCGAACTCTCGCCGGTGGCGGCGGCGACGGGGGCGACCCCATCCGCCTGTGGGACGTGGCCACAGGTACCCGGCACGTACTGACAGGTCCCCAAGGGGGCGGGATCACCAGTGTGGCGTTCAGTCCGGACGGCGGGACCCTGGCCAGTGTCGGTGACAGTTGGGACCCCACCATCCGCCTGTGGGACATGGCCACGGGTACCCTCCGGTACACCCTGGAGGGTCATGCCGCTACGGTGGACAGCGTGTCGTTCAGTCCCGATGGTGGGACTCTGGCCAGTGGTCATTGGGACAACACCGTTCGCCTGTGGGACGCGGGCACGGGTACCCTGCGGCATACCTTGCGGGGCCATGAGGCAAGAAGTGGGGGCGTCCGCAGTGTGGCGTTCAGTCCCGACGGTCGGACCCTGGCCAGT
>CAZMKQ010000271.1:0-2655 GCA_964566955.1 uncultured Caldilineaceae bacterium | reverse complement strand
GGAAGGCCTCCGGCGTTGATCTGTCACCCATTCTGTACCAGCCTGAGGTTGGCCCGGAAATTGGCCGCTACTGCCAGATTGATCAGGATCACGGCCTGGACGAGGCGCTGGACAATCTGACCTTGTTCGAACTTTGCCGGCCGGCACTGGACAACAACGTCGAGGACGTGCAACGTGCCCACGAGGGCGTTTCGGAAAGACCCCTGCACCGTGTGGAGGCGACACTTCCGATCACCAACACGAACCGGGTGGTGGGTACCATCACCGGCAGCGAGATTACGCGGCGCTTTGGCCCGCAGGGCCTGCCGGAGGACACCATCCGGCTGCATTTCCAGGGAGCGGCCGGACAGAGTTTCGGCGCGTTCATCCCCAAGGGCATGACGCTGGAACTGGAAGGCGACGGCAACGACTACTTCGGCAAGGGACTGTCCGGCGGCAAGATCGTCGCCTACCCGCCCGCCGGCTCCACCTTCAAGGCCGAAGAGAACATCATCATCGGCAACGTGGCTTTTTACGGCGCGACGAGCGGCGAGGCCTACATACGCGGGATGGCGGGCGAGCGGTTCTGCGTGCGCAACTCGGGCATGCACGCGGTGATTGAGGGCGTGGGCGATCACGGTTGCGAATACATGACGGGGGGGCGGGTCGTCGTGCTGGGCCCGACCGGTCGCAACTTTGCTGCGGGCATGTCCGGCGGCATCGCGTACGTATTGGATGAAGAGCCAGTGGACGGCATCTGGCTCGCCAATCGAGTCAACCCCGAGATGGTCGAAGTGGAAGAACTGAGTGATCCGGAGGAACGCGCCGAGGTGCGCGCGATGATCCAACGACACCATGCCCATACCGATTCGGAGGTGGCCGGAAGGATTCTGACGGATTGGGATGCCTACGTGGACGCGTTCGTCAAGGTATTGCCGAAGGACTACAAGCGCATGCTCCAATGCCTTGCCGAGGTGGAAGCCACCGGGCTTGAGGGCGAGGAGGCGATGATGGCGGCATTCGAGCGCAACAGCCAGGACCTGGCGGCACGGGTCAGCGGCAACTGAGTCTTGCGCAGGAACAGTTGGACACAGGGTATTGCGACGTCAATACCCAGTCAGGAGATCATCGATGGGTAAACCAACCGGCTTTCTTGAATTCGAGCGGCAGTCCGTGCCGGAACGCCCGCCGCTGGAACGAGTTCAGGATTGGGATGAGTTTCACCTGCACCTGTCAACAGGGGATCTGCAGCAGCAGGGTGCCCGCTGCATGGACTGCGGCATCCCGTTTTGCCATACGGGGACAATGCCGGAAGGCGGTTGCCCCATCAACAATCTCATTCCGGAGTGGAACGACCTGGTATACCAGGATCGTTGGCGCGAGGCGCTGGCGCGCCTCCACGCCACGAACAACTTTCCCGAGTTTACGGGTCGGGTCTGCCCAGCCCCGTGTGAAGGTTCCTGCACGTTGGGCCTAATCGAGCCGCCCGTCACGATCAAGAGCATCGAATGCGCCATCATCGACCGGGGATTTGAAGAGGGCTGGGTCGTGCCGCAGCCGCCCGCCGTACGCACGGGCAAGCGGATTGCAGTGGTTGGATCGGGGCCGGCGGGGCTGGCGTGCGCCGCGCAACTCAACTCGGCCGGGCATACGGTCACCGTTTACGAGCGGGCGGATCGGATCGGCGGGCTGCTGATGTACGGCATTCCGAACATGAAGTTGGAGAAGGAGACGGTCCAGCGGCGCGTGGATCTGATGTGCGCCGAAGGCGTGACCTTCGTGACCAACTGCGAGGTGGGAAAGGACATCCCGGCGGACCGGTTGCGGGAGGACAATGATGCGGTGGTCCTCTGCGGAGGTGCGACCAACCCCCGCGATCTGCCGATTGAGGGTAGGGAGCTGGACGGCGTCCACTATGCCATGGAATTCCTGCATGGGAACACGAAGCAGTTGCTGGACGACAAGCACGGTTCAGTGCCGGGCGAGGGATACAGCTATCCGTTCATCTCGGCAGAGGACAAGGACGTGATCGTCATCGGCGGCGGGGACACCGGCAACGACTGTCTGGGAACTTCGATGCGCCATGGCTGCCGAAGCGTCAACATGTTCGAAATCCTGCCCAAGCCGCCGCCGGACAGAGCCCCCAACAACCCGTGGCCGGAGTGGCCGCGTATTTTCCGTGTGGACTATGGCCATGCGGAAGCGGCGGAACGCTTCGGCGAGGATCCGCGTACGTTCCTGATCAGCACCAAGCGCTTCGTGGGCGACGAACACGGGAAGCTGAAGGAACTGCATACGGTCATGATTGAGTGGATAACGGACGAGGACGGCAGATTTCAGTTGCAGGAGGTGCCGGAATCCGAAAAGGTGTGGCCGGCCCAACTGGTCCTGCTGGCGATGGGCTTTCTGGGGCCGGAAAACCCCGTGCTTGAGCAACTGGGTGTGGAACGGGACGCGCGCTCAAACGCCCAGGCCGAATACGGGCAGTTCGCCACGAACGTGCCTGGAGTCTTTGCGGCAGGGGACATGCGACGCGGACAGAGCCTGGTGGTATGGGCGATCAACGAGGGCCGGGGTGCCGCGCGGGAGTGTGATCGCTATCTGATGGGGGAAACCAGCTTGCCCTAGGGCCTGTTCACACTATGGGGTAGAATAGGGGATCGGTCGGGAAGAAGC
>CAZMKQ010000270.1:0-2695 GCA_964566955.1 uncultured Caldilineaceae bacterium | reverse complement strand
CATCCGGTTGAGGTGGGCCAGTTCCACGGGATGCAAGCCGTACTGGTTGGCAATCCGGTGCAGGGTTTCGCCCAGCAACACGCGATGGTACTGGTTGACGCTGACCAGCGACGCTCCGGTCGGCTCCGGAGCCGGAAGCTGAAGCGGCTGGCCGACCCACAAATCGTGATCGTGCGCCAGCCCGTTCAGTTTCCGCAACGCCTCCGCCGGAAACTCCCCCTGCGCCGCGATGGAGGCGAAGTCGTCGCCGCTGGCGACAATGTGCAGACGGCCGCCGGGGTCGGAAGGGAGACCGGTCAAAGCCACAGCCGGACGGAACAACGTGGCCGGCAACACGATGCCGGCGAGCAGCACCAGCAAGACGCTCGCCGTCTGCCAGTTCAGAAGGCGTTTCCGCATTACCACTTGATGCAACCCTTGGTTTCGATGATTGGTTTGACGGCGGCGGGCCGTTCCGGCGGAAGAACGGATTTTATACCAATCCATCACGATTGAGTTACTTGAGTGTCGTCGGCCAGGCTCGTCAGGGTGTCCCGGATCCAGCCCCAGCCGCACAGTTGCCGCACCCGCGCCGGATCCGCCTGCCAGGCTTGCAGGATCGGTTCCAGGGCCTGGCGCAGTTCCTGGAAGGAGCACTCGACTGGGTTCCGTTCGGGCGTGTAGGGCGGCTGCACCACCTGCGGTGCCGCGATGGCCTGCATGTCCTGGCTCTTGTGGCCACCGGCCCCATCCCAGACCCAGCCGTCAATGCCCGGCTCCTCGGCCCAGCCTCCCCAGATACGGGCCATACCCTCGCTCTTCATGTTCGCCTGCTACGCCCGCCACAGCCGTCCCGTCCGCGGATCGAGAGCCACCGCCATGTAGGTGTAGGTTCGGTTGATCTGCGTCGCCCGGGTCACCGTCATCCCGCGCGGGGCCCACACCTTGCGCACCGCGTTCCACAGGCCTAGACGCATCTCGCCGCCCCACACAATCCTTCAGGCGTGCCCCGATCCCCCTTTTTTCCAAGCCACCTGGGCCTGGGGATCCGCCTGTGTGTGCCGGGGCCGGGGTACCTTGAGCCGGATCCCCAGCCGCGGCAGCAGGGTGTACATGCTGCCCACCTTATAGACCACCCCGAACTGCTCCTCGATCCAATCCCGCACAGCCTGCGCCGTCGTAAACACCCCCTTGGTCGCTTCCGCCACCACCTGTCTGGCCTGTGCTTCCGTCAGATAGGAGGGTGTGCCGTGCCCGCCCCGCCGATGGGAGCGCACCTCGGCCCGTCCGCCGGCGCGGTACCAGCGCAGCCATTGCTGTACGGAATTCCGGCTCACGCCCACCGCGGCCGCCACTGCCGTCGGTCCCTGGCCCTGGCGCAACAGCCACAGCGCATGCAGCCGCGTGCGCACTTCGGGCACCTTTTCCGCCCGGTACTGGGCATGCAGCGCGTCCGCCGTATCCTCGGCCGCCCAATCGATGGCCACATGGCGCGTCATGACTGTCTTTCCCTTGGCAACGGCCATTTTGTCAAGTAAGGACATTGTGCTGGATTGGTATCAAGGGCTACACCCGTTCCCGTGTCTACTGGAGCAGTACCGTGAACTGGGTGGTAGTGAGATCGTCCAAGTCAACCGGGGAAGTTAGCAGATAGTCCTGAAAACCAGTGATGGGACCATGAAGCGTGTCGATCGAACGCACTTCCAAGGTAGCCGTCGGGCTGATGACTTCGTCCAGGTCGTTGATCGCCCAGGTTGTGATGGTGTAGGACATGTCGCTGGCAATGATGTCGTCCGGGAAATCGCGATGCTCGTTCGGCGGCTCCGCAAACAGGTCACCCACTGCCACGGTGCCCCCTGCACCGAGGGCGTTAACCCGAGTCATGGATGCCGGCACGGTGTCCGGCTCCAGTTGGCCGTTCCGGTGGGATGTGTCATCAATGACATTGTGCATGGCGAGGGACATGGTGACGCCGTCGATGATCCGGACGTTGCTCAGTGTGTACCCGGCAAGCGTACCATCGTCATAGGTGCCATCGTCCTGGAGTGCGAATGCATCGGTTAGGTCATACACGAAGAGCTTGTTGCTCGTTTGCAATGTGCGCGTGGGTATGTCACCGCCACCGAGGATTGTGTAATCGGTGATCCCGTAGTCGCTCGTCATGGTTGGTACCTCGTCGCCTTCGGGGATCACATCGCCATCTTCGTCGGTAATGCGGATCATGTAGGCATCGAAGTCGACCGCGTCCCTCATGGAATCATCCTCCGCGGCGGCATGCGCAAGACCGATCCTGAACCGTGGTGTCAACGGTTGCGTTTCCAAGTCGTCGTCGGTTGACCTGTAGTTGCCGAAGTTTTCGTTGTAGCCGATGTAGTACATTCTGCCTGTCTCAACGGCTGTTGATGTGAGCACAAATTCCCCGGTAGGGTCCTCCGCGGCATTGTCCTCGGATGAAACACGTCGCCAGTCGGTGAAGAACGCAGGCTCTGTCAAACTTTGGTGGATGTCCTTTTGCACGATGTTGCTGATGACGAATTCGTCATCAGCAACATCAGTCACGATTGCAATCTGGACCGTTACTTCGGCACCAGTCCGGACCTCATCGAAGGTGGTCTTGTGTGTACCCAGCCGCAGATACTGGGTATGGTGCTCGTTGCCACCGTCTAGTAGTGCAACGAAGCTTCATAGTGCCGGAACAGGCACTCGCAGTACCGCC
>CAZMKQ010000269.1:0-2721 GCA_964566955.1 uncultured Caldilineaceae bacterium | reverse complement strand
AGAACGAGGACCAGATGGGTCTGGCCGACGTCGGCAGCGGGACCCTGGACTGGGACGCCATCTTCCCCCAGATCAGCGCCTCAGGCGCCCGGTGGTACATCGTGGAGCACGACATGCCCGGCGATTACGTTCAGAGCATCACCAACAGCTACGAATTCATTGCCGGCCACCTGGGCGGCTGAGGCGGGTTGCAGGAGGACTGTTCGATGGCTGCCCGCGCCATGTTCGGCGGGCTGGTACAGGACAGCCAGGGCGAACTGGTCAACGTACGCAGGGTTGGTGCGGACGAGGTATACGTGGTCCGCGAGGACGGGTTCGACTGGCACCTGGAAGCGGGCAGGGTGGATGCTGCGATCTGGTCCCACATGAAGCGGATGTTCGTTGAACACCGCGACCAGATACCGCCGGAGGCCCTGCAGGCCCTGACCAACGGCGACATTTTCCAGCAGGCGGCCATCGAGTCCGCCTTGGACCGGGTCGACGAGATTGAGCGGATCGAGATGCCGCCGCAACAGCGGGACCTGCTGGCGCTGGTGGGCTTCCGCGTCGTGATCGACTACCACGGCGACGTGCTGGAGGTGGTGATGCCGGATCAGGGGTTCGGCATCGACCCGGACGAGGAGTGAGCCGCCGGCCCGGGCGGCCTGCCGATGTCGGCTTGGTTGCGGCAACGCCCAGCCGGGATACAGCCGGGATAGGTGCACCGGGGAGTTACGCCGCGGCCTGCCAGTTGTGCAGCAGCAGGCGGGCCTTGGTAATCAGGACATCCTGGCGGATGTCGCTGCCCACCAGCGAACTGCCAATGCCCACACCCGCGGCACCGGCCCGGCGATAGGAACCGATGTTGTCGGCATCGATGCCGCCCGTGGGCACAAACTCCATGTCGGACAGTGGTGCCTTGACCGCCTTGAGATAGGCGGGGTCGGGGCAGGGAAACAGCTTCACCATCGTGCAACCAAGCTGAAAGGCCTGTTGCGCCTCGGTGGGTGTGAAAATCCCTGGCAGGAACAGCACATCGGACTCGACAGCGACCCGAACGCTGTCCGGATCAAGGCAGGGGGACACCAGGAATTCGGCACCGGCCTCAATGGCGGCCGCGGCCTGGTCCGCAGTACGGACGGTGCCCGCGCCGATCGCCATGCTGTCGTCGTAGCGTTGGCGGAGGGTTTGAATCGCGGTCAGCGCGTCCGGCGTGTTCATCGTGATTTCCAACAACGGCAGGGGCGCGGCCAGCATGGCATCCGCAATGGTGATGATCTCCGGCAGCGAATAGCCTCCGCGCACAATCGCCACGAGGCCTTCTTCCCGGACCCGCGTCCGCATCGCGGCCGTGCGCGAGCCGGCAGTTGTCCTTGCGGTCATGCCACCTTAATCCCCGCTCCGGCCGCAACCTCGCCTATACACCAGCAGCTCTGACCGAGGTCCTGGCAAGCTTTTTCGAAGGTGTCCTCGCATCCCGGCGGTACCGCGAGCAGTAGGCCGCCGCTGGTCTCGGCTTCCCACAGCACTTGCCGAAGCTCGGGCGCCACGGTGTCCGCGAAGCGTACGGACTGTCCGAAGTGCTCGGGATTGCGCTGTGCCGCCCGGGTTTGCACTCCGTTTTGTGCGTAGGCGAGGACGTTTGGCAGCAGGGGTACTGCATCGGCCTGGATGCGGAGACCGCAACTGTTCTGTGCGTCGGGATCCAGCATTTCGCAGGCATGGCCCAGCAGGCCGAAACCGGTTACATCGGTGCCGCGCCTGGTACCGGAAGTCCGGGCCGCTGTGGCGGCTGCCGCATTCAGCGACAGCATGGATTGGATGGCCGCCTCCAGGTCTCCGGGATCAATCAGTGAGTGCGTCTCCACGATGTGGGCCGTGGTCACGATGCCGGTCCCCAAGGGCTTGGTCAGCCACAACGTCTGGCCCGGGTCCAGGCTTTCGCCCTTGGTGAGCAGACAGTCCGGGTCTCCCAGGCCGGTTACGGACAATCCGTAGAACAGTTCGGGGTTCGTCACCGTGTGCCCGCCGGCCACCACGCCTCCGGCTTCCCGGACCTTTTGGGCGCCGCCGGCCAGAATGGCAGACAGGATGTCGAGGCCGATCGCTTCGGGCATGCCGGCGATGTTCAGGGCAAACAAAACTTCGCCGCCCATGGCAAAGACATCGCTCATGGCGTTGGCGGCCGCGATGGCCCCGAAGGTTTCGGGATCATCGACGATGGGGGTGAAGAAGTCCGCGGTTTGGATCAGGGCCTGATCCTCATGCAGGGTCCAGACGGCGGCATCGTCGGGCTTTTGGATGCCGGCCCGCAAGGCTCCGTTGCCGGAACCTTGCATTTCGTTCAGTTGTCGCAGAACCTGCGACAGCTCCCGGGGCGGGAGTTTCGATGCTCAGCCGGCGCAGGAGGCCAGCGTTGTCAACTTGATGTCCGGGTCCACAGGTGTGTGCGGTTGGCTGTTGGGTACTGTGGTCAGTCTATGCGCTACGCGGGGAAATCCGGTGATTTTTGTGTCTGGGTGGCCTTGGGTTGGCGGCTGTCCAACCTCGGCCAAGGAATGCCCCGAAGATTCGTCGGTGGCTTCATGCACATCACGTTTGCCGGAATCGTTGCTCCAAGTTGTGCCTCCGGGGGCGGTGTGGGCTCCGATGCCCTTGCGGACACCCTCTCATGCCAGTCCAGTATGTCTGATACCAATCCATCATGTTTGTATTACTTGTGTGTCGACAGGCAGGTCGGTC
>CAZMKQ010000268.1:0-2758 GCA_964566955.1 uncultured Caldilineaceae bacterium | reverse complement strand
CCACCGCCTCCTTCAGCACCGTCCCGAGGTCGAGGTCCGCACCGATGCGCAGGATGGCCGCACCGAGCGCGGAGTCGCTGCCGGTGAAGCCACCCTCGCGCGGCCCCTGTGCCTGTCTGCCGGCCGGTTCCGTGCCCCGTGCCGTCTCTTCGGCCCCGTTGTTGTCCTTCCCCATCGGTCTCACTCCAGCCCGGTCCGGGTGTTTCTCATGTTGAAGGCGAATTTTAAGCATATGTCGGACATGAGAGTCCAAAGAAAGATGAGCCTGGAGCCGGTGTCAATGCCAAAGGAAAGTGAGCCTGAAGGCGGTGAATTTGGGACCATCGAAGGATGTCTTGAAAATCCACAGCCATCGATTACAGGCGGTGGAGGAGATCCGTGCGTTCCTGAACGGAGCCACCACCTTCGACTTTGATCCCCAGTCCCGGGAGGAAGCCTACAGATGGGTCCGGGACAGCCTGCAGCAGCTCCGCCTGTTATCTTCCTCCCCGTGCCAGAGTGAAGTGCAACACTGGCATTGGCACGGGAACCCGCATTGATTCCGTCCCCTCCAAGCAAGGCCCAACTTCAAAAACCCTAAAACAATGATTCCAGACGGATTGTCGGTTGAATTTCGCCAATCCGATTGGAGATATTGGCAATTGACAGGGCGGAACCAGCCCAAATAGAATCTGGAAATCAGCCATCCACCCTCTTTTGTGGGGGGGTATGCTGGCTGGAAAAGTCGATGCAGTTGGAAAAACCCGACCCCGAATCAGGGCCAATCCCTGTTTCCGGGGCCATCAATCTGCATCAGATCGTCAACTTTCAATCAATGTCCAGATACCCGGAATCAGTGCAGGCCCGATTTGAGGGCTTGAGCACAAAAAGAGAAGGTTGGCCCCGCTGTTGCCACGGTCAGGGCCAAGCCCGTTTGTGAAGGCAATCGAAATGATAACCCTTGGCTTGCATATTCCGGATTGTGATCACCCCCAATAGGGGCATAAAGTCCAACCCATTCCCATATGCCAGAGGTAGAGCAAAAGAGGGGGCTACCACGGTAGCCCCCAATGAAAGGCAACTGAAAGAGTCATAGGAAAACAGTTGCCTTCCCTCGTTGAAGGTTAGTTGTCGTATTCAGCCCCAAACGCACCCGCGACATGGCCGTTGACGAAGTGGCCGTTGAACTCGCCGGACACGTCCATCGGGTAGTCGTCAGTTGTGGCAGCGTCTCCATTGGCAAACGCAGCAGTGGTTCCAGCGCCAGTGTTGCCGTAGAACTGCCCGGACCATGCCCCGATCTTCGCGCCGCCGTCCGTTGTGCCGCTAGCACCGCCGGTTGCGGTAAGCGATTCTGACGCGCTTTTCAGCATGAGGTTGGCGAAGCCCAGATCGGAACCGCCATCCATGAAGCGCGAAATGGTGCCAGTGACCTTGTATTGATCGTCTCCGGCGATTTCGTCATCGTTGCCGAAGGTGGCAGTCAGCATTGCGTCAGCAGTGAACGCGCCATTCGTAACCTCAAGCGAGTCGCCCGTACCTTCCTTTTTCACATACAGGCCAGCAGCAGCGCCGTAATACTTGGCAGAGCCGTGAACCTCATCGCCTGCTTTGGTGCCTAGGTTGAGGGGAACAACGTCACCATTGGTGTTCCTGATATCATATCCCGCGTGGAAGGTGCGAATGTCATGCGTGTAGGTGCCGTCACGCTGCATCGTCTTCTTGGACCAATAGCCGAAACGCGTGTACTCGGTATCCATGTCGATGGCTTTCGCGATTGTTGGATTGCTCTTGGTCGCATCCCGGTAATTGTCCGGCGTGAAGGTCAAGTTGCCTATGCCGGAGATGCTTCCGGATGTGCTCAACGTTATGTCGGCGCACGACCCCGCCGGGCAGGCGAATGTACCCGGCACGCCGGCAAAAGAGCCTTCGACCGAATCATCTGCGATGTTCACTCCGGCGGTTGTGGTCGCCGGGACAATAGCACCCGTAAAGAGGCTGGCCGGTGCGAAGGCACCGGTGCCGAACGTGACCACTCCCGTGTCGGCATTGGTGGTTATCGTCACATCGGGATGGGTGGCCCAGCGCGCGGTAATTCCCGCAGCCCATGTTGCGTCTTTCGCCGCCTCGATATCGGCATAGACGGTCCCGCTCTCCATGTAGGCCCGCTTGCCCGAAGTGCCGGAGCGCGAGAAGGTCATGCCAGACCAGCCGGTACCAGCATCCGGCGCGGTTGTGCTGGAAAGGGGACGGGTTCTCTTGTCCGTTTCAGTCTCCGTGACCGTGATTGACGCCGCGCCGGTCCCGCGCGAGACGCTGTAACTGAAGTCGTCGGACAGATCGGTAGTGGTCACATGGTCCATGATGCCCTTGGCGACCTGCATCGCCTTGGCGTTGTTCGCCAAGCGCATCTCATTCGCGGCATCGTCCGCAGCATCCCTCATCGCCATCGTTCGGGACGCCTTCCTGCTTGCGAGCGAACTCTCAAGGTTGCCGAGGCGGCGGTTGAGGTCGCCAGAATTGTCCGCGCCGGACGCTGCCTTGACCGCCATATCAGCCGCCGCGACTGCATTCTCGGCAGCCGTGACCGTCGCGGCGTCGGACTCGTCATTCACTGCATCGACGGCGGTTTTCGCTTCATCAAGCTTCATCGCCGCCGTGGTGGCAAGCTCCGCTGACGTCGGGCTGGTATCTTCCGGCGGTGGCGTTGACGAACTACCCCCTCCGCAACCGGCAAGGGCGAGCATTGCGGAAACAACCATCGCACCCAATAGGGTTT
>CAZMKQ010000267.1:0-2794 GCA_964566955.1 uncultured Caldilineaceae bacterium | reverse complement strand
TGTGAATTAGATCGGCCAGATTTTTTTATCGTGCCTCCCCGACTTTCTGGTGGCTATGGAGTATGCGGTCGCCCATCGGGGGACCTTCGTGTCGGATACGCGCCAGATCCCAGGGCTGTCGGTTCGGATCCATTGCTTCAAAATAAGTAAAATCCCGCTTGTATGCGTCCTTGGGTTCGGCTTTTCTCAAGGCCGTGCCCAGGTCGTACAACAACCCCTTGCCGGAACGCCACGCAACGGCAAGTTGCCCGTACAGGTTGTCCAGCGTTGACAATGCGGTCTCAATGTCTTCCTGCTCCAGGGGCACGGCCAGGGCCAGGAAGTCCACATAGTCGCGCGTGTAGTTGCGATCCAGCACCAGGAACGCCTTGATCCGCATCAGTTCGTAGTAGGTGGGTACGCACAGCGGCTGCCCCGTGTAGAAGATCGTCTGCGTCTCCAGCGGCACCGTGCGCCTTAGCTCGACTTTGTACAACTTGAGGTCGAAACAGGGCGGGGAAAGCAGGCTGGCAGAATGACCCAATTCATCACCAAAGGTTCATCATGCCCAGCAGCCTGCCCGACCCCATTGTATCGCTGCTGTCGCTCTTCGCGTCGCTCTTTGACGGCGCACCTGGCGCAAGGTGCCGATCCTGCTGACGGGGGTGATTCTGGCCCCCGGGCGGCGCACGGTGACCTCGGCCCTGTATGCGCTGGGTCTTGCAGGCGGAGGGCGACGGGGCCCGCTACCACCATGTCCTCAGCCGGGAACTGGTGGTCGTCGCGGACCGGACCTACGCGACCCTGAAGTTGCTGGCCGCCTGCCAGGCTATGACCCCGCCCATCACCTTCCTGACCCGGCTGCGCCCTGTCGAAATCCACCCTGTACCGCCTCGTGCGGACCGAGTACTTTCCCGAACCGCTGAAGATCGGAAGCAAGTCCGTTCGCTGGCGGCTGGACGAGATCACCGAATGGATCGCGTCCCGGCCGCGCGCACGTGGCCGATCCCGCACTCCGCCCAACGTCTGGCAACAGCCGGATCGGTATGTTTCACTTTCCCACATCCCGGAGCCACTCGGATGTCTCCTCACAATCCACTATAATCCCGACTGTCAACATATGGGAAAGGTCTCCGTGTTCCTGCAACCACCCCGTGAACCCGCCGCCCGAATCAAGGATGTCAATCCCTCGCCGGAGATGGACTTCCTCCGCCTGCGCCCGGTTCTGGTGAAGGCGGGCGACCTGCTCAAGTCCGGCGCGACGTTTTTGTCGGATGCATGGGGGCGCCTGCCACAGGTCAAGGTGGAACTCTGGCATCGGGGACTGGATCTGGAGGCCGACCTTAAGCGATTGCTCTCAAGACACACCGGCACCGACAGGGAACTGGGTTCGTTCCTGCTGCGTTGCGGACGCTGGGCGTTGGAGATTCGCCTGTTGCACATAGAGACCGACGCCGACACCGACCCCGAATTATTGGATTGGGACCCATTCCTCATGGATCTGCAAAACATGTTGAACAACCATCCCGAGGACAAGCCTCCAGACAACCGCATCCTAGCCGATGCGATCCTGATCCTTGCAGAGAAGACGGGCGCAGGTTTAAAAACCTTGTCCGAGGGACAGGCCCGGATGGAGGGTCGCCTGGACGGGATGGACGGTCGCCTGGACGGGATGGACGGTCGCCTGGACAGGATAGATGGTCGCCTGGACGGGATAGACGAGAGTCTGAAAACCCTCACGAAAGATGTTGGCGACCTCAAGGGCGATGTCGCGGTCCGGGTCACGCGCACCCAGTGCTTCGACCTGGCGGAGGACCTCCTGGACCTGGACGCTGTCAAGATATTGAACCGCACGGATCTGAGAGTCCTGCTGAAGCCCTTGTTCCCGACGTTGGCGCGGGGGGTCAAGGAGAGTTTCTGCGAAGCGGATTTGGTCATGGAATGCGAACACCGAAGCGACGGGGCGCGCGCCTATGTAGCCGTGGAAGCCTCCTTCACCGGCGACAAGCGGGACTCGGACCGGGCCCTGCGCAATGCCGATCTGCTGACGCAATGTACGGGGGTCAAGGCGCACGCCGTGGTTTCCAGCGTGCAGAACGACTATGCGGTCCAGGCCCTGGTGGACAGCGGCGACATCCTCTGGTACCGCCTGTCCCGCAAGGCCCTGAAGCCGGACTAATACCGGTCCAGTACAATGTCCTTACTTGACAAGTGGACCATGGCCAAGGGAGGGACAATCATGACGCGCAAGGCGGCCATCGCCTGGGCGGTCGAGGACACGGCCGAGGCCCTGCATGCCCAGTACCGGGCGGAAGCCGGGGCCGAAGTGCGCACGCGGCTGCACGCGCTGTGGTTGTTGCGCCAGGGCCAGGGGCCGACGGTCGTGGCGGCCGCGGTGGGCGTGAGCCGGAATTCGGTACAGCAATGGCTGCGCTGGTACCGGGCGGGCGGGTTGGCCGAGGTGCGGGCCCATCGGCGGGGTGGACACGGCACACCCTGCTACCTGACGGAGGCGCAGCAGGCCCAGGTGGTGGCGGAAGCGGCCCAGGGGGTTTTTGCGACGGCGCAGGCCGTGCGGGACTGGATCGAGGAGCAGTTCGGGGTGGTCTACACGGTGGGCAGCATGTACACCCTGTTGCCACGGCTGGGGATCGGGCTGAAGGTGCCCCGGCCCCGGCACACGCAGGCGGATCCCCAGGCCCAGGCGACTTGGAAAAAAGGGGGCTCGGGGAATGCCTGAAGGCGGGGCAGGGGATCGTATGGGGCGACGAGATGCGTCTGGGCCTGTGGAACACGGTGCGCAAGGCGTGGGCGC
>CAZMKQ010000266.1:0-2796 GCA_964566955.1 uncultured Caldilineaceae bacterium | reverse complement strand
CGGTCCAGCTGGGAGCCGCTTCCCATATCATGGTGGAAGGCGACTGGGACGACGGTCTGATGAAACAGGTGGCGAAGGCGGGCCCCATCCCGGCATAGCGCGCACGGGCTTCCGATCCGGCACGGTCTGAAAGCCACGGCAGGCCGGAGGTTCGTGCTTGATCGGGCCGCGTATGGTCCGACCGGTGCATCACCCCGATCCTGATGCCGGGTGGTGCACCGGACGGACTGTCAGGATGAAACCGGGCATGTGTCGTTTCTGACCGGCCATGCCCCGGCCCCTTGGTGCCTGGCAGCTGCTGCCCCGGTTGCCGGCCTCGGGGTCCGAGTTTGCCGGGGATGCAGGAGGCTGTTCGCGAGAGACGGAGAAAGGATAAACCAGGTTGTTTGTCACTGAATTGCCAGCAATACCGCTTGGGTTCTCGTGCGAACCTTGAGCTTGCGGAATATCGCGGTGACATGGGATTTCACCGTGGCCTCGGAAATGCCCATCTCCCAGGCAATCTGCTTGTTGAGCAGGCCTGCGGTCATTTTCCCCAACACCCTGAGTTGGGTGGGCGTCAGCAAGGTGATGTTCTCAATGGCTTCGGGCAGCTTGCGTTCCGCATTGTCCGTCGCCGCGGACACGGTTGCCGGGACTGCGGTTTCTCCCCGGATCACCTGTTCGATGGTGCACCTGATCTGGCCGGAGGATGCGGACTTGACGATGTAGCCGGATGCGCCCGACTGGATGGCAGCCTGTGCCGATTCCGCCCCCTCCCTCGCACTCACCACGATGACCGGCACTTTCGGGTGGCAGCACTTGATGATCATGAGTCCGGCGAGTCCCCGGTAGTCACTCATACGCAGGTTCAGCACCACTAGGCCCACCTGCCTTTTCTCGAGAACCTCCAGGGTTGCCGCCAGTGTCTCCACTTCCAGGATATCTGCGGTCCTGAACCAGGGTTTGATCTCGGCCAGCATTGACTGGCGAAAACAAGGGTGGCCGCCGGAGATGACAATGCAATGATTCATGGCCGCGATATGCTTGTTACCGGCCAGGGGCAGTGAATGCGCATGTCATTCTGGGCCACCGTTTCATTGACGGAATACGAAAAAGACGCTGCCCGGTCAGCGAACAGGGACCAGATTTGGTCCCGGGAGTATCCGCTCCGGAGGGGGTCCGGAAAGACTGGGTGGGCAAAGGCGCCCGGTCAGGCGTCCTCGTCGGTTTCCGCAGCCGCCTTGATGCTGGCTTCCGTCAGGGTGCGGGCTTCTTCGAGGAATCTGGCATTCAGTTCACCGAAGGCCTTGGCATCAGCGGCCATCTGGTCGGTGAATTCCCTGGCCATGTCCTTCTGCTTTTCGGCGTAGGCCTTGAATTCATCCGGATCACGGACGTCCAGACCGGCGTTGAGGTTTTCAAGACTCATCTTGGTGTAGGTCTGGAGGCTGGCGATTTGCATGTTGAAAGCCTCCTCGGCGTTCTTGATCACCAGCTTGTTGAACGCCACAACCGGCGCAACTGCGTTCTCCAACTGCTTGTTTTCAGGCGTTTTAGCCATGGTCAGTCTCCTGTGAAAAGAAGTAGTTCAAAGGTTCAATCTGTATTGTGCGGTGCAGCATATCATAATATATTGTGCAGTGCAACAATTTCAGGTGCGCAATTCCAGGAACCTGCCGGTACTTGGTTTCACTCTCTGCTGTAGCCCGTATCGTCACCTCCATCCTGCTTCATCCTAACGCCCGTTTCCTGCCGTTATTCACGTCCATCCGTTGTTCTCTCGGTACCGCTGTGTCCCGTCAGCAATACCGATTACATTGAACAATCGAACTGCAAGCATGGGCACCGAGTAGATCCCGACTGATAGAATTCATCCATGCCAGCGAACCGTCCATCCGATATCGGGTTGTCCCCGGCTTATGACCTGCAGAGTGATTTCGCCCCTGCGGGTGATCAGCCCGAGGCCATCTGCTGCCTGGTGGAGGGGCTGGATGACGGCGAGGCCTACCAGACGCTGCTGGGCGTCACCGGTTCAGGCAAAACCTTCACCATGGCCAACATCATCGCGCGTACCGGGCGCCCCGCGCTGGTCATGGCTCACAACAAGACCCTTGCGGCCCAGCTCTACTCGGAGATGCGGGATTTCTTTCCCCGCAATGCAGTGGAGTATTTCGTTTCCTACTACGACTACTACCAGCCTGAAGCCTACGTACCCAGTTCCGACACCTACATCGAGAAGGACGCCTCGGTGAACGACCATATCGACCAGATGCGGTTGTCCGCCACCAAAGCACTGCTGGAGCGGCGCGACGTCATTATCGTTGCCACGGTTTCCGCGATCTACGGTCTCGGCGACCCCAAGTCCTACCACGGCATGATCCTGCACCTGAAACGGGGTGATCCGATCAACCAGCGGGCCATACTCAAGAGACTGGCCGAGATGCAGTACATCCGCAATGACCTTGAGTTGCGTCGGGGTACGTTTCGCGTGCGGGGCGACGTGATCGATGTCTATCCCTCCGAGTCCGAGCGCCTTGCCGTTCGCATCGAGCTGTTCGGTGACGAGGTCGAAGCCCTGTCGCGCTTCGATCCGTTGACCGGAAGCTCAGAGGGGAGCCTGACCCGTGTCACGGTCTACCCGAAAAGCCATTACGTGACCGGCAGGCAAACCATCCTTGATGTCGTGGACGACATTGTCGAGGAACTCCGCCAGCGCCTGGAGGTGCTTCGCGGCGAGGGCAAGCTGGTGGAGGCGCAGCGACTGGAGCAACGGGTCCGTTACGACGTGGAGATGATGCGCGAACTCGGGTATTG
>CAZMKQ010000265.1:0-2798 GCA_964566955.1 uncultured Caldilineaceae bacterium | reverse complement strand
CCCGCCCCGCTCCCGCTGTCCGGCCAACGCTGGCCATTGGCCGCGTCGCGACCTGTGTCGCTATCTGGGTGATTCGGTGCGGTGGCGCGGTGGCCATGATCCTGCGGTTCCTGTGGATGATAAGTTCCTCCCTCAAGACCCGCAGCCAGGTGTGGGTGTTCCCGCCCGACTGGATACCCGACCCTGTCCAGTGGCACAACTATGTTGAAGCTCTTAGCGGCCTGCCCTTCCATGTCTACACTTTCAACACCTTGCGCATCACCATACCGGTGTTGCTGGGCACCCTGTTGACGGCTTCCATGTGTGGATACGGATTTGCGCGCATGCGGTTTCCGGGCAGGGACACCCTGTTCATGGTGTTCCTCAGCGTGCTGATGTTGCCCGCGATTGTCACCATGATTCCTGTGTTTGTCCTGTTCACGCATCTGGGTTGGGTCAACACCCTGAAGCCGTTGATCATTCCCCCGCTCCTGGGCGGCGGACCCTTCAACGTGTTCCTCTTCCGCCAGTTTTTCCGCACGATCCCCAACGAGCTGTCGGATGCAGCCCGTATGGACGGCTGCGGCGACCTGTACATCTACTGGCGGATCATATTGCCGCTTTCCCGCCCGGTGCTGGCCACCGTTGCCATCTTCACTTTCCTGGCCAACTGGAACGACTTTATCGGCCCTTTGCTGTACCTGCAATCCGATTCCAAGAAAACGATCGCCCTGGGCCTTGCGACCTTTTTGGGACTGTACTCAACCAATTGGGAATTGCTGATGGCTGCGGCGACCACGGTCACGATTCCGGCCCTGATCCTCTTTCTGTTCTGTCAGCGGTACTTCGTGGAAGGTGTTGTGCTGACAGGTCTGCAGGGGGTCTGACGCCTCCGGGCACCAACCAAGGCACTGCTGAACTCGGTGCCGGTCCTGGGCCGACGCCAGCGGCAGCTGGTGCCGATCGAGGACATGGCACACCAAGCCCGCGGGCAGGCTGCGCGACCGGGCCATCAACGCGAGTTCCTCACGCGTATCCGGGCTGATGGTGAGCGGTGGCAACGGACGTCCCCGGGCCATGGTCTCTCCCTCGTGCCAGTGGATGAGGAGCAGGATGCCCTGTCTTCATCATTATGTCCATATATTTACGGGATGCAACGCTAGTACACACCCGAATATGGTTTGGGCCGATCCTGCGGCGGTTTGGCTTCCGGTGTGTCCGCTTCCCGGCTGTCGCTGTCCAGCTGCGCCCAGAGGGCGAGTATGCGGTCGCCCATCCGGGGACCTTCGTGTCGGATACGCGCCAGATCCCAGGGCTGCCGGTCTGGTTCCATTGCTTCAAAATGGTTCCACTCCCGCTTGTGCGCGGCCTTGGGTTCGGCTTTTCTCAAGGCTGTGCCCAGGTCGTACAACAACCCCTTGCCGGAACTCCACGCAACGGCAAGGTGTCCGTACAGGTTGTCCAGCGTTGCCAGTGCGGCCTCGATGTCTTCCTGCTTCAGAGGTGCGGCCAGAGCCAGGAAGTCCACATAGTCGCGCGTGTAGTTGCGATCCAGTACCAGGAACGCCTTGATCCGCATCAGTTCGTCGTACGTAGGCACGCACAGCGGCTGCCCTGCGTAGGAGATTGTGTGTGTTTCCAGTGGCACCGTGCGCCTTAGCTGGCGCACGCCTGCATCCTGTCCGTCCAGCGAACCGAGAATAACCACCGGCGGCGTGAAACGGGCCGTAACCCAACCGTCGACACTCTCCAGATGCCGACGCACCTGAGGGTACCGGCTCGTCAAATCGGTCACCACATGATCGGCATCGGTCGAATACCGATGGCCGGCCTGCAGTGCAACGGCCGTGCCGCCAACCAAGACCGCTCCCCGCACTTCGCGCTGCAGGCGGGCAGCCGACATCAGCAAGGCGTGCCAGTCAGCTTGGGCATTCGTGTTGGCGGGCGAAATCCAGCCACCTCCGGTAAAGACAGGGCTCGTAGGGATTGTCGTTTACCGTTGAGCATACCTCGATCACGTCCCGGCGCACTTCGGGGTCGTCGAGAATCGCTTGGCGCAGCGCATCCTCCGTAGCGTCGGGACCGCGCTCGATGGCGCGTAGGATCGAACGGGCGTTCCATCCTGTGAACGTGCCGAACACAAAATGCGCCATGTCGGGCAACACTTCCGGGCGGATGTTGTGTGCGTCGAGGTAGGCCCGCAGGGTGGCGGGCGTCCAAGGCCGACCCTGCGGATCGTGGATGTGCCGCTCATTCAGGTGAGGCGCAGCTTCGTCGACGCAGACCGGACGCAGGCCCAACCGCTTCAAGGTGGCGGCTACTTGTTCTTCAAGGGTTGGTTCGGGATACGTCGCCTGTGCGCACACAATTCACTCCCTACGACATGGCCGGACCGTGGGATGGGGCTAGGATACCAAACCCCACCGGGACGGACAGTGCGCCTGTGGGGGCGTCAGGGCCAGTCCGGGTACCGACTCCAGGTGCCGCCGGCGATCACCACCAGGGGCTTGGGCCAGGCAGCCGACGCCTCGGAGATTTCGGAGGCGAACGGGGCGCTGGGAGTCGTCAACCTGAGTTTGTCCAGGTGCTGCTCACCGATGTGCGCGGCTTCCAACTCACGGAAGGTCGTGCAGCACCCGCCGGTGTTGACGATCGACACCGGCGCGTCGGGATCGCACTCACTCAGTTTCTGTTCCTTAATTCTTGCAAGTTCTTGACAAACAAGGTCGGGTAATTCGCTCTCGGCCGGTCAGGGCAGCGCCAACTGCCTGGCAGGCTCGAGTCCGGGATGAGCAGTCCCATCCGGTGTCCCGCTTCGA
>CAZMKQ010000264.1:309-2823 GCA_964566955.1 uncultured Caldilineaceae bacterium | reverse complement strand
CTTGTCGATCACCGCCATGCCCATCTCGAAGCCTTCGGCATACTCGCGCGAGTACTTCGGGTTCAGGGTCGAATCGTCCAAGCTGATGTGCCATGACACGAAGCGCGAACGGCTGGGCAGAATCGGCTCAATGAAGTTGAGGTAGGAGGCACGGCTTACCAGCAGGGCGTCCCCCAGCTTGGTGTCGGGCGGATTGAACCAGAAGTTGTCCTCTCCGTCGGCAGCCTGCCAGATCCCGGCAATCCGCATCCGGATGCCTTCGTCCGCGGCGTTGAGCGCCAGTTCAAACTCCTCGCCGGGGGAGACGCCCATCTCATCGGCCAGCGACAAGTGCATCCAGGCGTTCAGCACATCGGACGTGCCCATGGCATCCGCGAACGCGTCCCCCTGCACAATGTTGAGATGAGGGGTCACACCTTCGATGTAGACAATGTTGACGCTGGTCAGATACGCGCGGATGTCCGTGTAGGAGGTGTCGCCCTTGGCCGGCAGGAGCACCATGCTCCCGCTTTCCATCTGCAGGTCCTTGCGATCAACCCCCAGGCCAATTTCGGCGGACAGCGTGCCGCTGATGCTCGAACCGGCGCGTTCCGCCGCCTCGATGCCCATGCGCTTGCGCGAGGACGGGAAGAAGTAGATGCGCGTGGAGAAGGCCGGCCGGTTGGTGGCCGCACTGAGTTCGGCCAGTTCCTGATTGAGGATGACCCGATCAACCGCCTGTGCGAAGAAGGCGGCGGAACTGAGCAGGCCCACGGCCAGCACAATGCCGATCAGAGCCAGAATGGTCAGCCCCGGGCGGCTGGCCAGCCGTTTCAGGGTCAGGACGAAGAGGCCGCGCCCGGTGCGCATGCCTGCAACAAACGGCGGCATCAGCAGGACAAACTACGCTCGGGGCAGGCCATGGTGCGGGGAGACGAAGCCGGGAATCGCCACCAGCATGGCAAAGGCGTTCACGAAACAGTGGCCCATGGTCCGGCCGCGGGCACCGGGCGTAACCACGATCGAACCGGGTCGCACCGGCACCACGGCCGGTTCGCCGAGGGGATCCGCAATGCAGGGATACATTTCGACCTGTTCCGGGAGGCCCGCGCCATGGGACGGCAGTCCGTACAGGCTGCGCGGCAGGACGAGCGCCGTTTCGGAATGGTTCACGAAGCCCGCGTCGCCCGCGGCCACCGGACCATGACAGTGCGGGGATGGCGGCGGGTCCCGATCGGTCCGCATATCCAGGGCATGCATGTTGATCCGGTTCACGCCCCGCTGGTCGAGGTCTGCGGCCACCGGCCTGACGGGCGGCAGTGCCTCGCGGCGGAACGCGCCGGCATGGGCGGCACAGCCACCCGGCTGGTCCTTCAGGTTGCGCAGCAGCGTAAGGCGCGGAGCCACGTAGTCGGTAACCGGCATCGACACCTCGAACCAAGCCAGGTCGCCCGAGAGATTGGCCATGGAACGGGCACGGTCGTCAATGCAGACCGTGTCCCCGGCCTGAACCGGATGCCAGCGCCGTTCGGTGACCTCCGACAGATCGTCGCCGACGGCCCTTGCGGGAAACCCGGCATCCGGACACCGCACCAGGTCGCCCTGGAACATGCTGAGCCCCGCCCCCTGTGCCTCCATCAGGAAGCAGGCGGTCAACCGGCCCGGCACGGGATAGAGGGTCGCCGATCCGCGCACGTGCCGGATCGCGAACTCGTATTCCGAACCATGCAGGTCGGTCAAAAGCTCGGTGATGCGCGCGGTGGCCTTCCGGTCGCCGATGTGGGCAACCGCGATGTCAACCGCCAGACCGACGCTCGTCACGCAGCGCGGCTCCCGTTCACGCACCGTTGACCCGGGCCCGCAGCAGACTGTCGCCCGCGCCGTAGGTGTAGTGCTCGTTCATCTGCTCGTGCCCCTTGAGCGCCAGGATTTCCTCGACCGCGGACAGGGCCTGATCGTATTCCCGCGTCTGGTTGCTTTCAAGGGCATCGAACAGCAGGGCGCGGCGGTCGCCGTCCCGGAAGGCCAGGAGTTCCCGCTCCATCTGCAGCCAGCCGGGCAGAATCTGTTCGTACATGATCTTCTCGGGCAGCGGCTGGACGCGCACGGGTTGGATGCCCTTGGCGTTGACCAGGGCCGGCACCTCGACCACCACATCGTCCGGCACACCGGGCAGCGCACCGTGGTTCGGCACGTTGACCTGGAAGTAACCCTCGTTGTTGTTGACGAGGCCGTCGATGATGGGTACTTGCTGTTCGTGCGTTTTGGTGTCGCCGAACGCCTCGATCAGGCTGGCCTTGGGATCGTCGGCCACGGCCTGCATGTGCGCCAGACGCTCCTCCAGCTTCTGGACGTGCTGGGGACGCGCAATGTGGGTGTCCGGCCCGCCGTAGGGTTCGCCAAACCAGTGCTTCTTGACCGGCAGGCTGGTGTGGTACCACCAGCCCACGGCGCGCGGTGTGTCCCCAATCGGCATCAGGCCGAACATCCGGTACTGGTGGATGGTGCCGCGCGACATCTGGATGTCGTGGGTGC
>CAZMKQ010000264.1:0-299 GCA_964566955.1 uncultured Caldilineaceae bacterium | reverse complement strand
AGGTCACCTTGTGCAGCTCCTCCAGGCCGATTGTCTGGGCGATCCCATACACGCCATAGTGGCCGTGGCAGAGCCCGCAGACCTTGATGTCGCTCTCGCGGGTCATGAGTGTGCAGCCCTGGTAGACCGGGTTGCCACTCTGGATCAGCCAGGCATCCGGACAGATTTGCTCCATGTGGCCGACCACGTCCAGCATCAGCTGCAGGTTGTAGAAGTTGTGGCTGTGCAGGCCGCCGTTGTAGTAGTAGCCGTAGGGTTCGATGACTTCGCGGACCTCCCGCTGCAGGCCGTGCGAGAAG
>CAZMKQ010000263.1:0-2854 GCA_964566955.1 uncultured Caldilineaceae bacterium | reverse complement strand
AGACCACCCCGAACCGGTCCTCGATCCAGTCCCGTACCTCCTGGGCTGTCGCAAACACCCCCGTGGCCGCGGCCGCCACCACCTGGGCCTGCTGCGCCTCCGTCAGATAGCAGGGCGTGCCGTGTCCGCCCTGCCGATGGGACCGCACCTCGGCCAGCCCGCCGGACCGGTACCAGCGCAGCCACAGCTGTATGGAATTGCGGCTCACGCCCACCGCGGCCGCCACGGCCGTCGGCCCCTGCCCCTGGCGCAACAGCCACAGCGCATGCAGCCGCGTGCGCACTTCGGTCACCTTTTCCGCCCGGTACTGCCGGTGCAGCGCGTCCGCCGTGTCCTCGGCCGCCCAGTCGATGACCACCTTGCGTGTCATGCCTGTCTCCCCCCTTGGCAACGGTCAACCTGTCAAGTAAGAACATTGTACTGGATTGGTATAAGACGACCAGCCCAGTCAGATTGAACGGCAAAGGCCCACGGGCGGTTGAGCTGATCCCCGGGTTGTGACCATTCCAACGGTGGTCTCAGCGGTAGTGTCGGGGTCGCTCCTGTGATTGACACTTACAGGTCTGCAAAGGGCATGGCGGTCACACCCAAACCCAAAGGCAGTTGGATATCGCCCGGGTGTACCACGTATCCCGGCGTTGCTTCATCTGCCAAGTCACGTTGGAACAATCTGACGGAGGCGGCCATGGCAGGCCGCGGGGTCCCGGACAACTTCACCTCGATGGGAACGAGTCCTTCGTCGGTCTCGACCACAAAGTCAACTTCGGTTCCGGCCATCGTCCGCCAGAAGTAGACCCGAGGATCCATTCCCCGGTGTGTCAAGGTCCTTAGGATTTCGGACAGCACCGCCGTCTCGAAGATGGCACCGCCCATGGGGCCCGCGGCGGCATGTTCCGGATCCTTGAGGCCGGCCAGATAGCAGAGCGTGCCCACATCGGTGAAGTAAACCTTGGGCGTCTTCACCAGCCGCTTGCCAACATTGGCAAAGTATGGCCGCACGATGACCACCTGGTAGGTTGCTTCAAGCACGGACAGCCATGCCTTGACCGTATTGACTGCCACTCCAAGGTCGCGGGCGACATCGGTCAGGTTGAGGAGCTGAGCGCTTCGTGCGGCCAACACGCGCAGGAAGTTCTGATACTGGGTCAGGTCGCCGACCTGCCGCAAAGTACGTACGTCCCGCTCGAGATAGGTCTGGATGTAGCTGGCCTGCCAGAGGAAGGCATCACGTTCGGGCTGGACCGCGAGTTCCGGGTAACCACCTCGGATGAAGCTCTTCCAAAGTTCACCGAATCCATGGGAACCACTGGGCTGTCCAGCGGCCTTGCGTTCCCAGGCAAGGGGCGCGTTGGGCTGTCCCTCGGCTTCCCTCCTTGACAACGGCAACAGGCGCAGCATGGCGGCGCGGCCCGCCAGCGACTCGGTCACCTTCTCCGCGAGCAGGAGATTCTGTGAGCCCGTTAGCAAGTACTGACCCTTCCGATTTCGGCGCGCGTCGACCTTTGCTCTGATGTAAGGGAGCAGGTGGGGAGCATGTTGCACCTCGTCGAAGATGACCGGTGGTGGATACAGTTCCAGGAACCCGCGCGGATCTTCCGCTGCTGCTGCGCGCACGTCCGGCAGATCCAGCGAGACGTAGCGGTGCTGTTGCCCAAAGACATGTTGCAGCAGTGTGGTCTTGCCGGACTGGCGCGGTCCGGTCAGGACAATGGCGGGGAACTCCCGGGCCGCCTTCTTGACTATGGGTTCCAGGGAGCGTCTGATGTAAGACTGGCTCATTACTGGAAATTATGCATTTCAAATGCAAAATGTCAACTTGTACTTGCTGTCTGTTGCGCCGTGAACTACTCGACAGGTCGTGTGTTCGGGTACTCGGCTGACGGTATTGGTGGATCCGTCCGCATGTCGGATTCCGGTACATAGCAGGTGTTGTCGGAGACACGGAGGCTAATCCCAGCAGCTCTCATGTACCAGGCTGCGAGGTATCCACGCCCTGCATGGTGCCGAGGATGAGTTCGGACCAGTTCAATGCAACTGAAACTGTGCCTGCGTAACCAAGGAACTTGCAGCCTGAACGGTGTCACCGTACACTGTGCGTCGTGATCATTCGTACTGTGCGCCACTGAGGGTTGTGTTTGCTGCTTGAGGACGACAATTCCCGGTTTGTGGAACCCAAACTGCCTCCCCGAGTTCGGTTTCCGTCTCGGGCAACCGGCGGATTACGTTCATGGAAGCAGACGGCTATGTCGACCGTTTGAACCTGGAGGATTACCACTGATGGCTACCAAGGGCATCAACGTAAACATGACCCCCTCTCATCCGGGTGACTTCATTCGCACGGAGATCATTGAGGAACTGGGTCTCACCATAACGAAAGCTGCCGAGATACTCGGGGTTCGCCGAGCAACGCTCTCTGCTCTGCTGAACAGCAATGCAGGCCTGTCGGCTGAGATGGCCCTGCGCATTGAGAAGGCCTTCGACGTGCGTATGGACATGCTGCTTCGGATGCAGGCCTGGCATGACACGGCCAAAATGCGCGCGCGGGCAAGTGAAATCGTCGTACAGCGGTATGAACCTGCCTGACCAACGGAGCGCTGCGGAACTGGGTGTTCAACTGTATCCTCACCCCGCGACTTTGCGTTTGCCCTGCCTGATAGTGGGAAGCGAAGATATTTGAGGCTCAGCCTATTAGAACTGCCACTGTTGGTTGAGCAGGTTCCAGCCGACTTGAATTGGCTTCCTGTCTCATCACCCATCATCGCTCCTGTGTTTGCCTCAGGTACTCACGGTCCGCTGGTGTCATACCAATCCAGAATGATTATGGCGTTACAGTGTCGGCGGGCAGGTCGGTCAG
>CAZMKQ010000262.1:0-2858 GCA_964566955.1 uncultured Caldilineaceae bacterium | reverse complement strand
ACCCCTGGCTCCTGGCCGCCGCCCTGCCCTAATCGCGACTTTGCGTTTACCCTGGCGAGTGATCCATGCGCGCTCGGCTTCGGTTCCACGACGTGCTAGTAGGGCCGTGTTTAAAGTGTTGATCAGCACGAGGCAGACCGGCGGTTGCCACTTAAGTAGCTGATCTCTCTCCTTCGTGTTAGCGTTGGTGCCGGTAAGGTCGTCCAGCAGATGGGGGCCAAGCAGCGTAGCCATGGGATTCCTCCTGGGAAATCGAAGTTGTGCACGGTTCCAAAGTGACCGTGCTCCCAGTATCGTGATCCCGATCGGCCCCCGCCATATCCGGAACGTGAGCAGGGCGTCAGCTCAACGTGACGGCGCGGATGCCGGACTCAATTCCCCGCCAGCGGCCGCGCGCACAGCCACCTGAAGCCCCTCGTTCTTCCGCGCTCCGGCCTTTGCGGAACGGACTGCGGTATTCGGAGCCAGGCCGCGGACCGGGACAGCAACGGGCAAGGCGGTTGTGCCGTGGGCCGGTATCGGACAAGGCGCATGTCCCGTGCCAACCTACGGCAGACTGGCGGTCGCGACCCCATCATGGAACCGCGGGCCGATGGATGTTCGCATGGTCTTGCAGTGCCTGCTGCGGGGCTGAAGCGGCCCGCGGCACATGGGTGCCGGATCCGGCAACGCGGTTTGCACTCCGGCATCATGCCGTGCTGTGGACGCGGGCCACGGCTCCGCTCTCAGTCAATGGATGCATCGGAGTCCACAGCCGGGGATGCCTGCGTCCCGGAGGTGGATGGGGGCTCGCCGGTCTGCCACGTCAGGTGCGTCACGCGGTAGCCCACATAGCCCAGCTCGTCCACCTTCGCGTTGTCCAGGTAGCGCACCTCGCCGTTCGGGTCGATGGTCAGGTCGAAGGTCGCCGGCGGCGCGTTCGGCACCGGCGTGCCATCCGCGTGGACCGGCGTGCCCGTCACCGTGTGCGTCACGCGGGTCGCGGGCCGGAAGCCCTCCGGCAGCACGAACTGGGGTTGCGGATCCTGCCGCGCATGGTACTGCACGGGCGCGCGCGGACTGCTGAAGCGGACCGTTACGGTCGTGCCGCTTTTCCACACCGCCCAGTGTCCATTGGGGTTGGTTGCCAGGTTGCGGAAGTCCCCCGCGGCCGCCTCCGAGACCACGTCCCACAACAGGATTGTGCCGTCCATGCTGCCGCTGGCGAGGGTCCGGCCATCGGGACTGAAAGCTACAAATTGGACTCCACTCGTATGGCCTTCCAGAACATACCGCAGGGAGCCTGTGGCCACATCCCAGAGGCGGACGGTGTGGTCGACACTGCCGCTGGCGAGGGTTCGGCCGTCGGGACTGAGAGACACGATCTGGACATCATCCGAATGTCCTCTCAGGGTGTGTCGGAGAGTGCCTGTGTTCGTGTCCCAGAAGCGGACAGTGGAGTCGTCACTGCCGCTGGCAAGGGTTCGGCCGTCGGGACTGAAAGCTACAGACCAGACGCTATCCGAATGTCCTCTCAGGGTGTGTCGGAGAGTGCCCGTATCCGCGTCCCAGAGTTGGATGGTGTCGTCCGAAGTGGCACTGGCGAGGGTCTGGCCATCGGGACTGAAGGCCATTCTGAAGACCTCCCCGGTCCCCAGTGTGTGTCGGAGAATGCCCCCATCCGCGTCCCACAGTTCGAGAGTGTTCTGACCACCTGCGGCGAGGGTCCGGCCGTCGGGGCTGAAGGCCACGAGCCAGACGTGACTTTCGTCATCCAGGGTGTGTCGCAGGGAACCTGTGGCCACGTCAAACAAGAGGGTGCCAGGGCAGCCCAAACATCCCGTGGCAAGGATCCGACCGTCGGGGCTGAAGGCCAGATTCCGGAGCTTGCCTACATCATCTGCCAGTATGTGCCGGAGGGAACCTGTGGCCACATCCCACAGGCGGACGGGATCGCGCACCTGTTCCCTTCCGAAGTCCCAACCACCGCTGGCCAAGGTGCCGCTGTCGGGACTGAAGGCCAGGCTGGTGATCCTTTTCGTATGGCCTGTCAGAGTGTGGCGGAGGGTGTATGTAACTGTGTCCCACAAGCGGACGATATCGTGCTCGTCGCCGCTGGCCAGAATCCGGCTGTTGGGGCTGAACTTTAAGCTCCAGATTCTGCCTGTATGGCCTGTCAGAGTGTGGCGGAGAGTGTATGCGGCTGTATCCCACAAGTGGACGGTATTGTCCCAACTGGCACTGGCAAGGGTCCGGCCGTCGGGACTGAAGGCCAAACTGAGGATACGATCCGAAGGACCTTCCAGGGTACGCCGAAGGGTGCCCGTGTCCGGGTCCCACAGTTCGAGAGTATCCCGCGAGGTACTGGCGAGGGTCCGGCGCGAGGTACTGGCGAGGGTCCGGCCGTCGGGGCTGAAGGCAACGCTGGTGATTTCATCCGTATGGCTCTTCAGGATGTGTAGGACGGTATCCGTGGTTACGGCCCAGAACTGAACGGTGCTGGTTACGTCCCACAACTGAACGGTGCCTTCTGTGCCTTTAGCCCCGATGACCAGGATCCGACCATTGGGACTGAAGGCTAGGCTGGTGATGGGACCTGAAGGACTTTCTAGGGTATGACGGAGGGTGCCCTCAGCCACGTCCCACAGGTGGACGGTGCTGGTCCGAGAGGAACTGGCGAGGATTCGGCCATCGGGACTGAAGGCTAGGTTGTAGGCAAACGAACCTTCCAGTGTGTGCCGGAGAGTGCCCGTGTCCGGGTCCCACAGCCGGATGGTGTTGGGCCAACCGGCACTGGCGAGGGTCCGGCCGTCGGGACTGAAGGCTAGGGCCTGTTCACACTATGGGGTAGAATAGGGGATCGGTCGGGAAGAAGCCAG
>CAZMKQ010000261.1:0-2999 GCA_964566955.1 uncultured Caldilineaceae bacterium | reverse complement strand
GTTCCTCCAGCACACCGGCCAGCCCATTGGTCAGGGTGAAGGGGTTGTAGACGCGGGGGGCCGAGGGCAGTCGCGAAAAGCGGTAGCCGTTGTAGCGCGTGCGCCAGTCGGCGAGGATATCGCGGCTGCGCAGGTGCGGCTCCAACTCCGTCAAGCGCTCCCGGTAGGGAGCCAAATCCCGGTCCACTTCGTCCTCCGTGAAACCGCAGAGGGCCCCGTAGGCGGGCCGGTCGGAGATGTCGGTGAAGTTGTTGGCGGCGGAGAACAGGTGATGACGCGCAAAGCGCGTGATGCCCGTCACGAACACCCCGTAGAGCAGGCCCTCGTCGTCCTTCAGCACGCGGATGAATTCTCGGAGTTCCTCAACCGCGGGTTCCAGGGAGCGATCGGTCCCGATGTGGTTGACAATGGGTGCGTCGTACTCGTCGACCAGCACTACGGGTTCCGGTTCGTAAATTTCCGTAAGGTCTTCAACGAGGGTGGCCAGGAGTTCCGCAGGTGACGCTGTAGGCGGAGCCTCGGTACCGATCCAACGGCTGCCGCTGCGTCGCCGCCACAACCGGATCACGCTGTGCAGGTAGTTCTGTAGGTATGTGAGCGTACCAGCGGGAGATGAAGCCGCAGCACGGGACAGGTTAAGTCGAATCACGGGGTGCCAACCGTGCGTTCCATGCCAGTCCTCGGCATCCAGGCCCTCCCACAGCCACGGCGGCGAAGTCCAGCCCGCGGGCAGGCCCTCCAGGGGCTCGGTGTCGCCTTCGGGATTGGCCCTGTGACCCGGCGGCAACCCCTGGAACCAGGCCTCCAGCGTGTTGATTAGCAGCGTCTTGCCAAACCGTCGCGGACGCGCCAGGAACTGGTGCCGCGTGGCCAGCGGCGGACTGGGTTGTGTGCTTGGATACGTCTCAAGCAGGGCCCGGAACAAATCGGTCTTGTCCACATAGAAGCCGCCCCGGCGGCGAATAGCGACAAAAACGGCGTCGGTGGGATGCAGGAAGGGGAGTCGTGTTTCAGGCATGTATCTTCTTCCATCAACGCGGACACCCCTCGCGGGAGAATTGATCTGCTCATCTGCCGGAGACATCGGGACAGCCTTGAAGCCATTCTACAACCATGTACGGAGTGTCCAGGGACCTGCTGGATAGTCGAGATTCGTGGTGGCCGAGCACGGACTGGGGCTGACATCCTGTACTGCGCCACTCGCCACACATCCCCTTCCCGCCGACGGAGACCGAGGCCCCCTGTACGCCTGCCGTCACTGGAACGAACAGGATTTCCAGGGCCTCCAGCAGGCCGGCTGGAACAACGAGTACTTGCTCAGGGTCCTGTCAATATTAAGAATGCGATTGCCCTGGATTGCATCTAAATTGGTGGATTGACCGAGGGGTCACAAGGCTACAATGGCCGGTTCCGGATTCAGCCTGCGGAGCCTCCCTCATGGACGGCCTGATGCTCCCATTCCTGGTCGAGATCTGGACACCTAGGAAGATCCGCGGGGCAACCAGACCAAACTGCACAACCTGACGGACATCCTGATGCTGTCTGTACTGGCGGTCATCTGCGGTGCGGACAGCTTCGTGGTCATCGCCCTCTTCGGCCAGCTCAACGAGGCGTGGCTGCGCACCTTCCTGGCACTGCCGCACGGCATCCCCTCGCACGATGCACTGGGGTGGGTCTTGGCGCGGCTGGATGCGAGCGGGTTGGAGGAAGGCTTCCGGGACTGGGTGCATGAGGCCTTGGAACTGACCGCGGCCAGAGCGTGCCCGTTGACGGCAAGAACGCGCGCGGCTCTCGCGACCGGGAGCGCGGCCTGGAGCCCCTGCATTGGGTCAGTGCCTGTGCGCAGGCCAACCGCCTGGTGCTGGCCCAGACGGCGGTGGACGACCGGTCCAGCGCAAGCACAGCCATCCCGGAACTGCTGCGCATGCTGTGCCTGAAGGGTTGCATGGTCACGCTCGACACCATGGGCTGCCAGAAGGCCATCGCGTGCCAAATCCGGCAGAGGGGGCTACGTGCTGCGCGTCCGGGACCACCACAAGGGGCTCCACGCGCGCCTGTCAGGACACCTTCGCCCTGGAACGGGCCGGACACTTCGCCGGTTATGCCCACGACTATGCGGACACGGTCGGCAAGGACTGCGGGCGCATCGAAACCCGCCGCTGCGGGACGACCGGCGACCCCGCCCGAGTGGGGTGCGACCTGGCGTTTGGTCTAGGTCGAGTGCGAACGTCGCTGCGGCGACCGAATCACGCCCGATGTCCGCGACTTCATTGCCAGCCTGCCCTCCAAAGCCAAGCTCCAGCTGCAGACGGTGCGCCAGCACTGGAGCATTGAAAATGCCCACCACTGGATTATGGATGTGGCCTTCGGTAAGGACGACAGCCGCATCCGCACGGGGCACGCCGCCCACAACATGACCATTCCCCAGCGTATCGCCCCAACTTGCTGCGGCAGGACCGCTCCCTCAAGGTGGGCATCGCCAACAAGCGACTGGCGGTGGCCTGGGACAAGGACTATCTGTGCCGACTGATCGGCCTCAAGCCCAAGCCAATTTAGATGCAATCACCCTGCGCGCGACGGCACTGTTGCAAAGCTCGTTGAAGTCGGTGACGGGCCGTCTTGGGCAACCTACCTGCAAGCGGATTTCCGATGCCGGTTCAGGTCAGGCCGCGGGCCGTCCGGGGCGCGATGCCGGAGCTCCTGCAGAGAGGCCGGGACGACAAAAACCGACTGCCAGTCGCCGACCAGGGTCTTGCCGACGAGGACGACTTCCACCGCCTCGATCGCTGCGTCCCACGTTTCCGGCAGATTGGACAACCGGATTTCAAGCGTTACATCGACGTCCCCGTTGCAGTACCCGTTACCTGTCAAGGCTCATTGGTCCCTTCCCAGCCCCGGACCAAAATCAACAAAAGAAAAACAGTACGTCTAATGTGGAATTACCCGGCCACGGTGAAGGTCTGGACGTCAATCCCGGCCTGACGGCGGAGCAGGAGCTT
>CAZMKQ010000260.1:0-3082 GCA_964566955.1 uncultured Caldilineaceae bacterium | reverse complement strand
CGACCCCCTCGAGCAGCGACTGCATCATGTCCTTGCGGTCGGTATCCAGCGACAGTCCGATCCAGAGCCCCGCCGCGCGGCGGTCCCAGTGCGGGCAGGCCAGGCCGGACAGGGCCGGCACGAACATCAGGTCCCGGTCGACGGCCGCCGGCCTGGCGAAGCTGTTGAGTTCGGTGTGATCCCTGAAGAGTCCGAGCCCGTGCGCCCATTCGACGGCCGAGCCGGCGCAGTACACCCCTCCGTCCAGGGCGTACTCCGGCGTGCTGCCGTCATATTGCCAGGCCACTGTGGGCAGCAGGCCCTGGTCCGGGGACCGCAATACCCTGTCGCCCGTCACCAGCAGGGCGAAGGCCCCGGTGCCGAAGGTGATCTTGGCGTCCCCCGCCCTGCGGCAGCCGTGACCGTAGAGCGAGGCCTGCTGGTCCACCACGCTGGCCGTGACCGGCACCGCGCGGCCCCGGCTCGCGACCTCACCGAGGTGCCCCGTGGTGGGAACGATTTCGGGAAGCGCCTCCATCGGCACGCCGAAGAGCCGGCAGAGTTCCTCGTCCCACTGGCCCGTTCTGAGATTCATCAGCGAGGTGCGCGATGCCGTGGTGATGTCGGTGCTGCATTTGCCGGCCAGGCGGTCCAGGAAAAACGCGTCGGTGGTGCCGAGCCTGAGCTTGCCCTGTTTCAGCAGCCCCCGGGCTTCTGGCACATGATCCACGATCCAGGCGAGCTTGCTCGCGGAGAAGTAGGAGTCGAGGGGCAGCCCGCAGCGTTCCATGACTTCCGTCTCGGCGCCATCCCGCTTCAGCCGTTCCACCGCGGCACCGGTACGGTTGTCCTGCCAGACGATCACGTTCGTGACCGGCTCCCGGGTGTCCGCATGCCAGGCAAGACAGCTCTCCCCCTGGTTGTCGATCCCCACGGCGGCGACGCCTTCCACGGCGTCCAGGGAGGTCTGCAGGTTCCGGACCAGTTCCGCCGGGTCATGCTCCACCCAGCCGGGTTTGGGATAGAGCTGCCTGTGCCGGGTTACCGAGGCAATGGAGGCATCTCCATCGGTGCCCACGGCAAGCGCCCGGGTACTGGTGGTTCCCTGGTCAATGGCGAGGATGGTCATTGCGGCCGGTTCTGCCGGAACATGATTGCTCACGCCGAACCTTACCACCCCGGGCGGGTTGATTGTTCCCATCATGGGACAAACTCCCGTCTGTGGCACACCGGGTTCCGGCGGACCGTGCACGGCCCGGCGTGATGGTCACACGGGAACGGTTCGGCTTCCGGCGCTTGTCCGGCAGGACAGCGGGTTTTCATGTCAGGACAACGAGGATCCAATATAAGCACGATGCCTGAATACAAGGGTTATCCCGACACGATCGGGTATAGCGATGACGACGAGGCGCTGCATGGGCAGCTCGAGTCCATCCAGGTTCTGCGATCAATGAAGACGATGACGCCAAATACCCCAAGGCAGCATTTCAGGAGGTTCTGGACGATTATTTTGCGCATTGCAAGGCCGTATTCCTCAAGCCCGACGTGCTGCTCAAGGGCAGATACATCGTGCGCCCGGTCACGACGACCTGCACCGCCGTGCGATGCGCTGGAGCGTCATCTCGAACACGGCGGGCACGCGGCGTCAGATCAATGGTCCCAAACGTGTTGAGCGGGCCGTAAAGACTAACTTTCCCGAAACCCCAGGCTGAGGGAATCCATGTCCGGCCATAGCCTGCGTTGCGGTACCCGCAGGATGACCTGTTTTTCGGGCAGCGCCCTGGTGTGTTGCGACAGGACACCGTTTTCCCCGTCCCCGAGCAGCAGGGTGCCCCGGGCCTCCCCGGCGAATCGCACGCGAACGGGAATCTCCGCCTCCGGCCGGCTGTCGGGCACAAGCCGCTGCGGAACGGCGTAACGGATCACCGGGTCAGCCGGGCGGATCGTTGTGGCGGTATCCGGGGCCGGCAGGCCGTCATCCAGGGAGCGCGCGATCTGTTCCCCCGTTGCCACCCCTTCCTGCCAGCAGCGGCCCGCGGAGTCGGCGGGATGCACCATGTTGCCCGCGGCGAAATATGCCGGGTCCGAACAGCGGCCGAACTGATCAGTCACCGGACCGCCGCTGGCGGGGTCCACCTCGATATGGCCCATGCGGGCCAGGGTGGACTCGGAGGCAAACCGCCCGGAGAACACGACCCCGTCGCAGGCCAGGCGGTCCTCGTGCCCCGAGACGTGTCGCAGCACCACGCCGCTGATGCGGTCCGCGCCCTCGATTCGCGCCAGCTCTGTGTCCATGAGCACCCGGACACCCTGCAGCCTGGGCAGCAGGGTTGCGGTCCGCCAGGCGGTCGGGCGGCTTCGCTCCTCCACCATGGCCACCGGCCGGATGCCGGCGTGGCGACAGGTCAGCAGTGCCGAAAACGACACCAGTTCCGTGCCCACGATCACCGGACGGGCAAACGGCGTGCGTGATTTCAGGTACACCATGGACTGCAGTGCCCCGGTGGTCAGCACGCCCATGGGCCTGGTGCCGGAAACCAGGCGGGCCGACCGCGGGGTCTCCCGGACCCCCGTGGCCAGGAGAACCCGCTCGGGCATGACCCGTGCCAGGCCGTCCGGGGTCGACACCCGGAGCACGGGGCCGCGTTCGATGGCGGTCACGGTGGCATGGGGCCGGATATCCACGCCGGCGGCTTCGGCCGCTGCCCGCAGCCGCGCGGCGTAGTCAGGGCCCTTCAGAATGCGGCGGAACTCCCTCAGGCCGAACGGCGGATGGCCGCAGTGACGGGGGATTCCCCCCGCCGCCGCCTCCCGCTCTAGGACGGTGACGTGCCCGATCCCGAGGCTTTTCAGCCGGGTGGCGGCGCCGAGTCCAGACGGGCCACCGCCCACGACGGCCACGTCGCAACGGATCACGCTGTCGTTCATGACGCTGGTTGCCGGATGGCCGCGTCCATGGGCGGTTCCAGGAAGCCCGCGGTGATTTCACTGAGTTCCGCACTGCAGTAAAACCCCTGGCAGCGTCCCATGGTCACCCGGGTCCGGCGTTTGAGGCCCGCCAGGGAACAGGCCGGCAGCGGGCCGTTCAGCGCGTTCTCGATTT
>CAZMKQ010000259.1:0-3100 GCA_964566955.1 uncultured Caldilineaceae bacterium | reverse complement strand
CTGACCGACCTGCCTGTCGACACACAAGTAATACAAACATGATGGATTGGTATTATAGCCGGCATCCTCGTCGGTCTGCAATGGGACGTACACGGCATCCATGCTCACAACCCGGGATGACCATAGCCGTTGATCCCGAATAGCCAGTTCACTTTCGCGCAGATCGACACGCGCCAGTCGCTCAAGTACCGACAGGTCCTCCTGCGAACCCAAGTCCACCAAGCGGAAGTCGAGCGCGGCGTCCGTGGCCACTTCCACAGCCATGCTGCGGACTGCGCCCCACAAAACCTGTGCGCGGGGATCCTCAACATCCAGGACTGCACCACGCGTAACAACGGTGAAGCGACACGGGTGTGCCGTGCCCCCCAGACGAAGGGCCACCAAGGCCTGCACAAAGGCAATGAAGCGGGTAACCACTCCCTCGCCTGTGGGATCGTCCGAGTCGCTGCCACAGAAGAAGTCGACCGCGCGCAATTCGCCCGCAAACGGCCATTCGTCAAGCAACTCGAACTGGCTGGATTCGAACAGTTCCGATGCCACGCAGTGTACTTGCGCGTTATTGAGACGGGCTGCCCATGACTCCATCTTGCTCCCCGGCTCACCGAGAACCCACCTGGGCCCGGGGATTGGCCCGGCATCGAAGTCTTCCCCGCCGGTCGCGGGTGCCCGCAGGACGGTGGCGTGGGTGCCAACGCGCACCGTGGACCATCCTGCCTCGGGCCTGAATTCGCGTCCTGGCTCGTGCAGGATGACGGCCAGCCCTCCGGGGACCGCCAGCCGGCACAGGAGGTGCCATCCTTCAGGGTCAAGCGGGACCTGTTCGCTGTGGAGCAATTGCAGTTCCGCGGTTGCCGGACGCAGCGGTCCCTGCTCCAGCATCGCCATGCCTTGATCCTCCGGGACGACTGATTCAAATCGGAGGGCTGCACCCAATCGATGAAACCTATCAAAGCAAGCCTGTGCACCTTCCGGGCGGTCTGCCACAAGCCAATATTCAGTGTGGTAGTCCGCACTCTCCAATGGCTCCACACACTGGCGAAGAACCGTCTGATCGGGTTCACGTCCGCCAGCCCATTCCACCACGCGCACAACTCTCCGTTCAGATCGGCCAGTCCCCTGCAGGGCCTTGATGATGGCGGCCGGTTCGGCCTCGGCAACCCCGTCGGAGCCCATCGGGACGTGGACATCGGACAGAAACTTGGGCTGCCACGACACCACGTGCTTACTGCGGGCCAAGTCGTTCCAGTTGCTGTCGTGCGCAATCGCATAGTAGTCACCAAGGACCGCGATCAATTCACCTGTTTCACGATCATAGAAGCCGAGATTGAGGTAGTGCGACTGACGTTGTTTACTGGCAAGGCTACGCTGTCCAATTTCGTCCACCTCTCCCCAGATTTGCGGCTGGTTCGGGATGAAGCAGGTGACCCGGGGCGAGGTTTGCGGCCGGAAGACAGTTAAGCGGTCAATTCCGTGCGGCATGGAGAACATGTCGGTGTGCGGCAACAGATTGTTGAGCAGCACCTGCAGCATGCCGTCCAACATGGTCGGATTCACGACCATGCCCTCGTCCCGCCCAATGCTCCACCACTCTTCGTCCATCTCCAACTCGACCAGCATGTCGTTGGTGTTGGGGTCCTGCCAATAGCGTTGCACCGTCTGGAAGCTGGGTCCGTAGCTGAACGTACTTTCCAGAACAACCTCAACCCTCTCATAGAAATCGCGTCCCGCAACGGGGTCCGCGGACTTGAACCGGTCCAAATCCAACCCGGATAGGCTGCGGGGAATGCCGAGCTTGGGTTCCTTGTCCATGAGCCGGATCCGACCGCGGCTGTGGGTTTCGCTCACGGCGTCTTGGTCGTACGTCCTGGAGGAAATGGTGAACGTATATGTGTCCGGCGTGTGCGGTACCGGAACCAAGTGAGTTTGTAGCCGAACCGGGATCTGAGGAATGGGACATCCCTTAAGGCATTCCAGCTCTTCGATGTGGACCGGAGCACCTTCCAGGGCTTCCAACACCATCTCGACGTAACCGGTGGCAGGCATGATGCTGGAGCCGTAAATCCGGTGTTCGGCCAACCAGGGAAAGTCGTTAACGGACAATCGGGTTTCGAAGAGAAGGGCGTCACTGGCCACCCGGCGACCTACCATTGGACCATGGGAATTCTCTCCTTGTTTCAGCAGGGCCTCGTCGTCGACATACAGATCTGCCACCGTGCTTTCATTCCTCGGATGAGCCGGCAGGACATGGGCTATCGGGCGCGGGCGTGGGTACTGGGAGCGAAAATCCAACGCAATGCCTGCCTGGAACAGACGACCCAATGATCCATGGAAGTCGAGGCCCGGATCCGAATCCCGCATCAATGTCGGCAGGCAAACGGCTGCAGCGGCGCCGGATTGCAGGCACTGGGCGATCGTGCCCTGTAGCGCACTGTGGGGTGCAACCTCCAGGATGACCCCGGGCCGGAAGTCGCGCAGAATCGTCTCCAGGGCCGCCCCGAACCGCACCGGCTGCCGGATGTTGCCCCACCAATAGGCACTGTCCAGCACATCCGCCCTGCCGCCCGTAACCGACGAGATCATGGGCACATCGCTATCGAATTCGCGCTCGTCGAGAAACGCCAGCGACGCCAGGACATCCTCATGGATTGGATCCATGGCGCGCGAATGAAAGGCGATGTTGCCAGGTATCAGTTGATGCTGGAGATTGTGCCGTTCCAACTCCTCAATAATGGGCAACAGATCCGTTTCACTGCCACAAACTACAGTACTGACCGGAGAATTCTCACAGGCAATCTCCACCTGCATCGCACAGTTCCGATCCGCGCATGAAAGATTCCGCACATGGTCCAGCAGGTCCTCCACGCCAGGGCGATCCAGGCCGACGACCAGCATGCGCCCCGAGCCGGCGGTACGCTGCTGCAACGTGGCGCGATGGTAGACAAGCCGCGTCGCTTCAGCCAGCGACAGGGCACCGCAGGCGTAGGCGGCCGCCACTTCGCCGGAGCTGTGTCCCACCACACAGTCGGCGTACACGCCCCAAGTCTTGTACCAACCCATTATACTGTTAGTACTTGATGTGTTGACGACAGTACAGGGGGGG
>CAZMKQ010000258.1:0-3102 GCA_964566955.1 uncultured Caldilineaceae bacterium | reverse complement strand
GACGGTCGGACCCTGGCCAGTGGCGGCGGCGACAACTCCGTCCGCCTGTGGGACGTGGCCACAGGTGCCCTGCGGCACACCCTGACGGGCCATGAGGGTGGGGGCGTCCGCAGTGTGGCGTTCAGTCCGGACGGCGGGACCCTAGCCAGTGGCCATTGGGACTCCACGGTCCGCCTGTGGGACGCGGGCACGGGTACCCTCCGGCATGCCCTGACGGGCCATGAGGCAAGTGGGGGCATCCGTAGTGTGGCGTTCAGTCCCGACGGCCGGACCTTGGCCAGTGCCAGCGGCGACAACACCGTTCGCCTGTGGGACGCGGGCACGGGTACCCTGCGGCACGTGATGGCAGGTCAATCGGGGGTGATCCGCAGCGTGGCGTTCAGTCCCGATGGTCGCACCCTCGCCAGCGGCGACCACATCGTTCGCCTGTGGGACGCGGGCACGGGTACCCTGCGGTCGGTCATGGCAGGCCACGCGGGTAGCGTCTGGAGCGTGGCGTTCAGTCCCGACGGCCGCACCCTCGCCAGCGGGGGTACGGACGGCACCGTCCTGTTGTGGGATGTGGCCGCGGCGGGAACGGGGGTGCCCTGGGCCGCGGGGGACTTCCACAACCTGGTGACCAACCCGGACGGACATTGGGAAGTGTGGCGCATTGGCACGATGGTGATAGCCTACTTTGGCAGTCCGCGCGCGCCCGTACAGTACTACGCGCGGCAGAACCCACAGCCCCAGTTCATGTTGCCGACCGGCTTCCGGCCCACAGACCTGGTGACCCTTGCCGTGACAGGCACGCGGGTCCACGCGGACCGGACGCCGGTACCGGACGCGCAGCCGGCGACCTTCGACCTGACCGTCGGCCCGAACGGCGAGATGCGCTACGTGGACAACCCGAAGGTGGACGGCTTGGGCTATGTGGACTACCGCGTAACGAGGCTGACGTGGCAGACGGCCGAGGCACCAGAGCCGCCGTGCAGCCCCGGGCCGGGGGCGTCCGCGGAGGATGACACCGCTCCCGGCCGGTAGGGGCCGGGCCCGCGGCCGGAGTCGGTGGTCCGGCGACACGTGGTCGCCGGTGGCGTACCGTTCCTTGTCCAGTTGCGGCGTGATGGTTTTCCGGATCGCGGGCCGGACGCGTCACCTGGCACCGAGCCCGGCGGCCGTCTACATCCGGCACCACCCCGCTCCGGGAAGGGCAGCCGGAGGCTTCACCACCGGCCAGGGCACACGCGGCCGCTTCTCAACCGCGGAACGGAAAGGGCTCCGGGTGGAGGTAATGATCCCTGACAGGGACGCATGCGTCCGGCTCGGAGTCGGCTGCGCAGACTTCCAGGGTGGGTTCGGTAAACCGGGCATCGATCAGGTACGGGCAGGCGTAGCCCCAAAAGGTTACCGAGAGCTCGCGATCCCGCCAGTAATTTACCCTCAACAGCCTGTGGTCGGGGTCGTCCCCTGCGCGTTCCCAAACCTCCAAAATGTCTCCGACCGCCACGTCGAAGCCAGACAGGGAGCATGGTAAGGAATCCATATCAGGTACCGGGAAATAGACCGGATTGGGCCGGGACACCTTCACGCGGAGGCTGGCGGCCTGCAGCGTGTCCCACAGGCGATGGCCCGGCGCCAGGGTCGGTTCCAGCAGGGGCATGGCCAGCCCGAGCGTGTGGATGTGGGGCGCATGGGCCAGAAAGTCCGCAGGCAGGGCCGTCAGGTTGAGCGCGCGCAGGTTCAGAAGCTCCAGATGGGGTGCGTGGGCCAGGAAGTCCGTGGGGAGGGTTTCGACCCGATTCACGCCGAGTTCCACCTCGTGCAGGCGGGGCGCATGCGTGAGAAAGCCCTCGGGCAGGGCTTCCACCTGTTGCAGATCCAGCAGCAGGGACCGCAGGTTGGGGGAGCGATCCAGGAAACCGCGGGGCAGGACCGCAACGCCGTTGGCCAGGAGCCGGACCGTCTCGAGTCCGGGATGGCGGGCCAGGAAGTCGGGTGGCAGGGCGGATACGCCATTGGCATCAAGGCTCAGTTGTGCACCGACTCCGGAAGTGGGGAAACCGAGTCGGTCAGGAGGAAAGCGCCTCAGACGGGGACAAGGACTCCCGGGGTATGCGGGACCAAGGTCGTAGTGGGAGGTCGCCATGGGCGGGGCAGCCGTGTGTGTCGCGTCTCCGAATCCCCGGATCGGCTACAGGTTGTGCCCGATAGGTCCGGACTTCGGACGCGCTGGTCCGGCCTGGTCGTGCAAGGGGGTGTCGAGGGCCAGGCCCGCTGTTCCGGTTGACTGCGTCGCGCCGAGTCCGGTAGCCGCGGCCGCCGGCCACCTACATCCGGAACCGCCCCGCTCCGGAATGGGCAGCCGGAGGCTTCACTACCGGCCAGGGCACACGCGGCCGCTTCTCAACCACGGAACGGAATGGGCTCCAGAGGTTTCGGATAGTGGTAATGGTCCCTGACAGGGACACACTCGGCCGGATCGCGGTCGACTTCGCAGACGTCCAAGGTTGGTTCTGTGGACCGGGCATCGATCAGAAACGGACAGTTGCGTCCCGTGTAGGTCACAAGAAGCTCGTGATTCCGCCAGTGTCGCACGCGCAACAGCATGTGGCCGTGGTCGTCCCGTTCGCGTTCCCGAACCTCCAATATGTCTCCAAACGCCACGGCCTTGACGGCCAGGGGGCATGGGTGGGGATCTCCATGATGGATCGTGAAATAAACGGGATCGGGCCGGGTCACTTTCATGCGGGTACTCGTGGTTTGTAGGAGATCCCACAGGCGGTGACTTGGTTTCAGCGTCGGTTCAAGCAGGGGCAAGGCCAGACCGAGTGTCCGGACCTGGGGCGCATGGGCCAGAAAACCCTTCGGCAGGTCCGCCAAACTGAGTGCACGCAGCTGCAGATGGGCCAGATGGGGCACGTGGGCCAGGAACCCCGCCGGGAGTGTTTCGACCTGATTCACCCCGAGTTCCACCTCGTGCAAGCGGGTCGCCTGCGTGAGAAAGCTCTCGGGCAATGCTTCCACCCGCTGCAGGTCCAACTTCAAGGAAATCAGGTTGGGGGATTGGGCTAGGGCGTGTGGACACAAGGCATCCAGTGGCCGCGGGACCGGCACATTATC
>CAZMKQ010000257.1:0-3133 GCA_964566955.1 uncultured Caldilineaceae bacterium | reverse complement strand
CTGGAACTCGTGTTGGCCTCGGAGCCATGGATGATCATGGGATGATGCAGGGAGACATCGCCGGGTTCCAGAATGAAATCGACGGCGTCGTCTTCGGAAATCAGGGACTGGTCCATCCCCCTCAGCATCTCGCCCTGATAATCGGTTTCGTCGGGGTTGCGCGGCTGCAGGGACATGTGCTGCGTGCCCGGAATGACCCGCACGCAGCCGTTGGCCGGGTTGGATTCGGTGTAGGCAACCCACAGCGTAACCACCTGCATGGGTTCCAACGGCCAGTAGCTGGCATCCTGATGCCAAGCCACGCGCTGACCTGTGTTCGGAGGCTTGGCAATGTAGTCCGCGGCAAAAAGGGCCACATCAGGGCCCACCACGGCGGCGGCCACATCGACAAGGCGCGGGTCGGAGACCAGGCGCATCCAAAACGGATCGGTGGGCGTCAGCCAGTAGCCAAGCCGCTCCGGCGGCAAATCCGGATTGTGTTCGATCAGCCAGTCCACATGACGGTTGGCCTCCGCCACGAGGCTCTCGTCAATGACCTGTCGCACAATGGCGTAACCATCCCGGGCGTAGGCCTTGTCCAGGCCGTCCAAGTTGGGATAGGCGAACTCCGCCATGCCTGCCCTCCAGGAGCCAACTGCGTGCGAACGTTGTTCGCAATGCGGAAGTGGAATTATATGGACTTCGAAAAACGACCTGAAGTGGTTTGTTCCCCACCGGGGTCGCACATGCCTGCCGGTCCCTCGATTCCCCGTGCGAGCCGTTGACAATGAGGCGGGGTGGTGGACCCCGCAGCCGATTGTAAGGGCGCTTATTTGCAGGTCGTCAGGAAAGGGCCTGTTGCAGCCGGATACAAGGTAGCTGCGGGATCCTGTGACTTTCTGGTTCCGCGCCTTGCGTCTCGAAGTCAAAGACAGAGCATCCGGTTACAGTTCCAACTGCTCGAAGTTCTGCCAGGTCCCGACGGGTTTCCAGTTCAGAAGTCGCTCGGCTTTGCGGATGTCGAACACGCTTGCGTGGGGATTGTCTTCAAACAACCGCGCATCCTTGAGAGGAGGCACCGAGCCGAATCTGGTTCGTGCCAGCTCCAGGGTGGGGACTTCGATGCAAGTGTCGCGGGCGGACAGGTAAAACGCCTCGAACGGCATGTCTGCGGACCCGAATTGGAAGTTCGTGGCGGCGACGAAGGCACGCGCGACATCCCGTACGGCGATGTACGCTCCCAGCCAGTCCTTCGGTTCCAGGGCTGCCAGTCCGTTTCCTCGGCGCGCCTGCGTCACCATATGCTTCACCGCTTCAACATTGCGCCGGAGCCAAACGTGGGGGTAGCGCAGCGACACCACTTCCAGGCCGAATGCCCTGGCGTAGTTGGCCCCGATGCGTTCTCCGAAGTATTTGGACAGGCTGTACGCCTCATGAGGCCACAGGGGATGTTCCTCGTCGAGGGGAAGGTACAGCGGCACCAGCTCGGCTTCGTGGATGCCAAAGCCGGAACCGCACTCGCTGCCGCCATATACCACCCGGCGAATGCCGCTCAGGCGAGCCGCTTCAAACACGTTGTAGGCAAGCACCGTGTTCCTTCCCAGGAGTACTTCCCGCGGCAGGTCGCCGGAGGTGCCCAGGAGCGCCGCCAGATGCGCGATCTGTTCGCAGTCCGCAACGGCCTTTGACGCGGCCTCAAGGGATGTCAGGTCGCACTGCCGGAACTCCATTGGGAATTTGGGCTCGGCCGTGTCGAGGCAGACCACCTCGTGTCCCTGCTCGATGAGTTCGCGGCACACGTAGGTGCCTATGGCTCCGCTGCCGCCGGTTACCGCTATGCGCATGCATCCTCCGCATGTACTGGACTGTCCTTGTCGGTTTGAGGTGTTTTCAACCAAGCCCCCTTGCGATCCGCGGTCCTGTGTTTCGGCCCGGGTGGCCGCAATTTTCTCCTGTGTCTGTTTCGAGGTACTGCTGTCCTGGTGCGACCGATTCGCCCTTGTACCGGTCAGGATGGGGTAACGAGCCAACCGTGCCTGTTCGGCGGTCGGCACCATCCGTCAAACACTCCGGCCGCAACCGTTTGGGGAACCAGGGAGATGCGGGCGGGATTGTCAAGGGGATCGTCCCGTTGTTCTGAATTCCTGCAGTTGGACCGGTCGCACCCGAACAAGGGGATTCCTCGGCGCGTCCGCAAAGCTGTGCGACTGGTGTTGTTCGGCGGATCCGGACCGAGGGGCAAGCCATGGTTAGGAGCCCTCGACCACGCGCTTGAGCTTCTTTATCTGCTTGCCGTCGGTCAGTCGCATCATCAAACGCAGGATGGGGCCGAACCATCGATGGCCGGACAACTGGCAAGTGGCATTGAGCGATATCCTGGTGCCTTCGGCCACACCCTCCAAGTCGTAGGTATAGTCCGCCGTCACGCTGCCGTGCTCCGTCCTGAGGGTTAGTTTCCGTCCTTCGTCCAGTTCCATGATGGTGGAGTGAAAGGTGTCGCCGCGTGTTCTGTAGCTGAGCCTTGTACCCACTTGAGTCGGACCCTCGGCCAGCATCGAAGTTACGGAAGGCATCCAGGCCGTGGCTTTTGGCCAGTCGGTGAGAACTTCCCAGACCTCGGGGGGCGATTTCCGGATGGTTTCGCTGGTGGAGATGACACGGGCCATGGGACGGGTTTGCAGTCGTTGACTGGAGGATTGGCAGTATAGAACAGCTGATTCCGGTGGTCAGATGCGGATTGGAGGTGCCAAGGATCGAACCGTGGCGGGCAGTCCGCATGAGCAAACTTGGCTCCGTCGATACGCTGAACTCGGCATGGATACCCGCCTATGAACCTTGGCTGGATGCCATAACTGTCTGATCGCTGCAGGCAGGTGTGGATGGGGGGTGGCGTGTCAAGCCGCCGACGGACATCAACAACATGCTCAACGGGCCAATTGGGGATTGGTGGGATCTGCGCGAGGGGTGTTCCGGGATCCGGCAGGAGAATATTTTGGTTGGGTACGGACCCCCAAATTGCCCACCGTCATCTGCGATGGAGGCCATAGGCTAAAATTCACTTCCTCGGCCCAAGGGGCACCCACGCCCGGAAGCTACGCCGGCACTGTTTCAATCTCGTTGATATTGGTTGCGGGCCTGGCAAGAGACGAGGGGC
>CAZMKQ010000256.1:0-3170 GCA_964566955.1 uncultured Caldilineaceae bacterium | reverse complement strand
GCGCCTTGCCCAGCCCGCCGGCGCTCTGGATGCCGATGGAGTTGAGCCCGGCCGCAACGAAATAGTTGCGCACCTCCGGCGCCTCGCCCACGTGGAACTGGTCGTCCGGGGTGAAGCTTTCCGGGCCGCAGAAGAACTTGCGCCAGCCGATTTCCTGCAGCAACGGCACCCGCTCCATGGCATCCTCGAGCACCGGCATGAGCTGTTCTTCCATGTGCCCTTCTATTTCGTCGAAACTGAAGTCCTCGGGGATTCCGTCCTGGCCCCAGGCCACGGCCTGCTTTTCGAATGCGCCCACCAGCAGGCTGCCGGCATCCGGCTTGTAGTAGGCGCACCTGTCATGGTCACGCATCACGGGCAGGTCGTCCGGCAGGTCGCTGAGCTTTTCCGTGACCGCGTAGTAGTGTTCGCATGCGTGCAGCGGGATGTTGACTCCGGATTTCCTGGCCAGGTGGCGTGCCCACAGCCCGGCGCAGTTCACCACGACGTCCGTCTCGATGTCGCCGTGATCCGTGGCGACCCCCGCCACCCGTCCATCCCGGATCTTCACGTCGACCACGGTTACCCCCTCGATGCACTGCGCGCCGCGCCCCCTGGCGCCCTTGACGAAGGCCATGGTCACATCCACGGGGCTGGCATACCCGTCATGGGGCACCCAGGTGCCCCCGAGCAGGTCATCCGTCTTCAGCAACGGAAACAGGTCCGCCACTTCCCCGGGCGTCAGGACGTCCACCTGGGTGACACCGAACGCATTGTTCATCGAGGCCACCCGCTTCAATTCCTCGAATCGCGCAGCACTGTGCGCGATGGACAGGGAGCCAACCTGGCGGAATCCGGTGGATTGCCCGGTCTCCTCCTCGAGCTGGCGCAGGATGGACATGGAGTATTCCGCCAGCTTGGCATGGTTCTCGTTGGCGCGCATGGTGCCGATGAGGCCGGCGGCATGCCAGGTGGTGCCGCAACTGAACTGGCTTCGTTCCAGCTGGACGACATCGCTCCAGCCGGCCCTTGCGAGATGGTAGGCGACACTGGAGCCGGTGACACCGCCGCCGATTACGACGGCGCTGGCCCGTTGGGGTAACTGTATGGGCATTGCTCTATCTCTGGTGATGTGTTGCTCATGGGCGCCTTTGCAGGGGCTGCCATTCTAGGACAGGGCACCGGCGCGGAAAAGTGGCGATTGCGCGACGCACACACATTGGTGCGACACCGACCCGGCAGGGCCGCAACAGCCGGCGGCCCCGTTCCCCGGCATGTCAGGCCACGACTTCCCCGATTCCCAGCCGGTCCAGCGCATGACGGACCGCCGCCAGCGCGCCGCGCATGTGATCCTGGTCGAGCCGGCCGATGCAGCCCATGCGGAAGCTGTCTGCCTGCGTGAGTTTCCCCGGATAGATCACGTATCCCTGTTCCCGCATCAGCCCGTAGAACCGTTCGAACACGAACTTCCGGTTCTCCGGCATGTGGAAGGTCACGATATTCGGCGCCTGGAGCCGGTCCGGGAGCAATGGCCGGAAACCGAGGGCCCTCATGCCCTCGACCAGCAACGCGCAGTTGGCACGATAACGTGCGCCCCTGCCTTCGACGCCGCCTTCGCGGTCGAATTCGTCCAGCGCCTGGTCGAAGGCCAGGATCACATGGGTGGGCGGCGTGAAGCGCCACTGCCCGCTGGCCTGCATTGCACGCCACTGGTCATGCAGGTCCAGGCTGAGGGAAGGCGAGTTCCCCTTCGCATCGGCCAGCGCCTCCTTCCCGGCGATGCAGAATCCCATGCCGGGCACCCCTTCCAGGCACTTGTTGCTGGATGCGCTAACCGCGTCGAACCGCATCTCCCGCGCATCCAGCGGGACGGCCCCGAAAGCGCTCATGGCGTCCACCAGCAGCCCCCGGCCGCAGCGTTCCACGACCCCGGCGATTTCCGCCAGCGGATTGAGAATGCCGGAAGTGGTTTCCGAATGAACCACGGCCACATGGGTAATCCCGCGGTCCCGCTCAAGGGCGGCTGCCACCGCCGCGGGGTCTACCGGTTCATCCTCCGCAAACTCGACCGTGGTGTGGGACCGGCCGTGGTACTGGCAGATTTTCGCCATGCGCTTTCCATAGGCGCCGTTGATGCAGATCAGCAGCCTTCCGTCCCGGGGAACGAAACAGCCCAGCATGGCCTCCACAACAAAGGTGCCGCTGCCCTGAAGAGGCACCGCCACATGGCTGTCCTGGCAGCCCGCGATCTTCACCAGCCTGTCCAGTATTCCCTGGTTCACTTCGATGAAATGGCGGTCCCTGGAGCCGTAGTCATGCAGCATGGCCTGCTTGACCGATGCGGAAGTGGTCAGGGGCCCCGGCGTCAGCAGCAGCGGGTCGCCGGTTTCCGAGGCCGCCGCCATCGGGGTAGGGACAGGATGATCCATGACAGTCTCCGGGTATTGTGACAGGCGGATTCTGCTGGAATTCGCCATGGAAATACATATCCGACAGCCCGGACGCCAGTCAGACCGCCAAGGTTTACGGCCGTGCCTGTCCAGGCTTGACGGTGGGGCCATTTTTCCACTGGCGGGCTTCGCTGGCGCGGGCGCAAGCCTGAGAACGGATGTCGCCGCCACGGAGAAGGCCGGTGACGCCGGCGCCACATGCCGAGCCGGCGTCGGCAGCGAGCGATGCGTTGATCAGCCCCAGTCGCGCCGCGACCTGCTGGCCCCCCGGATGCACCGACTGGTTCCGGGCAGGCCGGCCGATCAGTCCGACATGGTCCCCCGGCTTCCTGCCGGCTGTCCGGGATCCCCGTCGCCTGCCTGTCCCTGGAGGGTTTGTGCACCGGACCACCCCGGAACCACCGAAAATGAAGCGGGATCCCCTGCCCGGGGGAGCGGTTCTCCGGAGCCGCGAGCCGAATCAGGCGATGGCCCGTAATGGCGGTCCTCATCCCCGGGCCATACCCCTGCCGGGCGGGTTCCGCCATCTCCAATTTTCGTTTCGACTGTAATAGACTTGTGTCTGACAGGGTTCCGCACCGAAAGGCGGCCGACACGCAGAACAATCCGGTAAATCCTCCCCAAACCAGGCGGAGGATCACAATGAGGTTATCCACAATGAGAACATTCCGCGCGGCGCTCGCCGCAACCGCCATGCTCGCGTTGGCTCAGGTCCATGCCGGCACGCTGGCGCCGGCCCCG
>CAZMKQ010000255.1:0-3271 GCA_964566955.1 uncultured Caldilineaceae bacterium | reverse complement strand
CCGGGGGGCTCATGCTGCTCGTCGGGACGGGCGCCCTGGCCGGCGTGCCGCGCGGGTGTCGCCGGGACGCCGCGGAACCCAGATGCGACCGTCGTTGCGAAGCGACTCGCTCATCAGGGTCAACTTGGACTGGTGCGAACCGGACGGCGGAATGCAGGTGGGGTGGATTTGGGTATAGCAGGGATTGGCAAACACCGCGCCTCTGCGGTAGGCCCGCCAGATGGCGGTCACATTGCAGCCCTTGGCGTTGGTCGACAGGAAGAACACGTTGCTGTAGCCGCCGGTGGCCAGCACCACAGCATCCCCCAGGACCGCCCGGAGCTCGCCGGTCAAGAGGTTCCGAACCACAATGCCTCTGGCAATCCCGTCCACCACAATCAGGTCCAGCATCTCCGACCTGACATGCATCTCCACCTGACCGGCGGCGATTTGACGTGTCAGCGACTGGTAGGCGCCCAGAAGCAACTGCTGGCCGGTCTGGCCCCGGGCGTAGAACGTACGCGAAACCTGCACGCCGCCAAAGGAACGATTGTCAAGGTACCCGCCGTACTCCCGGGCGAAGGGAACTCCCTGCGCGACACACTGATCGATGATCTCGGTACTTATCTGGGCCAGGCGATAGGTGTTGGATTCGCGCGAACGATAGTCACCGCCCTTGACCGTGTCGTAGAACAGACGCCGAATGCTGTCGCCGTCGTTGCGGTAGTTTTTGGCCGCATTGATACCGCCCTGCGCGGCGACGCTGTGGGCCCGGCGCGGACTGTCCTGAAAACAGAAGCAAGAGACGCGGTAGCCCTGTTCTCCGAGCGCGGTGGCGACCGACGCGCCGGCCAGGCCGGAACCCACGACGACCACGTGATAGTGCCGGCGATTGGCCGGCGCCACCAGCTTCATGGAAAAGCGGAGGTCGTCCCACTGGTTCTCGATGGCTCCCGGTGGAACCTGTCCGTCAAGCTCCGGACCTTCCTGCCAAAGGTGCCCATGCTCAGACATCGGCCATGCATCCCGGATTGTTCATGCCGCGGCCAAGCACCTGTACAACGGAAGGGGGCATCAGGCCACCAATCCCGTCGCTACCGCAAGCGGCACGACAGCGAAGCCTACGGGAATGGCGATGGCAAGGGCGCCTGTCAGGAGCCGGATCGGCTGCCGATTGGCGGCCGTGCGCCAGCCCATGGTCTGAAAGAAACTTGCACCGCCGTGCCACAGGTGCAGGCCGACCGCCACCAGGGCAAGCAGGTACAGGACCACATTGACCGGATTGGTGAAGCCAACCACCAGTTTGTCGAAGGTGTTGCCCGGCGCGTACTCCCCGGTCAGGGCCGGCACGTTCCATGTCAGGTGTGCCAAGTGATACAGGATAAACAGCCCCAGGGCCAGTCCGCCCCAGCGCATTGTGATGGTGGCATAGTTGCCGGATGCCTGGCGGAACTTGGCGTAGCCCGTGGGACGCGCCTGTTGTGCGACGCGGGTCAGGGCCATGGCCGCCCAGACATGAACTGCCAAGGACAGGATCAGGACAATGCGCGCCAACATGAGGGCGTGACCGTGTCCCACCATGGGTTCGCCCAACGTTCGCAGGCTCTCGGCATAGTGGTTGAAAGCCGCCTCGCCCGCAAACACCTTCAAATTGCCGTACATGTGCACCAACAGGTAACCGATCCAAATCAAGCCGGTACCGGCTATGATGATCTTCTTGCCGATCGAGGATCGCCACATGTCGCAGAGTGCCCGTACGGGGCCGATGTCAAACTGCCGCCAAGCGCGCCGGACTACATCTTTTCGATCAACAATTCGCCGAACCGGCTGCAGGACACCTTTTCCGCACCGTCCATCAGGCGGTGCAGGTCGTAAGTGACCGTCTTCTGCGCGAAGGTGGCCTCCATGGCCCGGACAATGGTGTCCGCGGCCTCGATCCAGCCCATGTGGCGAAGCATCATCTCACCGCTCAGGATCATGGACGAAGGGTTCACCTGATCGAGGTTCGCATACTTGTCCGCGGTACCATGCGTCGCCTCGAATACCGCCCGGCCGGTCTCGTAATTGATGTTGGCTCCCGGAGCGATGCCGATGCCGCCGATCTGTGCCGCCAGCGCGTCGCTGACGTAGTCGCCGTTCAGGTTCATCGTGGCAATCACGTCGAACTCGTCGGGCCGGGTCAGAATCTGTTGCAGGAAGGCATCCGCAATCGCGTCCTTGACCACGATGCCCTGCGGCAGTTCAACCCAGGGACCACCGTCAATCTCCCTGCCGCCAAACTCGTCGCGCGCAACCTCGTAGCCCCAATTCCGGAATCCACCCTCCGTAAACTTCATGATGTTGCCCTTGTGGACCAGGGTAACGCTGCGACGGTTGTCGGCTATCGCAAAGTCGATGGCCGCCCGGACGAGCCGCGCCGTGCCTTCGCGACTGACAGGCTTGATGCCCACAGCGGAGGTTTCGGGAAAGCGAATCTTGTCGATGCCCATCTCCTCCTGGAGGAAGCGGATCACCTTGCCGGCTTCCTTCGTGCCGGCTTCCCATTCGATGCCTGCGTAGATGTCTTCCGTGTTTTCCCGATACACCACCATGTCCACCAGATGTGGATGCCGCACCGGGCTGGGCACGCCTTGGAACCACCGCACCGGACGGACACATGCGAACAGATCCAGGCGCTGCCGCAGGGCCACGTTGATGCTGCGGATACCGCCACCCACCGGGGTGGCCAACGGACCCTTGAGCATCAGAAGATGCTCCTTGATGCAATCCAGTGTCTCCTCCGGCAGCCAAATCACCTCGCCGTAGACATCGTTTGCCTTGCTGCCGGCATACAACTCCATCCAGGCGATCCTGCGGCTGCCGCCGTACGCACTGGCCACGGCCGCATCCAGGACCCGTTGACAGGCATACCAGATGTCGGGGCCGGTACCGTCACCCTCAATGAAGCCGACAATCGGGTTGTCCGGTACCCGCAGCTGGCCGTCCGCAATCGTGATCTTCTCGCCATCGGACGGCACCGTTACATGCTGGGCAGTCATCTACACACCTTTTCCCGCTTGGGGATACTCACAATACGCGGCCGGCACCCGCCAACGGGGACCTCTGCCGCAAGCACACGGCGTCGCAAGGCACGGCGCACTTCGTCATTGTACGGAAAATTGTGGTTCCCGCGGGATTCGCGCACCGGATTTTCTTGGATGCGAAGGCGACCCCGAAGGTTCCGGGAAGGCTGCGACGCGACCGCGTCAACCTTGGGCGTCAAGCCACTTCTTCATGTAACGGGCGCACTCAA
>CAZMKQ010000254.1:0-3275 GCA_964566955.1 uncultured Caldilineaceae bacterium | reverse complement strand
TAGGGACACAGGAATCGGGTTGTCCATGAGGGGGCTCTCCACAGACTGAATCCGGTGCTGCCCATTGTAGCTACGGGACAACCCACTCCGGTCGGCACACCCAATTTAGATGTAAATCGTCCTGACTTCCAGGGTCCGCAGGTTGTGCTCTGCACCGTCCTGCGCGTGGTGGCCTGTCGAGTTCTCTGCCCCTGTCCCCGACATCTGACTGCTGCTGAGCCGCAACCCCGCCACGGACGAATTCAAATGCTACTTGTGCCACAGCTCCGCGGACAGGACCCGGAAGCGACTGGGTGTGGCTGGTCGGCTTGTGCTGGTCGCTCGATCAGTGCTTCCGGAACAGCCATCAGCCCTTGGATCTGGGTGATTACGAGGACCGCCGCAGGTAGTAGGGCTGACACCGCCACGCTCGTCATGCTGGCCCGCTTCTTCGTGGTGCGGGAAATGCTGCGGCTCCCCAAAAATCCCCCGGCCGGACCGTGCCCCAAACCTGTTTGCTGGTGGACGCAACCCTGCCCTGACGCGGTTCCCCGGCCGACCGCGCCATGACCATGGTGGACTATCGCCGGGCACGTAACGCCGCCGCTCGCAGTGCCCACCCCCAGCACCGACAGAGGTACAGCGTGTACCTCCGGGGAACAGGCTCATCGTCGCGCCAAGAGGCTGTTGGTTCCTTCCGATCAGAATTGGGCCTTGTGCTGCTTCAGGTCGGGAAACAACTCGACCACCAGTGCAGCCCCTTGCTCATCGTTGTTCGCGACGGCGTCGCGGTAGGCTCGGGCATAGTCCTTGCGGGCCCCTTTGTAATTGCCGAGCTTCTCTCTGGCCAGCCCCCGGTAACACCTGGCCTGCACGTCATTCGGATCCACGCGCAGGGCTCGGTTCAGATCCGGCACCGCCTGCTTGTACTGGCCCGTCTCAATGCGGACCCGACCCCGCAGGTACAGTCCGTCCCCATCCTCCTTGTCGATGATCAGAATGGCTTGGGCGCAGTCCGCGGCTTCCTCAACCTGCCCGGTTTCAAGCAGGGCGAGACCGCGGCAGGTTAGGGCGGGAATGTCTTCCGGCTCAATCGTCAAGGCGCGGGTGTAGTCCTCGAGTGCAAGGTCATACTCCTTCATCTCGTACCGCAGATGTCCTCGATCCATATAGGCATTGAACAATTCGGGATCAATCTCGATGGCGGCATTCAAATCATCGAGCGCACCGTCGTACCACTTGCGCGTTTGCCTGACTTGGGCACGCGACAGGTACCCCATGGGGTCGTCGGAATATTTGTTGACAAAGTAGGTTACCTCGACTTCCGCTTCGCGGTACTGTTCAAGCAGAAGATGGACTGCCATTTTCTGGATTCGGGTTTCCCGGCTGCTTGGTGCCAAGTCGCAGAGTGTCCCCAGGTCGTCAAGCACCTTCTGCCATTCCAGCATCGTCGACCAGATATCGGCTCGCATCTGATAGGCCAGGACGTGGGCGGGGTCGATCTCGAGAGCCCGGTTCAAGTGACTCACGGCGGCTTCCTCATCTGCCTCCGCCTGTGCAAGCACACCGCGCACTACGAATGCGTCCGCATGGTTGGGGGCAAGCCGCAATGCGCGGTCAAGATGGCGGTTCGCTGCTATGGGGTCGAAGTCGGGTTCGAACATGGCATACGCGGTCAGTACGGCCACGGAGTTGGGATTTATGCCCAAGGCCTCTGCGAGCTCGTTGCTACCAGCCTCGAGGTCGCCCTCCGAAAAGTGGAGGATGGCGCGGATCACGTAGGCGGGCACGTAGCGGGGATCCGAGGCCAAGGCGCGGCGCAGCATGGCAAATGCTCGGTTGTGTCGGCTGAGATACTTCCAGGCGGACGCGGCAAACGTATAGCCGAACGCGGACTTCTGGGAACGGGTGAACTGTTGCAGGATGCCGCCCACAAATCCCGCCTCGGAGCGGGAGAGGCTCCACCGACTGTCGATGTTGGCGACTTCAAACTTTACCGGGTTGGCTTCCGGTTCCGCGGTCTCCCACGGCAGGTGCGGCGCGTGCCGCCACTCATCTGCCGACTCCCGGACCCGGTCTCTCAGGATCCAGAGCCGTTCCACCCATCTTCCGGCGTGAAATGGATCGGAGACACTCATCTCGGCCTCGGAGCCCGGTTGGATTTCGAGTTGGACTGGGGAACTGGGAGACATGGTGTTGGAACGGGGCAGAATGAAGGAGGCATCCGCGGCCGCGGACGGCCTGTTCTGAGTGTACGGCATGTTGCAAGTGCGAAACTCAATCTGCACTGGATGTCAAGGCAATCGCGTTTTATTGGGTAAGCAGCCCCTGGAGGGACCGGTGGTCCCACGCGGCCCGTTTGCGCCGGGTGGCCAGTCGCCCTGTGCCTGCCAGTCCCGGCGTAGCCGCTTGAGAGGGCGTTGAGGCACAGTTTCCCTCTCGTTGTTGTTGTTGGCAGGCCGTCATGGGCGGCCATCGGCCCCGCGGGTTTCCTGCGTCGGTTCAGGTTCTGCCGTGGCGGGCTCCCGCCTCCGATGTCCGTCCCCGTGTCAGGCGGGTCCGCGCCTTGTAGCGAGCCCGAAGGGCCTCCGACAGCCTGCGGTCGTGGCGGCCCCAAGCGGCCGGGGCATCGGGCAGGCCCCGTGGGCGTTCGGGAAGGGCCGGGCCCGGGATGCATCTTGGAGCGTTATGGATTCGCTCCTCTCATCCAACCCCGCAGATGCCCAAATCTGCGGGTCCAATACAACAGACAAGTTGCTATCAGCGGTACCCCCTGCCTGCGCCCGCGGAACCGGTTCCGCGGGCGCACGGGCGCGTTTGTCGCGTTAGTAGCTAATCGCGCCGGTTGCCACGAAGCCAATGCCGGGGACACTCCTGAGGAGGTCGGCCTGTCCCTGCCACACGGTATACGCCTGCAAGAGGCGTGCGATGGCCTTATACCAACCCATTATACTTTTAGTACTTGATGTGTTGACGACAGTACAGGGGGGGGGGCATGACCCGCAAGGTCAGCATTGCTTGGGACTGCGAGGACACGGCGGTGGCCCTGCACCGGCAGTACCGGGCGGAAAAGGTGACCGAAGTGCGCACGCGGCTGCATGCGCTGTGGCTGTTGCGCCAGGGGCAGGGGCCGACGGCCGTGGCGGCCGCGGTGGGGGTCAGCCGGAATTCCATCCAGCTGTGGCTGCGTTGGTACCGGTCGGGCGGGCTGGCCGAGGTGCGGTCCCATCGGCGAGGTGGGCCGGGCAAGCCCTCCTTCCTGACCCGGGAGCAGGAGCGGCAGGTGGTGGCGGCCG
>CAZMKQ010000253.1:0-3276 GCA_964566955.1 uncultured Caldilineaceae bacterium | reverse complement strand
TGAGGGGATCCGAACACCGCGATTCTACCTTTCAATGCTTCGTTGCACTACTAGGATCACAGCGATTACCGTATTGTGGGTTTGGGAACCCAAATGCCAGGTTGCCGGGGCGGTGGTTGTCCACGAAACGTGGACCTTTTCTGCTTCGTTGGCATCGCGGGCCAAGATCAGGTTGGAAATTGTGCCGTCTGGCAACCGAGTCTTAACGGGACAGTCCCGGTAGTGCTTGAACAGGTCTCTGGACGCGAAGCCGGTACCACTGATCATGACCAGCACCAGAAGTGCCATCAGGACAATACCGCGGTGTCTGGTTCCTTTGAACATCGTCATAGCTAACGTGTTTTCTTCAAAAAGAAGTGTGGAGTAGTGCTGTAGCGTTGCGAAAACACTGTCTATGGCAATGGTAGGCCAATTGGCCGGAGTTGCCAACTGCCTATGGTTTGGACAGTTTTTTGAGGTTGATACCGGTATCGGACACCGGTGTGGAAGCCGTATTCAGGGGCCGGATGGCCTCCTTTCCAGAGGGGGTGCCCGGTACCACGGGTGATCCGCCGGGATGCCGGGGTCAACGGTCTCCGATTGGGCACCCTTTCGACCCGCGGCCGACCACGCTTCAAATCGCTGGTACATGGCCCGCTCATGATGGCTGCGCTTGATGTGGTGCAGCGAAAAGCGGTCCAGGGGCCGGTCCCGGGCCGCCCGCGCCTGCAGGCGCATCCAGAAATAGGTGGCGAACACCAGATTGAAGTGGAAGTGCAGTTTGGTCTGCGCGCGGGCCTGGCAATCGTGCAGGCCAAGATGCTGCTTGGCGTCCCGAAAGACAAACTCGATCTGGAAGCGCGCCCGGTAGAGACGCACCAGGCGGGTGGGCGCCAGTTGCGTGTCGCTGCTGTACAGCAGCACCCCCTCCACCGCGCGCGGGTCGGCCCCGTGCGGCAGGACATAGACCACCCGCAGCCAGCACTGCCAGGCGCGGCTGTGCAGGACCCCGTGGTACAGGTCCAGGTTGGCTTCGGGCCAGGGGGTGCAGTCCAGGCGCGCCGGTGCGTGCCGGTCGAAGACACCATCGAACTGCCGACGCCGGCCGGGCCGCCGCGGATGCGGTCCGGTGTAGCGATGGCGCAGCACGAAGTCGCGGCGCAGGCGGCCCACCGCGTGCAGGTCCAGGGCCTGCACGCCCTCGACGAAGGCCCGGTGGCTGTAGCCTCCGTCGGCCACCACCCAGCGCACGCCGAGGTAGGCCCCGGCCCCGGCCGCCTGCGCCTCCCGCAGCAGCGCCAGGGCGGTCTCCACGGGCGTGGCCGGCTCCGTGTCCACCGCCTCCGTCCCGTCCCGGCCCGGCGACTGGCGCGCGCAGAGGGGAAAGGCACCCCCCTCCTCCGGGTCCACGGCCGCCACCAGTGTCACCTCCAGTCCCCACTGCGCGGCCTGGGCCATGCCGTTCCAGAACCAGTCCGCACCCCAGGTCCGGTCGCCGCTCTTGCGCACGTGGGTGGCATCCACCGCCAGCGCCGGGAAGCGCGGGTGCGGATGCCCCGCGCACAGGGCGGCCACGGCCAGCCGGGCCCAGGGGAAAGGCCGCGCAAACCAGCGCGCATAGGTGCGCGCCGCGTAGCCCCCGTAGTAGGCCAGGCTGGTGAAGTTGACACGCCCGGGCAGCCACTGCAGCAGGCCCAGGACATGGGCCATGAAGTCGGCCTGCGGTTTGCCGCAGCGCATCAAGGCGAGTATATTGCACAGCAGACGCACGGGACACCTCTATCGCTGATGTCGTTGATCTGCTTCAACGATAGCAGGCCCCGTGCGTTGCCTGGTAGCAGCTTTGGGCTCCCCCCCCCGCTTCACCCTCTTGGCGCGCCCCAAGCCCTGCTGAGGATGCAAGTCATGTCCCTGCAACACCCCGCAACCGGAAGGTCGTCAAAGAACCCCACCGCCAGGAGGCTGTTCCCGATCCTGCTCCCCGGCGTCCCCGTCTTCCGGAATATCCAGGATAGTGCGCCAATGGCTCGGATTGGTTGACAATGAAACAATAAGCGTCTCTACGCCATCGGGCAAACCGTGTTCCTGCCAATGTGACTCGATCTGATTGTAGACGGAGTCCGGAAGGTTGGGACAGAGTGCATCCAGGAAAGCAACGGTTTTCTTCAACTCACCCTGTTCAATGCCCTGTTCAATGCCCTGTTCAATGCCCTGTTCCTTGGCAACCAATTCCCGGTCACCGGCATGGTCCCGCCATCGGTTTTGGTTAGGATCCCACCATTGCACACAGGGGACTGCCGACGGCCCCACATGCACCATGCGCAGACGCAAGCCCCCGGCCTCGATGTAGGGATCGTCAATGCCGCTAACGGGTTTGTAGGTTCCGCGGTGCTCATCCAGGCGGAACAGCAACAGGCAGCCCAAAGTTCCGTCATCGGTTTCGTCAGCCGGTTCCCCGGGTTCTATAATCAGATATTCCGATATGCCCAAGGCTGCATACAAAGCCATTTTGTCTTCGTAATCACGGTCCACTGAGGTTTTTGAAACAATCTCCACCACCAAATCCGGGACAGGCTCGCCAGCCTCGTTATCCAGCACCCGGTTACGGGAACTCCGTACCACACCCTCCGGCAATGTGTAGGTCTTCGGGAGCACAGCCAAATCCGGAACGACACGATTCTTGGGCTTCCTATCGGATGTCAGGCGCCCCAGGTCCAAGGCTGTCTGGGCCGGGAAGTGGAACTCCAATTCATGTGTAACCCTGTTGCCATAGCCGTCACAGAGGGTATCGAGCAAAAAACCAAAGAGTGGAGTGTGGTTGGAAGTGGTGGGAGCCAAGAAACCATCCTTGTCGAAATCCATGATTTGAACCCCGGCCGCGTAGTCAGGGTCGGTAGTCCAATCTCTTTCATACTCATGGGCCGGATCGTAGGGATAATCGGCTTCGTAGTGCGGAAGGTTCTCGATGGCCTTCTGCCAAGCCACGGGGTTCTGCAACCGCGCCGCCGTACGGTGTATGCGGGCCAAGCGGGCCGATGCAGCGTCCGTATCGCCAACATAGGGCACATCCCGCCAATCCCAAGCGCCGCGGGAACGTTGCACGGAACCTGCAAACTTGGCCGGAGACGGTGCGCGCGCAACGTGAATTGGGAACATTCAAGTTGGATTCCTGCAGAGTAACGAGTATCAGAGTGGAGTGTAGCACAGGCTCAACACGAGCTTCGGGCACCCCGTTATCAACCGGCACTGTTTCAATCTCGTTGATATTGGTTGCGGGCGGTCCTGTGGCGCCTCCTG
>CAZMKQ010000252.1:0-3286 GCA_964566955.1 uncultured Caldilineaceae bacterium | reverse complement strand
TGGAACGACAGCTACCTGCTCAAGGTCCTGTCAAATTAGAATGCGATTGCCCTGGGGGCAGCGCCGCTTGCGGCGGCTGAAGGCCCGTCCGGCACATCCAGGGTGGATCCCCTAAGTCCGCAGCGCCACTACAACTCGAGGTAGGGCTCCTCCCCAACGCGTGCGCGCATGCGACAGGGCCGCCCGTCCCGCCCCTGCGCCGTCGCAAACACTCCCGTGGCCACCGCCACCACCTGCTGCTCCTGTGCCTGCATCAGGAAGGTGGGCTTGCCCGGACCGCACCGCCGACGGGACCGTACTGTCTCTAGGCCACCCAATCAATACTTACCTTGAGAGCCATGGTACACCTTCCCTTCACCACCGCGAAAACCTATATCTATACTATGTTGATTTTATTTCTAAAATAGTGAGTGAATTATTTTGTCAATCCCGTTGATAAGATCATCCACCTCATCGCTTGTTGGCTCCCTCGAGCTGTTATGGGCACAAAGATTGCGAATATCACTAAATCTTTGGATTTGTCTCCACGCAGGAACATCTAAGACACTATTATTCTTGAGGAGATCATTAAAATCGCTGATAGTAGGCTTTTTCTTTCGAGTCTTGCAGTTGTGGCTATCAACAACTTGAGCCAAATGCTTTTCTAGAACGACACCAGCCACAACCCCTGCAGCTCTAAGATAGCCGTTTTTCAAGAGTTCTTTGGCTGCTTCCAATTCAGAATCGAACAAATCTGCCCGTACAAGTTCAGCAATTTGCGCGAGTGTACTGGATAATCGAATAGCAACTGATTCCAATATTGCGAGCTGATTGTGAAATTTAAATAGTACAATTGTCCGATCGTTGAAAATTTTCCTGCCGGAGCGTGTGGGTGATCGGGAACCATGCAACCAGTCTTGGATGTTAAAGGAATTTCTATTGATTTCCTTTCTTTTTCCATCTCCTTTATAAAGTTGTTCAAATTCTGTTAATCGGTCAGGAAGAAGCTGTTTCATAACGAAGCAGGATCCTGTGTACCATCGCTGATAGTCTCTTTCCAGATAAGGATCCGCATCCTCTGCTGTAACCTTGTGGTCCTCATCACGATTAAGTAGCTCAGTACGCATTTTTCGACCTAAGGTGACCAAGTCATCAAAGTCGGTTTTGAACTGGTCAATGTTGTTCACTTTTGAATTCCCCCTTTGTATCAATGGTGTGAACAAAAGAATATCTGGTACTGGGGATGGGGTAGTCACCACACTTGTGCTGGCGGAATTACCAGCGATGGCGGTCATTGCTGGAACCAGACCTACAATGGCTGGAGCATAACACCCACACCATCCCAGAAGGTGTTCCATGCTTCTGCTGTCCACTATACTCGCGTTCCTGCCTAGCATCAAACTTGGAGGGTGGTGCCAGATACGGCTAGCCGTGAAGGTTAGGCCATTGGCGAGAATGGGCCTACGCCTATTGCGGTTCGATGACCGGCCTCAGTATCTTTAAGCCCCAATCCACCGAAGGGATGATGGGGTGGGACGTGATGGAGGGATGGGAAAGTGCTCCCGGCCTCGGGGATAATGGTTTTCACGCAAGAAAACAACCCTGAAACAAGGAGCATCCAACGGATGCTACCACTGGAGCCCCCCGACCGCATCCAGGTCGCCTTCGACGACCACCGCCTGGTGTCCAACGCCGGCCTGCTGCTGCCGCTGACCCTGGCCCATCATCTGGGGCTGGGACCCCTGGCGGACCGCCATGTCGACCTGGGGGATGCGCCGGGTCGGGCGCATGCCGGCGACAAGCTGTTGACGCTGGTGGCGTCGGCGCTGGCCGGTGGCGACTGCATTGACGATGCCGACGCCCTGCGCGCGGGCGGGACCGCGCGGGTGATGGGCTGTACGGTCAAGGCGCCCTCCACGCTGGGGACCTTCCTGCGCAGTTTCCGTTGGGGCCACGTGCGCCAGTGGGACCGGGTGAGCCGCGCGGTGCTGGCCCGCGCCTGGGCCGCTATGTGCGGGGACGCAATCGCCACGCCGTGCCTCCCCGGTGGCAAGGGGAGGCGGACGCCATCCTGGCCCAGCTGGCACAGATCCGAAGAACTTATGAGACTGTGCACTAGCAGTACCGGAACCTGCTGTGCAGCCATCGCGCTCCACTCCCTGTACAACACACAGGACCATTGTAGGTCCGGCTACCGACACGCGGCAGTTGGGCACCACCAAACAAACTCAGGAGCGATTCTGAGACAGGATGAGACTATCCCCTCCCATGCCGCGGACCTGGCGAAGAACCTCCAAGCGGTCCGCCACCGGCACTGCGCACCTGCGCTTGTCGTGGTCCCGTGCAGCCGCCATTGTCCGCTTTGTACGGAACCATCGTATCTGTGGAATTCGAGTTGTTCCCTGAACGGAATCCGGATGCACCCCTGGTAGGTATCATGGATGGCTCACTACCGATGGGAGTTCGGCCCAAACCAAACTGGTGCTGTTCCGTACATGGGTGAAGTGGACGCGCTCTGGCAGCCACTGCAGCAGCAACACCATGTGAACGATGAACGCCGCCTACGGTTTGCCGCAGGGCGGCAATGCGAGTATATTGCGCAGCATTCGCACGGGAGCCTCTGTCGATGATGGGGGTTTGTCTACGTCAACATGACAAGCCCCGCGCGTTTCCCTTGGAGGCCGGAGTGCCTCTCGTTTCACCTTTCCGTCATGCCGACAGGGCTGCAATGGCTGGAAACGGGGCGTGAAACCGGCTCAAGACTGTCCAAACCAGCGACCTTGACCTGAACCGAAATCGCAACAGGAACAGGTATTCCGACGAAGGCGGGGAGGACATGGGAGCAACGTACGTGACGGTCAGGATTACCAACCCCGCAGAGCCCAACCAGTTTTGGGAAGATCTGTTTCTCGTGGATACGGGAGCCATGGACTCCTTGGTGCCCCGACCTCAGCTGGAAGCCATTGGCCTGGTTCCAAAGGGCAGCAGGGCGTACCAATGGGCCGACGGGAGTGACCTTGTACTGGACGTCACCACCGCTGACATCGAGTTCATGGGCGAGATCGTTGGTGGGACAATCATTTTTGGTGATGCCGGCGCGGAACCATTGCCGGGTGTGACGGCCTTGGAATCCGTTGGCATAGAAGTGGACCCGGGCAATCAGCGATTGAAGAGGTTGTCTGCAGTCCGGCTCAAGGGGCTGGGCATCCGGCAATGAATGCAGCGACGGCTCGCCCTGCGTACCTGTATGGTTAGGGCGTGTGGACACAAGGCATCCAGTGGCCGCGGGACCGGCACATTATCATCA
>CAZMKQ010000251.1:0-3411 GCA_964566955.1 uncultured Caldilineaceae bacterium | reverse complement strand
GGGCGTACCGCCACTCGCAGTCGGCCAGCATGTGGTTCCAGACGTAACGGCAGGCACCGGCGATGGCCGTCAGCAGGATGCCGGTGGCGGCATCGCCTGGATACAGGCGCAGGCGCACCGTGCGGTGGACGGTGTCCGGGGCCTGCGCTGTAAAATCGGGGCTGTCAGGCACGGGAGCCTCATTCCCTATCCGGCGGAGAGTCCGGTGTCCGCCGGGCTCTCGTGTTTAGGCGTGCCATTATGCCATAAGCGCACAAAGTTGCGCAAGTTTGAAGCGGCCCTGGGCACTGAAGCACAGAGCTTGTTGTTAACCGCTCGCTATAAGCCCCCAACGTAGCTACTCGTCGTCCTCGGGGGAGCGGAACACGGACACGATGCCCACAATGATGAGGAGCAACAGAATCACCACCGCGACAAACACCAAGAGTGAGACAGGCCCGAGGAAAGGCAGTTCTACTTCAGGCAAATCCAACCTCGAAAGGAACGAGGGCTGGAATCCAGATGCCACCGTGGCCTGCGGCGTGGGTCGCAGTGTTGCTGGCTCGCCTTCATCGGGAACAGGAGTTGGCTCAGCCGGTGTTTCGGATTCCACCGCCGGTGCCGGAGCTTCGGCTTCGGTTTCAACGGGTGCCTGATCGGTTTCCTGGGCCGAAGCCTCCGCCACCACTCCGGTACGAGCAGATTCGGCTTCAACAGGAACCACGATAGGCCGAGATATGGGCAACAGCGGCTGGGGCGACAACTCCGTGTATGAACCCCAGGTTTCGAAGGAAAAACCCAGATCAACCGAACGGACAACCCAGTCGGTGTCCGTAACAATGTAGACGTTCTGGCCGTTCGGGCCCGCATCCATGGACCAGGTCTGCTCGGACCAGTTGCCCCCGTCCACCTGTGACTTTAGCCACTGGTCACCGTTGCCGGTCCATATACCGACTCCGGTGGCAGCGGTCATCAACTGATCGGAAGCTGTCAGGCCAAAGACGGTCGCGATGTCCGGAAAATCCGGAACCCGTTCCCAAGTGTCGCCGTCCGCGGACCGGAACATGCCGGCTCCGACCAAGCCGGCGTACAGCCGATCCCTATAGACCGCCAGGGTTCGAATAACCTCACCGGGTTCGAAGAAGGGGACCCGCTCCCACGCGTCGCTGCCGGCGAGCTGGCGATAGACCCCGTCGTGGGTCCCGACGTAGAGATCGTCCCCAAACGCTTTAATGGCCCGCACCCGGCGCGCCGTTTGCGCGTCGGCCAGTTCCAGCGGCAGGCCGATGGCATTGATGATCCAGGACTCGCCGTTGTCGTAGCTCGTGAGAACACCGTCGGAGCGAGTACCTGCATGAAGAACCGAGAAGCCGTTGGCCTCCTGCGAGTACAGGACGCCGACTCCGCTGCCCACGCTCAGCCAGTCCTGAAAGTTGGTCAGCTCGGCAAAGCTGGTTCCGCCGTCCTGGCTTCTGAACAGAAGACCCTGCGCCGCGTCGCCCACGTAAATGATCGCGGGATCGACGACATCATGCTCCACCGCGGCAAAACTCAGGCCGGACGGAAAACCGCGGGCCAGCACCCAGGTCACACCGCCGTCCTGGCTGGTGAACACTCCACTGTCGCCGGGGGCATTGATGGTGCCAACCGTAATGCGCGCGCCGTCGTTCGGTGCGACGGAAATTGAAATCGGAGCGTTTTCGGATGGAAAGCCGGACGCGGCTTCACCCTGGGCCCACACGGGCGCGGACCCGACCGGCAGCAACACCGCGGCCAGCAACCAGGCAAGACCCCAACGGAGAACGGTGGCCGGCAGGCATTGGTCGCGGTGGTTCATCGAATGCTTTTCCGTTTGTCCGCGTGTGCATCAGGGGCCGCAACCGGATCGCCGACGCCAAACACCAATACTAGGGTTGTGACATCTAGCACCCGAATACGCCAGAAGCACGTCAATTATAGGAGCTTATACGGCACTGTTTCAATCTCGTTGAATTTGGTTCGAGGCCCAAGGTGGCGATGGACATGCCGTGCCGAGTGGCGTCAAACACGGCCAGTACCGGACAGGTAATACCAATCCAGTGTGATACCGACACATTGCACTGGCACCTGCCCGAGGCGAGTCTCCTGCGACTCGCAGGACAGCGGTTGCCTCGGCAATCAACACCGGATCCGGCTGTCTCCGAGGCAACGGCCCGATGAGCAACCAATAGTGTCTCGGGAATACAGGATTGATATCAGTCCAAGGAATCCCGAGGGGCATGTCCCTGCCGTTGCAGCAGGGCCTGGAGCCGTGCGATCTCTGCCTCTGCTTTCCGCGCCCGTACAGCTTCCTGCTCGCGGGCCGCTTCTGCTTTCCGCGCCCGTGCGGCTTCCTGCTCGTGGGCCGTCCCGGCTTCCCGCACCGTCAGATACCACCTTCCCTGCACCGGATTCCACAACCGCAGTCTGCCGGTGGCCGTGTCCAGCCCCCAGTCCGTATCCAGGACAACACTCCGCCCGATCCACGCGCCGCGCGAGGAGTCGGGCTGCAGAGGAATGGGGACATAGACGCCGTCCCGCAGCTGCCAGCCCAGCAAGTCCTCCGTCAGATATTGGTGGTGGGGATCGTGCTGCCAGTATTCGGGAATGCCCAGGGCGGCATAGCGGTTCCTCTTGAAGCCGCTGTCCTGGGCATGCGTGGAGGGCGAAGCCATTTCCATGACCAGGTCCGGCACTTTGCCGTAGACCCAGGGCGCGTAGCCCTCCACGCTTGGCACCGCCACCCCGTAGGCCAGCAGCACATCGGGCGCCACATAGGCCGTCAGATTGGCGGCATCGTAATACAGGGCGCAATTCCCCCGGACCGTGCCCGACCGGCCCACCTGCTGCAGATGCCTCTCCAGGGCAAAGACAGCATCGGTGATGGCGTGGTACTGCAGTTCGGTGTCGGCCATGGGTTCGTGATCGTCGGACGGGTACCGGATCCCCGGCTCCTGTGAGGGATCGCTTAGGACCACGCCGTCCCAGCCGTTCCGGTCGCGGGTCAGTGCCATAAAAAGTGTGCTGTGCCTCCTGTCGTCCGATTGTAGCAAAGGACGACCACGCCGTAGGCACCGGCCGGGACGGTGGCGAGGCGCGGTGCCGGGGGGGGGCTTGACAAGGGTATTTGCACAAAAGTGCTACGGTTAGCGGGGCCTGTACGAAGGCATGGCCGGGCCGGTACACTGGGGGTTCTACACATCCACCCAGTCCTCGGCGTGTGGCCATGCTTCGCACCGCTTCATTGTATCCGCTGTGCCGCGAGCTGGAGCGGCACCTGCCCTCGATTCAGGGCCGTCTGCGCCAGGGCCTGGCCCTGTGGGTGAAGGGCACGCTGCTGGCCCACAACGGCTGCCAGGATGCGGTGGCCGCGGCCCTGGAGACGCACGGCGGCTTCGAGACGCTGCGCCGGGA
>CAZMKQ010000250.1:0-3445 GCA_964566955.1 uncultured Caldilineaceae bacterium | reverse complement strand
CGCATGACGCTAAGCAGATGAATTTATTCGACAATTTAATGGGACACTAGTGATGTGGACATGGAATTACGCCTCATGATTGATGGTGGGAGGATTCACGGTACGAAATGGTTCCAGTCCATGCCACCAAGTACGACAGACGTGAAAGGAATCGGTTTACGCCAAGCGTGGAAGCTACTCCTGTGACTGGTTCAATGGCCGTTGTATTCACCGGATTCTCCGGCGCTCCCTTTGCCTGTTCAGGCAGGACCAGAACCAAAAAACCCGGGCGGGTCCGAAGACACGCCCGGGGTGTGAAATGAATGGCGGCCTGAAAGAGTCATCTAAAGGGCCGCCACCCTCGTTGAACAGGGTCAGTTTTCCAGATTGACTCCGAAAGCTCCAACCATGCGGCCAATGTTGCCGTATGTTGAATGGAACGTGCCGGTCCCTACTTGAGGAACACCGCCGGAATTATTATCGTAGAGAGTTCCACTCCATTCGCCATCAGTACTGGCGGCGCTTCCGCCCCTGGTCCACGTGGTCTCTTGAGCTCCGGTATCAGTTGAGTCATCAGGATCACCAGCAATTGCCCCAGTACCTGAAATGCTTGATTCTCCTAACGCAACGGACCAATCCCGGGACATGCCATCACTGCCCATGAAGTTATTGATGGTGCCCTCTACCTTGTGGGAGATAGTACTGGCAGTCGAATCAGTACTAAACGTTGCCTTGAGTTCGGCATCCGCCGTGAAGTGGCCCGAGTCGTTGGTCGCACCGGCGCGGATGGTGTACTTACCTGCTGCGCCGCCCCTGTAGGTAGCGGAGCCGTTCAGGTTATTGGAAACGGCAAGTGCGGCAGCGGTAACAGTACCCCTCTCACCGGTAAATGCGCTTACAGTGGCGGTGCCGTCTGTGGCTTCATGCAGCCACCATCCATAGACGGCATACATATCATCCGGCATTTCCATTAGCCTGTCGTCCGACCTGGTGGGTTCGAAGGTCCATGTCCCCGATCCTGACAGGAGAAACCCGGTATTTGTTTTGGTTACTGTGCAGGTCGCATCAGCCGCTCCAGTACAATAATAATCACCCTCTACGCCTCCATATGTACCCATATAGGACTTTTCAAGTTGCAGCGCATCAGTCAATTGAACACCTTCACCGTTCGCGGTTAGCGTAAAAGTTTCAAACCCTATGCTGGGGAAATCCGTATCACTCATCGCGTCGGCAAGGACAAGACCGTTGGCGGCATTGAGCCTGCCGCTTACCAGTGTGTACCGGTGTGTATCTCCGGCGGTTGTGCCATCGCCAATTTGAGCACCGGGGGTACCGGCAGCAGCTCCAAATTTAAGCCCCGGTGTTGGATCCCCTACATTGGAGTACACTTGCGCCGTATAGGTGCCGATATTGTCCGCACTAGCTGTCTCCACCGTAGCAGTATGCTCGGAGCCTTCCCAACCGTGCAGGGATGCAACCGTTGTGTCTTCGTTCTCTTCTAGTGGAGTAGCAGTTGTTGTTCCCCTCTGGACGGTAAGAGTGCCGTCGCCTGCTGCAATGGCAGTGCTGACTCCGTTATTCGCCAAGGGGGTTGCGCCCAATCCCGTCCAAAGCTTGGCAGCCATCGCCGCCATTTCCATGTCGGCCTTTCGCTGGGCCTCGCCCTCGGCATCGTCGAAGGCCATTTGAGCGGTGCTGATCGGCGCCGCCGCATTGGCCGCCTCTCGCACATACGTAGCCTTTTCCGCGTCGGTCAGATCCGCGCCGGCGGCAATCGCCGCGTTCAGAGCGGTGACAGCATTGTTAGCGGCGTCGAGCTGGGCCTGGGTGGGCGTCGAGCCGGAAAGCGCCGCGAGAGCAGCCTGGAGCATTCCGGAAGCATCCGACAGCGCATCCATCTGGTTCGTCCGGCGCGTTGCGGTGTCGATCCCGCCCTGTGCCTCATCCACAGCAGCAATGGCGTTGTCTAGCATCGACTGGTACATGGACGTGTCGGCAACGTCGACTGCATCGGCGATCGCCTGCCGAAGCCCGACGATCGCTTCTCGGGCAGCGTCAACCGCTTCCTGAGTCGACAGGTCAGACGTGTCGACCATGCCGGCTGCGTTTATCAGCGCCATTTTCTGCGCATCGGCACGAGCCATCATCGCCAGCGCCGCCTGACGACTATCGACCGCCATTTGCAATTGCTCGCCTTCCGCGGCCGTGACGTCGTCTTTCACCGCGTCATAGGCCGCTTGCGCATCTTCAGGCGTAGTGGCCGCATTGATTGCTCCCAGCGCCATCTCATACGCTGAGGGCGGAGGAGGAGCTGGCGGTGTCGTTGTCGAACTTCCCCCTCCGCAACCGGCGAGGAGCAGTGCCAGTGAAGCCACAAGGACCAGCACGAATTTATCTATTGATTTCATTTCGATGTTTCTCACAAAGTTGTTGAAAGGGTTGTGTCGGGACCTGGCCCCTGTTGTGCGCGATAAATACATGTATCGCGCACAATCCCCCCCAAACCCATAAAACCAACAGGGAGAAACACCCATGAAAGAGTCATTGATATCACCAGATGAACCCATGCTGGCAACGGCTGGGACGGACGCTGGCCAGGTCGATAACGACCGACCTTTCCCACCCGGCACATCACCCCAGCCACCCCTGCGGATTCCCGAGTTCGCCCTCGACCCCGTCTCCCAGTGGCTCGACGCCACCCAGGGCGCCATCAGCCACAATACCGAAAGGGCACTCCGATCCGACCTCGCCATCTGGCTCGCCTGGTGCCGCAGGGAGAAGCGAAAACCATGGCCCGCACGCGCCGCCACCCTCGTTCGTTTCATCGATGCCAAGGCCCACTGCCGGGCGCCCGCAACCGTCCGGCGGTACGTCTCCAGCATCTGCGCCCTGCACCGGGCCGCCGGCTGGAAGAACCCCCTCGACCATGTCACCGTCCGGATGTCCCTCCGGCGCATGTACCGACACCGGGGCAGAAGACAGGCCCAGGCCCTCGGCCTGACCTGGCAGGTCCGGGAGAAGCTCATCGGATCCCCGGATCAGGCGGGGGAACGCCTTATCGATCTGCGGAACCGGGCCCTCCTCGCCGTGGCCTACGACGCCATGCTCCGGCGCTCGGAGTTGATCTCCCTGCAGGTTTCAGACCTGACGTTCGATCGCGGCGGGTCGGCCACCCTGTTCCTGAGGAATGCCAAGACCGATCCCGAGGGGGACGGCAACATCCTCTTCCTCGCCCGGGACACAGCGGACATGGTGCGGGCATGGCTGGCGGGCAGCGGGATCTCCCGGGGGCCCCTGTTCCGGGCGGTGCGGAAGAACGGAGTTCCCGGGAATGGTCTGGAGCCGGGCCAGGTATCCCGGATCTACAAGTCCATGGCCGCCCAAGCGGGGATCGATGACTTCGCCGGGGGATTGTCGGGGCACAGCGCCCGGGTGGGTGCGGCCCAGGACATGATCGCCTCGGGGA
>CAZMKQ010000249.1:0-3476 GCA_964566955.1 uncultured Caldilineaceae bacterium | reverse complement strand
GACCGCCGCCAACGAGGCCGCAGCGGAAGCCATGGCGAAAGTCGGCAAGGCGCTGTACGCGGCGTTAGGACCACCGGCAACTTCAGTGACTCTGCAGAACGCGCTGGGCAACATTACCCAACCTAGCTTTACCACGAATGGCGAACTTTCTATTGATGCGGCTGATGAGGCAGGAGCGATCCCTGCCGGCGCCAATTCAGACCCGGCCTCAGTAAACCTCACAGCCGGGGAATCTGCCGGATCGCTGGGTGGATGGATGGGTACAGATTACGCTCATTCCACCGGCACTGGCGACAACAAGGTTTCCAACGAAGCCCGGGTGTACACCAACAAGGGGCCGGGCAAGCGGGAGGCATTCGCCGACGCCATCAGCGTCCCCATCGCAACGGCTAACGCTGGCGGCACCACTCCCGCCCAGGTCAACGAAGCTACCACCGCTATAAAGGGGTATATCTCCGTGTCCACCGGGGGCACCGCCACAACGGGCCTCGAATTCGGCAAGGTGATGGCTGGCGCCTTCACCCACGATGGCACCCAAAATCACGCGATACCCGACACGGCCAATTCTTTCACTACCCGTGGCACTTACGATGGTGCGCCGGGCGAGTACCGTTGCGTTATAGGGTGCTCCTCGACCAACGACAACAAGGGTGCCCCGAGCACGTTGGGCGGGACTTGGTTCTTCAAGCCCGACGCGGGCGCGATGGTGCTCCAGCCCGATGAGCACTACCTGTACTACGGCTGGTGGGTCAGAAAGGACAGCGACGGTCCGACAGCGGCCAGTGCGTTCGTGGGTAGAGCTGGAGAGGAACCCACCGATGGTACCAATGATGGCCTCGACCCGGGTTGGACAGGTGATTACACGAGCAACCCCATTACCGGCTCTGCGAGTTATGCTGGCAACGCTGCCGGAAAATTTGCCATGAGCAACGCGCTTGACGGCACCGGCAACGGCGGCCACTTCACGGCAGACGCAAATTTGACCGCAAAGTTTAGTGGTACAGGCAGTGGCGTAACCGGCACCATCGACAACTTCCGGCTGAACGACGGGTCAGATGATCCGGGCTGGAGCGTAGCGCTGCACCGGGCCGGTTTTGGCACTGCTGGAGCAATTGCTCCAGTAGACGACACCAACACTAATAACGTCGATGAATCAATTGGCACAACATGGTCCGTTAACGGAAACTCGGGTGGGCGGTCCGGTACTTGGAGCGGCATGATGTATGACGAAATGCCCGGCAACGCTCCGGATGGAGACGGCAGCAACATTCCTACCACTGTAACCGGCACGTTCTATTCCTCGTTCAGTGCCAACGGTCGCATGGTGGGTGCCTTCGGGGCTGAAAAGGAATAACTTTCAACGAGGGTGGCGGCCCTTTACATGACTCTTTCGGGCCGCCATTCATTTCACACCCCGGGCGTGTCTTCGGACATGTCCGGGTTTTTGTTTTTGGGTCTGCCTGAACAGTTACCGAGCACCGGAGATTTCGGCAGGTAGCAGGAAGTTATCCCGACACCTGTACAGGATAGACAACGCCGGTTCCAACGAAACTATATTCAGACAGTTCGGGTTTCGATACCGAGCAGCGCATGAAGGACTTGATGGCGGCAAGACGGTTATTACGGATGCCGACAGTGTTTTCCCGGCCCTTTTCCAGGGAGTCGAAGAACGTCACGGGCAGAGGTCCGTGAAATGCTTAATCTTGATCCGGCAAGGGCGCACCCCATTCCGGCTGGTCGCGAAAGGCATCAAGAGACGGAAACACACCATGTGGCATTGAATTGCATGGATGGTTGCTGCTCCCGCCTGGACGGCAGATACTTCGGAAGTGATTCCAGTATTGATTCCGAGTGGATGTGCGAGGAATCCCTCTCGTCAAGCCAATCCGCACAGCTCACTCGGGAATAACAATCACCTGAGATTATCCAAGTTCGAGTTGGTCAAGGGGATTCGGAGAACAGGGATGATGCTGATAATGCTCCGGCAGATATTCCATTATCACGAAACGGTATCGCCGGATTACGGCTTTATTGTTCCCGCCGATTTCCCTGGCGCTCCCGGTGCCTGTTCAGGCAGTATCAGAAAGAAAAAACCCGGACATGTCCGAAGACACGCCCGGGGTGTGAAATGAATGGCGGCCCGAAAGAGTCATGTAAAGGGCCGCCACCCTCGTTGAACAGGTCTACTCTTCCAGATTGACTCCAAAGGCTCCGACCATGCGACCGGTATTGCCGAATTCCGAATGGAACGTACCGGTACCTGCGCCAGGAACGCCGCCGTCATTATTGTTGTAGAGCGCTCCACTCCATGAGCCGGATGCTGCAGCATCGGTTCCGCCCATGGTCCATGTGGTTCCGGTGGCAACAGATGCGATTGTCCCATCATCCCCGACTGGGCCTGCCTTCAATGCAACGGACCAATCCCGTGGCATATCATCACCACCCATGAAGTTGTTGATGGTGCCTGAAATCATCTCTGTATTGAAATTCGCCTTGAGTTCGGCATCCGCCGTAAAGTGGCCTGAATCGTTGTGCGCACCGGCAGAGACAGCGTACTTTCCTGCGGCACCACCTTTATAGGTTGCAGAACCGTTAAGAGCAGTAACACCGGTGGCTGCCTCTTCCCCCCTGTAACCAGTAAATGCGCTTACAGTGGCGCCATCTGCAGTTTCATGCAACCACCACCCATAGACGGCGTACACCGTGTCCGGCATTTCCGTTACACGAGCCTCAGGATCGTTGGGCTTGAATGTCCAGGTAGGGCTTCCTGTGCCGCCAAGGGAGTATCCCATTGCCTGTTTGGTTGCTACGCAAGTACCACCAGTACCCGGCGTACAGGAATATGTCCCCGCCACACCGTAGTAACTGCCCGGAATGTTGATCACCGTTTCGCCTTGGGGATTGGGGTCCGGAAGCTCAAATTCCTTGCCGCCCGCGCCGTGGTCAAACTGCGGGCTGGCGATCCTGCCTGAATTGGTTGCACCGAGTTCGGTACCGGGCAATGTTTCAGTAGTTGCATCGAAGTTGGTTAGTGTATTGAACTTGGCTCCCATGGTTGGTTCTCCCACATTGGAGTACAGGCGCGCCGTATAAGTCCCATCACCCTCTGGTTTGGCGGTATGCTCGGAGCCTGCCCACCCGTTCAGAGATGCAACCGTTGCGTCTTCGTTCTCTTCCAGTGATCGAGCGGTTTGGGCAGTCCCATCAACCGACCTCGTGACGGTAAGAGTGCCGTCGGTGGCAATGGCAGTGCCGGTAGTATCATTACTCGCCAAGGGGGTTTCGCCAATTGCAGCCCAAAGTTTGGCGGTCATGGCCCTCATTTCCGCTGCCCGTTCCTCCGCCGCCATGCGGTCGGCTTCGGCCTGCCGCTCAGCTTCCGCCGCAGCCAGCGCTGCCGCTACCGCCGCGTCAATTTCAGCTTGCCGCTGTTCCTCTGGGGTCGGGCCGGGATCCACTGGTTCAGTCGTCGAACT
>CAZMKQ010000248.1:0-3486 GCA_964566955.1 uncultured Caldilineaceae bacterium | reverse complement strand
CATTCTGCGCGGTTTCCCCTTTTTGGGTCAACTCCTAATTCCACATTAGGCGTTCGATATAAGTCCCTAATGAAGCATTACCGCAGCCTCGTGCCCATGGCCCAGGAGTGGCCCAAGCCGATGTTCGATCCGACACCGGCAGATGGTGCCGTCGGCAGCCACGCGGTCGCAGCGCGTGATGCCGAGCGCAGCTTCAGGAAACTGGCACTGCGCATAAGTGAAGCAGCGGAACTCGTCCCCGTCACCTCCCTCCCTGACAAATCCTGATGCGGGCCACTGTCGAAAGTCTCGACCAAGCCAATCAACATCATGGGCGCCCCACACCATCAAGGGGCGCAATCAGTGCGTGAACGGCAGGACATCTGTTTCCTCAAGGCCCGCCGCGGCGGCACCGGAATGTCAAGGGGATAGTTGCGACTGACCTGCACACGCGAAGCCAGCGTTTCACACCTGCGTGCCATGTACGATGCAGCGATCTCGTTTGGCGGCGGCCGTCTGTACAGCCTGAAGACTGTTGGATGTCGCATGATCCACGGAGCCAGACGAGACGTGTATGCCATGCAATGGAATCAGGGGACGGGCCATGGGTGAGCGCATCTTTGTCCAAGGCCGGGAAGGCCAACTGGACTCACTGGAGGAGGAAAGGTTCTCAAGTGAAGAGGAACTGCAGGAGCTACTGGCGGCACGTCCTGAACTGTTGGATGGCGAACAGATGAACCCCGATGCGCCACGGCGCTGGATCGTGGTTGCACGGGAGCAGGGCATAGCCCGGGCCGCGGGGGAAGGCAACTGGTGGTCCGTTGACCATTTGCTGGTAGACCAGGATGCCATCCCCACTTTGGTCGAAGTGAAACGCGGAGCCAATCCGGAAATCCGTCGCACGGTCGTGGGACAGATGTTGGAGTACGCCGCACACGCGAGGCTTTCCTGGAGTGCCGACGGCATGCGCCGAGCCTTCGAAGATACCGCGAGGGCACAAGAGTGGTCTCCGCAGGCAGTCCTCGGTGAACTGCTGCAGTCCGACAGCGAACCGGATGCAGATGCCTTTTGGCAAAAGGTTGCAACCAATCTGGACGCGGTTCGCCTGCGCATGCTCATCGTGGCGGACGACATTCCCGCCCCTCTCAAGCAGGTTGCGGAATTCCTCGACTCCCAAATGCCCAATGTGGAAGTGCGAACAGTTGAGATCAAACGCCATCGGAACCATTCGATGCAGATCCTGGTTCCGCGCGTCTTCGGAGGCGGTGCCAAAGGCGCCGGAACCGTGTCGGGACCAACACTACGGCTAACCAGAGAAGTGTTCCTCGACGAATTTCCCGATGCCGTCACCCGCGAAGCCGCCATCCGACTCTTGGACATCACCGAGGACAAAGGAGTGGTCAGCTGGGGGCAAACCAGTGTTGCCATCAAGGCTCGGTGCTCATGGAGGCCCTTCTCGATTGCCTGGCTCCATTCTCCGGCCAAGGAGGGGCTGGGCTGGTACGGAACCAAGGAATTCACGTTTGGCGAGGCCGTAACCGAGTACTATCCGGACCTGGATGTGAACTTGCGCACAGCGTTGGGGGAGTGGACGGAACAGTTCCGCACAGACCCCTTTGTGGAGGAAGTCGCGACCAAAGGCATCACTGCCTGGTCGATTGGCCACGATGATGTGGTCACGCACATCGACTGCCTGGCGGAACGACTCTCGAATGTCCTAACGAAGCTGTCCTCCCTGTGAACTGTCCCATTGCCCTCCCCGTGGCAAACGGCTCCGCCCGGCCTGGACTGTGAGTTCGGAGATCGGACCGCCCCACCCCGCAAGCAAATGTGGATCGCCTGGGGGCGGCTATCGGGCACTCCAAAAGGGCAGGCACGGCAACGCTTACAGGATGTCCAGTACACATAACAACTGTTGCATCAAGGGAACGGACGAATGATTGCACGCTTGACAAGTTTTTTGGGTCGGCGGCCGCGGCCGGTCCAGCCCGGCACAAACCACAGTGGACTCAGAAACCTCTACGTGATTCGGCTTGACGAAGCCGTATTGCAAGAGCGGAAGTTCAGGGAGCGGAATCCGAACTATCGACCCGGGAAACCGTGCGTATATGTTGGTCAGACATCACTCAACCCTGAGACTCGCTTCCAGCAGCACCAGGATCGCTACAAGGCCTCACGGATTGCCAGAAGATACGGAAAATATCTCATGAGGAGGCGGTACGAGCATTTGAATCCCGTTCCGGCAGCAGAAGCGGAGAACCGGGAGGAGGACCTGGCCACCGCCTTACAAAGAAAAGGCTACGGAGTGTGGTGGAACTGATGGTGCGAATACCATCACCGCCACCACAATCCGATGTCCCGGCAATCGCCATCCGCTTCGGGACCTCCGAGGTCGCGCGTACATACCGGCCCACCCGGCCACACAGCACGGGGCAACGGCATGCTGAAAAAAGTTTCGTCACTGTGGGTGGAATCGGCGTGCTGGAAGACTGCACAGTACTGCAGCAAGAAGATTCATCCCACGGAAGACCTTCAGGCACATCCAGAAGACCCGTGTGCCTGACGCACGGTGCGCGTCAGCACTGGGCCCGCGGCTTCCGGATCGGCCCGGGTCGGCCGATTCGGTGGAGGCGAAGGGAACCCCGACGTGGCGCATGGCCACGCGCGCGGCATTGCCCATGACCTGCCGGGGCCGGGGTATCGCCATCATCCCGGGTGTCCTTCCTTGTTGAGCCGCTCATGGAACCGGCAGCCGACCAAAGCAGGAGCCATCGGCTGCCGGGCACACACGTTCGGCTGCGAGCGGTTGGCAGCCATGGTAGGGAGGGCCGCGGGCTTCGTCCCGGGTCCGGGACGGACGGAACTTCCTGCCGCCGGCCCCCGAACCTGCCGCCGTGCGTGGGTGTTCAAAGGCTAGCCGGCACGGGGTTGGTCGACACCGCCCACTCCGTTCACGGCACCCGTCGTTGGGGCTGTGGCCTGAGGGCCTGCCGATGGTCGCAGCACAACGGCGGACGGACCGACCAGGGAGCGAGGCTCAGGAGGGGACCTCCCAACTCGTCCCATCGAGCCCCATGCACGCCGGCGATTTTGGCATTCCCCACCATGCGAACGTATGCTTGAACTTTCAGGCTGGCCGGTCGGGCATTGAGGCCTCGGGATGGGTCGGCCACCGCACCACGGAACAGGCCCGGCCATCGGGAGCCGGGGAAGCCAACTTCAGTGAGGGCGACCTTGTCACAGTCATCGGAATCCGCACCGCCACCCTTCTCCCACGACCTGACGGCCAAGTCCATCTTCGCCGAACCGGAAGCGGCCCGGGACCTGGTGGCCTTCCTGGCAGCACGCGAGTGTCCCGAGCTGCAAGGCTGGACACCCGTGCGCCTGGTGGCCGGATCGGCGGTGACGGCCGACCCGGAACGCCGTCCGCCCCAGACCGAGGGACACCGGGACCTAGTACTACAGCGGTAACTAACCGGCAAGGGCGGCCCGGCGGCGGTAGTGGCA
>CAZMKQ010000247.1:0-3492 GCA_964566955.1 uncultured Caldilineaceae bacterium | reverse complement strand
CGACGGGCGTTAGGATGTAGTCCACGACGAGGGGTCCTCTTTGGTTGTCTCGACAACACCATTGTAGGGACCTCTCGTCGTCTGTGTATCTGCCACCAATATCAACGAGATTGAATCAGTGCCGGAAGGTAGGGCCTGTTGACAAAAACTCTGTGCTCCCCGACAATTAGGGGTTCGCATCTCGTGACCGTCCAGAGGAGTCTACGTCATGGCCCGCACGGTCTTGCCCACCCGTCAATGGCGGCTGCAGAAGCTGCTGCCGAGTGCGAAGGGGCATCAGGGACGCCCCTACGCGCAGAGCCACCGCACCACGCTGGAGGGCATCCTGTGGATTGCCCGCACCGGCGCACCCTGGCGGGACCTGCCCCCGCGCTTCGGTCCCTGGAACAGCGTCTACAAGCGCTTCAACCGGTGGACCCGGCGGGGTGTGTTCCAGTCGGTGTTCAACAGTCTGCTCAAGGACCTGGCCCTCGATGTCGTCATGGTCGACGGCACCTTCGTCAAGGTCCATCCCCACGTCACCGGCGCCCCAAAAGAGGATGCCCGCCGGACCAAGCCCAACGGGAAGAAGCCCTCGGGCGCAGTAGTGGCGGGCTCACCACGAGACTGATTGCCCTGACCGACAAGCTGGGACGCTTTGTCACTTGTCACGGTCAAGCTGAAACCGGGCCCCGCCGCCGAGAGTCCAGAGTTCGCATCTCTCTCGACGGCGTGCCCTTGATGGAAACCAGAGAACTGTTGGGAGACAAGGCGTATGACACCAATGATGTCCGCGCACTGCTGGCTTCACACAGCATTATAGCCACCATCCCCTCCAAGGCCAATCGCAACGAGCCCCTGCCGTACGATGAACGGTCGTACAAGGGCCGGCATCTGATCGAGAACGCCTTTATGGATGCCAAGCAGTTCCGGGGCATCTACACCCGCTACCACAAGCTGGCCATCATGTTCGAGGGCCTGGTGCATCTGGTCAGCTGGGTCGTCGGCACAAGGGACACGCGGCGGGGCTTGTCGCCCCACCACATGCCGGAGAAACAGGCAGCCCTGGTCCAGCCAAGGCCCCTGTAACCGGGGTCAAAACCCAATCCGCCCAAGGGACATTCTACCGTCCCTGCTGCTCACGTCGCAGCAGGATCTCTTCCTTTTCCCCTGCCACGCCACACACCGGACAGAGCCAAATGGTCGCCTGGGTGCCGGGGACAGGTTCGCGCAGGCGACCACAGACGCCGCACGGAGGGGTTTGGCGTTGCATGTAGGGCGATTGCATCTAAATTGGGTAGGCCAACGGGGTGGTTAGCCACATGGCTACCATGGGCGGTTCCGGATTCAGCCTGTGGAGAACCCCCTCAGGGACAGCCCAAAGCCCTCGTCCCTGGTCGAGACCCTCGACACCCCGAGGATCCGCGGGTGGATCGTGCCCAACGATACCCCCTGACGGATATTCTGGTCCTGTCAGTGCTGGCCATCATCGGCGGCGCGGATCGTTTCGTGGCCATCGCCCGCTTCGACCAGCTCCACGAGGTGTGCCTGCGCATCTTTCCGGGCTGCCGCTCGGGATCCCCTCGCACGAAACGCGGGGACGAGTCTGCGCGCGGCTGGATGCAACCGGGTTCAAAGAGGGTTTTCAGGACTGGGTGCAGAGATCCGACAACGTGCTGCGCGTGAGAGCCGATAACGAAGGGGTTCCATGAGCGCTTGGCAGACACGTTCGGCCTGGAACGGACTGGAAACTTTGCCGGCTGTCTCCACGACTACGCGGACACGGCCGGGAAGGACTACGGTCGCATCGAAATCCGCCGCAGCTGGACGACCGGCGACCTCGACCGCGAAGGGTGTGACTTGGCCAGTCTGGTCCGGGTCGAGTCCGAACGCCGCTGCGGTGCAGGAAGTCACGAGCGGGGTGCGAAGGACTTGAACAAGCCTTTAACTCCTTCGCCTACCTGTTTAGCCTTTCCCCCTGCCTGCTCAATCACCTGCTCGCCTACTCGATGTACTCTGGATTTTCGCAACTCAGCAAAGGCACGTTCTGCCTCGATGAGCGCGCGCTGTTCACGATCCACCACCCCATTGCTGGCTTCCGCAACTTCATGAAGAAATGCCATGACGTTTTGCGAAACAACCTTCGCGTTGCAATCTGGATTTGACCGTATGAACTCGACGAAACTACCAATGACTTCACCGAACGTGAGCGCGGACTCACTTGCCATGTCGACGCCTACTTTCACGAATTTTTCGTCGTATCCCCAGTACTCCACGAAATAACTGATAATTGTGTTCCGCTCCAGCTCATCAAAATCACCATCGACAGATGCCAATTTCACAAACATCGGGGAAAGCAGATCGAAGATGCTGACAGCAAGCAGATCCAGAGGGGTGTTGATGAATTTCGGAATCTCGTCCACACGGCGCGTGCCGAATTCATCGAATCGTTTGGCGATGACTGTCCAGGCAACTCCGGATAATACGCCGGCCAAGACAATCACCCCCACCGGGGTGACCGCGGCACCCAACCCCACCGCAGCCAAGATTCCTGTCGCGGGGAAAAACGTAGTCGCCACGGTACCGGAACCAGCGACCGCGCTGCCGATTCCAGCCGCGCCGGCGAAACGCCCCAAAATCTTTCTGACTCTGAGCGACCTGTAGGCATCCTCTCCAATGTGCAGCTCCTTCTTGAAATAGAGTGGATGTGACAACGGTGAATCGATTTCCAGTTCCGCGAATTTGTCATGCCACTTCTGAAATCTGTCATTGTTGTCTTGGTTCATGATCAAATCGTCCGCAGGGATTCGAACTGACTGAAAACCTCTCGGACACGTGGGTCGCCGGCCAGTACTTGCTTGAGGTCCTCAATGGCTCCCAAGCTCAGACCTAGAATTGCAAGAACTGGAGCAGCCCCCCCGAGCAACCAGCCAATGATCGGAATTGATGCAATCAGGATGCCGATCACAGCGCCGAATACCATTCCAAACGTGGCATTTGGGAAGTGATGCCCCATAAAAATAACAACTTCCAGGATTTTGCGCCCGATCCAGATGACGACCTTTCCAGTGCCAACGACCACCTCGATGGTTTTGTCCACGAACGAATGAAGCATAAACTTGGCATCTGAGGAAATGTCCAGGTTGTCGATTCTATCCTTGATTTTATTCTTTGAAAGCTCAAAGGTGTTCAATGCGGCTATGGCACTGTCGTCCAAGTGAGGTGCATCACCGGAAAATTCGACGCCATTCGCATCAGTTGTTCGGATCTGCATGTCAAGTGTTTCCTGATTCTACATGTTGCCAAGGCACTGCGATTATAACATTTTGCAACCTCGCGCCGGGTCCGCCTGCCAGGCCCTCAGGATCGGCTCCAGGGCTTCCTTTTTGGCCTCCAGGGTCGGATAGACCCGGTCCCCCAGGGCCCGGCGCAGCTCCTGGAAGAAGCGCTCCACCGGGTTCAGTTCGGGCGCGTAGGGCGGCTGCACCACCTGCGCTGCCGGGAGGGCCTGCA
>CAZMKQ010000246.1:0-3543 GCA_964566955.1 uncultured Caldilineaceae bacterium | reverse complement strand
GGGTGAGCCTGCGCATCCGCAAGCGGGTGGAGGAGGTCTTCGGCTGGATGAAGACAGTGGGCGGCCTGCGGCGCACCCGCTACCGGGGCGTGGCCCGTACCGGGCTGGCCGGCTACCTGGTGGCCACGGCCTACAACCTGATCCGCATGGCCAACCTGGCGGCCGCAGCGGAAGCCGAACCCGTGCCGTCCGGGTAACCCGCCCAGGGCTCTGCGCGCCCGCCAGCGGTTCCGGGGGCCTGCGGGGCCCACCAACCCCGCACAGGGGGAGCCGCGCCGGGGGCTTCAGGGCCCGTCAGACTACCCCAACACCGATTCCGCCGCCCGCTCGTAGCCGATGATATCCCAAACCTGATTCTTCAGCAGCCTGCTAGGAGTGGAGGCCGATGCCAAGCCCTTTGCCCAGAGCACGCTGCAGCACTTCCGGGCCCTGTTTTGAGGCCGAAGCGGGTAGATTCGGCTGAATCGAGACGCGTCGGGATTGGCCAGGTGGACGGAATCGAGTGTCCCCCGACCTGCAACCCTCCGGAGCCTCGGACGCTTCCCGGCCAAGCCGCCGATTGACAGATGTGCGCTAGGGTGCGTGCGTCACTTCCAGGCAGGGACCCGAACCGGCGGGATTGCCATCGCCGCAACGATCCATCGTCCTCGCAGGTTCATTCGTCTAGCGCGCCCGTGCCACATCCAAACAGGGGCCTTGGCCGGCAGGGGTCCCGCGCCGGTCGTCGAGGGTCGGATACAGGTACGCATTGGCGTCGAGAATCCGGGCATCCAGCCGGTTGTGGCGATATTCCCTGGCATCGTCCGACATGTGGGGCGGCCGTGTTGGCCAGGGCCTTCGTGGCGGCGGCGTTGAGATTGATGCTGTGGGAACTGCCCCATCTCGGAAGGATGTAGCACACCACATGGGCCGGGGATGCGGAGGGCAGGCAACCCAATGTCACTTCTGCGAAGTCCGGCACCGGGATGTCGGCCAAGTTCCAATTCGGCCAGCCGATTTTCCATGTCGCCCCCGGATTTGTCCAAGGCGATTCGTAGGCGGTGCCGTAGTCCCAGCCCGTTACCCAGCCAAAGCGATTGGAGTCATGGACGGGATCGGCCAGGCGCACTTCCAATCGCTCCAGACCCGTCTCCCGGGGGATGACCTCCATGTGCACGCGCACGGCATCGTAGCAGGCATCGAAGTCCCGCACGGTCCAGTTCCACATCGTTGAGACGTCGCCCAAGACCAGCTCGAAGTCGTAGTCCAGGCCCGGCAGGTGGCGATCGTAGCCGGGGGCATACCAGAGCAGGTTGAACGGCGAGGCAACGACCTTTTGGCCGATCGGTGCGTTGGGACGGCTCCATTGCGGGAAGTCGAGAACGTTCGGACAGGCGGCCGGCGGTCCTGTGTCCACGGGCAAAAGGTCGGGTGCCTCCGGCAGGCAGATTTGCCAGCCGGCGGTCAACGGCGCATCGGGCACAAGACCGTTCAGGGTTGCCACTGTTTGCAGGTCCAGACCGAACCAGTCGGTGATCTGCACCAGGCGCGTTTGGTTCGGATTGACGGTGTGGAGGCGCGTGCAGTCGGCCGGTGGCTGCGGTGCCTGGGACTCGGGTTCCAGCACCGTCTCAACCGCAGGCGGCGGAGGTTCGACCGCAGGTATGGGTGTGGCAACGGCCGGTTTGGGTTCGGGAATCGCCTCAACCTCCGTTTCGATGGGAGACACATCGGCCAGCGCCTGCATGGTGGCCGCCTCGATGTCGGTCAGCGGATCGTAGATCCAGAGCCGGCCCGCGGCCGTGTGAGGGTCTGTGACTTGGAGCCAGCTGCCGTCCGCATTGCGGCCGGTCACGCGCACCTAGTCGCCGGCGCGGACCTGGCCGGGCGTCGGATGGTCGGTGCCCGGCCCCTGCCGCAGATTGACAACCGATCCCGTTACCGTCACGGCTGGCAGGGATGGCTTCGGTTCAGGCACGGGGGGAGTTTCAGGTTCTGGTGTGGGTTCCGGTTCCGGTTCGGGAGTGGGTTCGACAACGGGTTCCGGTACAGGTTCCGGAGTCTGCGTTGCCGGCGGCGCATCCGCGGGCAGCTCGGCCACCCCTTCCGCCTCGGTGTCCGTCAGGGCCACGAAGATCCAGCCCGGGCGGTCCTCATGCTCGATCTGCAGCCAGTCGCCTGCTTCGTTGCGGCCGACGACCGTCACCTCGTTGCCGACGGTCAGCCAGTAGGCGACCGCGTAGTCCGTACTCGGACCCGTGCACACGTTGACGTTCCGGTTGACGACCGTGGTCGGGGCCTCTGCGACCGGTTCCTCAACAGACTCCTCCGTCGGCTCCGTGGTGCCTGGGGCAGGCTCCGCGGAGCCGCGCGGTCGGGAATGTTGCAGGCCGCCGGCAGCAGGATGGCCAGCAGCAGCACCAGCGGGATGACCAGACGGGCAAGATGTCAAGGCATGGTCGTGATTGCTCGTCGAAAGCACCCCCAAATCCGGATTTCAAGGGTGGTTGGCAGGATGCCACCAACATTGATTGACGCTCCGCGCGTTGCACGCGGTCGGGCAAGGTCTCGGACACAGGGCCATAGGGTCCAAGGGCCTCAAGGGCCTGGACCCCGCCGCGCGCCAGGCGCGTCCAGGTTGCAAATGCGGCGATCTCGCTGGCTTCACACACCGGTTCGACAAACAGGCCGCCCACGCACCGGGAAGCGGCTTGCAGGCGGCCATGTGGCCGATCTGCGCCGACTGGCACCGGGATGCGCGCACCCGCGGGTTGTCGATCGAGAGATTGGTGCGAAGCGGCACCCAACACCGAATACGGACCAGGCCCACGACCGACCGCACGCGGACGCGCAGCTGGCAGCGGCGGTAAGGCGCACACATCGAGGCTGCCAGCGATCACAGGGGCGGATTCCACAGATTGAAGCATGGTAGACCGGTTAGGTGGGCGACTGCCCGTCGGACTGCGCGGTCAGCACGTCTCAACTTCAGACGTTGGGTTTGCTGGTCAGAGGTTGTGGTCGAGCCGACCTCGCGGCACCGTCTCCCTTGGGCATGTTCCACTTCAGACACTCCCATTTTCTCCCAGTTCAGGGGATAGGAGTTCCAACCGTCTTATCGAATCAAGGAATGTTTGGATCTGCTGATTGGGGTACTGCACCTGCATTGCGTCCCATTGCTGCTGCATCCGCGTCAGTTGAAAACCGACATGCATCACATCCGTATTGTCTGTCCTTCCCGCTTTCTCCAACTCCCGCCACTGATCCAGGAGCGGTGATCTCAGTTCGGAAAAGCCTCGGTGATAAACCTCTTCTTCGGCTTTCGCAGCGAGCAAGCCCAGAATGATGCGACTCTGTATCCACCAGCCTTGGCTCTCTGAACGTAAGGGGGCGGTTCCCTGCAAGCCAAAGACCTTGTCCACCACTTCCTCGTCCGTGGCCTCGCCAGCCACAAAGTTCCGATACACATCCAAGTCGACGGTTCTCAGTACGATGGCCACAACAGCCGTAACCGCTAAGCGTCTGGCCCGAATAAATTTGGAGGTTGAAGTTGTGCGTTGACCTGCG
>CAZMKQ010000245.1:0-3621 GCA_964566955.1 uncultured Caldilineaceae bacterium | reverse complement strand
AAAGGGCCGCCACCCTCGTTGAAAGTTATTCCTTGTCTGCCCCGAAGGCACCCACCATGCGGCCGATGGTGCTGAACTCAGAATAGAACGTGCCGGTCACGGTGGTAGGTATGTTGCTACCGTCTCCGCTCGGGGCGTTTCCGGGCATTTCGTCGTACATCTGACCCATCCATGCACCGGACTCTGATGCCGAGTTGCCATTGATCGACCAGACGGTGCCCTCGGCAGTGGTGTTGGTAGTGTCAGCCGTCGATGTGAACGCCCCCGTCGTGCCCCACTGGGCACGGTTCAAGGTCACGCTCCAGCCCGGATTCTCGGCCCCATCGTTCAGCCGGAAGTTGTCAATGGTGCCTGAGATGCCTCCGTTATTAGGAGCGTCATTCGCCCCGAATTTAGCGGTCAGTTCGGCATCCGCCGTAAAGTGGCCGCCGCTTCCTGTGCCGTCAAGCGGATTGCTCATGGCGAACTTGCCTGCCGCCTTGCCAGCATATTTTGCCGAGCCGCTGATGCCCGTGACATCGACGCTTAGGGCAACTGTGCCCACGATACCAGTAAATGCGCTGGCCGCCGTCGGCCCACCGTCCTTGTCCTTGCTCACCCACCAGCCGTAATATAGGTAGTTGCCGTCGGGGGTCGACACTCTTGCACCCGAATCGTGCACGAAGGTCCAATCAGCGCTCAGCTGGATGCCTGTAGTCGTGAAGGTGGCCGTACAGGTAGCCGTCGCAGCACACTTATACCGACCCGATGCACCATCGTATGTTCCCTGGATATCCTGAGCGCCGGTGAATGTCTGCTCGCCCGCCGTCGGGAATGCCGATGCCTTGATGTTCGCGTCTGCACTATCGCCAACGTTATAGGTGCGAGAGGAGGCCGTATACTCACTTTCGTCACCGTATTTCTCCACAAACGTCATCGAAGTTGGCGAACCTCTGTTCGTGTAGACCCTAGCCTCGTTGGTGACCTTCGATGCACCGGTACCCGTGGTAAGGGCGTAATCTGTGCCCGTCCAACCGTTCAGCGATCCGGCGGAATCACCGGCCTTGAGGGTCACGGAGGCTGGGTCACCGTCGGCTGTTGGTAACGCACCTGCGCCGGTCGTCGCATCAATTGCAAGGCCATTTGAATTTAGGGTAGGTTGCCCGATGTTTGCCAGCGCATAAGTGGGGGGAGTCGTATCCGTATCGGGTCCTCCCAACGCCGCGCGCAGCGCCTTGCCGACTTTCGCCATGGCTTCCGCTGCAGCTTTGTCGGCGGCGTCCATGGCTTCCGAACGAGCCATCTTGGCAGAGGACAACTGGGACGCCAGAGTATCGACCGTTGTTGTATTCGCAGCCTTCTCCGCCGCTGGTACATTAGCCGCGTTCGCAATCGCCGTCCTGGCGCTCGCAATCGCCGTATCGGCTGCGCTGACTTCGGTATCGGTCGAGTCGTTGCCTATGCCGGAAACAGCGGTACGGGCCATCATGATTGCCTCGTTTATGGCGGCACGTTCTGCGACGGCCGGATCAACCGCCGGTGGCTCGGTAGGCTCCTCCATTGACGAACTACCCCCTCCGCAACCGGCGAGGAGCAGTGCCAGCGAAGCCACAAGGACCAGCACGAATTTATCTGTTGATTTCATTTCGATGTTTCTCACAAAGTTGTTGAAAGGGTTGAGTCGGGACCTGGCCCCTGTTGTGCGCGATAAATGTATTTATCGCGCATAAACCTTCCGTCCCCTTCCGGCCCAGCAGTGAGAAACACCATGAAAGAACCCTTGAAACCTTCACCGATTTCTCGAGGCCTTCCGTACAGAACCCGAACGTGGACGTCCATCCATCCAACTTCTGCCCTGGAACAAGCCCGGAGTCGCTCTTCAAGCCAAATCCCACCATCCGGGGTCATGGTATGATTCCCGCACCCTTGTCTCCGAGTATGGTCAATGACCCGCCGCCAACTCCCCATCGGCATCCAGTCCTTCCGGAGAATCCGCGATCAGGACTGCTACTACGTCGACAAGACTCCACATATCCGGCGGCTGGTCGATGCGGGGGACTACTACTTCCTGTCCCGGCCGCGCAGATTCGGCAAGAGTCTTCTGGTCGATACCCTGCGGGAACTGTTCGAGGGCAACGAGCCCCTGTTCCGAGGTCTCGACATTCACGACCACTGGGACTGGTCGATCCGGCACCCGGTAGTGCGGTTGAGTTTCGACGGGAACTACAATGAACCGGGCAATCTCCACAGTAACATCATCAGCCAGTTGGCGATGATCGAACAGGATTCCGGCCTGGACCCCGCAGTGGATTGCACCGGCCCGGATCGACTCCAAAATCTCCTGCACCGCCTTCATCGAGACACTGGTCAGCAGGCGGTGGTGCTGATAGATGAATACGACAAGCCGATTCTGGACGTAATCGACAGACCCGAAATGGCCACTGCGAACCGTGACTACTTGCGGGGCTTCTACGGCATCATCAAGGGCAGCGCACGGGATGTCCGCTTCGTCTTCGTGACCGGGGTCAGCATGTTTTCCCGAGTGAGCCTCTTTTCGGGTCTCAATAACCTGGACAACATCAGCCTTGATCCGGAATTCGCCACCATCTGCGGCTACACCGACAGGGATCTGGACACGGTGTTCGCCCCGGAACTCCCGGGACTGGACCGTGACCAGATTCGGGAGTGGTATAACGGCTACCATTGGCTCGGGGACGAGAAGCTCTACAACCCGTTCGACCTCCTGTTGCTGTTCCGGAAACGCCGGTTCAAGCCGCACTGGTTCGAGACCGGCTCCCCGTCTTTCCTGTTCCAGATGATGATGGACCGGGAGGTCAGCCCGTTGGAATTGGAACATCGTGTGACGGACGAGAAGCTTGTTTCGAATTTCGATATCGAGAACATCGGTATCGATGCGCTCCTGTTCCAGACCGGGTACCTGACCATCACCGCTGAGGAAAGGCGGGGCCCAAGAACCCTGTACACCCTGGACTATCCCAACTTCGAGGTGCGGCAGAGCCTGAGCGACGGGCTGCTCAGTTACGTCACGGGACGGAGGAACGAAACGGCGGATCGGGGTGACGAACTTGCCCGTCTGCTGACCGCTAACGACTTCGAGGGATTCGCGGAACGCATGAGATCATTCTTCGCCGGAATCCCCTACCAGTGGCAGGGGTCCAACAGTCCCGCCCGCTACGAGGCCTGGTACGCTGGAATGTTGTATGCCTGCTTCCGCACCATTGGCCTGGACCTCCGGGTGGAGGACTCCTCCAGCAGGGGCCGGGCGGACATGGTGGTGCTCCACGGCGGCCAGGTGTTCGTGTTCGAATTCAAGATGGCTGATGGGGAAAGTGACCAGGATACTGCTGCCCAACAAGCCATTGAGCAGATCCGTGATCGCGGCTATGCCGATAAATTCAAGGACCGGAAAGAACCGATCCACCTGATCGGCGTGGCCTTCGGCAGGGATGGAAGTCTGCCAGAGATGAAGGTGGCCTTGGCCTGAGCATGCCGTCGTTTTTACGTCCCCTCCGTGGCCGGTGACGGTGCATTCGTTCCCGAAACCAATCCACTGCCCGGACGTGCCAGTCACCACCGCAGCCTGAACACCAGACCGCTGCCGAAGGAATCGCCCTCACCCAA
>CAZMKQ010000244.1:0-3681 GCA_964566955.1 uncultured Caldilineaceae bacterium | reverse complement strand
ATGCGATTAACGCTGCGACTGACGTAGCCGCTTCCGATCTCACCATGTATCGGAATGCGCTCACGAATGCCAATAACGCAATAGGAACCGCGCAAAACCTACTGACGACACAAGGCAACAAGGAAATGACGGTCATGGCCAAGGCGCTCAAGGCGGCGATCGACGCTCCTAGGGGCGCTGTGACAGTCATTCCCACAAGCATTCCCGCCTTCGATCCAGACGGTGACGGCGCCATTACCGATACTACCGCTGCCATCACCCTGAAGAAGGGTGCTTCGGTCGGGTCGCTCGCAGGCTGGAGCGGCACGGACTATGCGGGAGAGGCCGGCACGGGCACCACCAAGACGACTGGCATGGTCAGGGTCTACTCAAGTCAAGAAGCGGCGACCCCGGGTGTGGCGTTCACTCATCGGTCCAACCCGTCTGGGTTGACGGAGCCGTCCACAGGCAACGCTTACGGGTTGGGAACCGCCGCGGATTCGAACATCAAGAGTGGCCACTTTCCAACGGCTGGCCAGGAAACCTATACTGGCACAGACCGAAAATTCTCCGGTACCTACATGGGGGCTTCGGGCACCTACGAATGCACCAGCACTGGTGATTGCACAGCCACTCCGGATACTGACGGTGTGATCACTCTTGCCGGGACGTGGACCTTTACGCCTTCGCCCGGTGCGACAATACAGCAAAGTGACGCTAATTACCTGCAGTTCGGATGGTGGGTCCGCAAGGACAAGGATGGCCCAACGCATGCGGGCGTGTTTTATCGTTCATCGGCGACTGCCTTAACCGCTGTTGACAACACCGCTGTTGCTACGTTGGTCGGCAAAGCAACCTATACCGGTGGCGCTGCGGGCAAGTTCGCAATCAGCAATCCGCTCCACCCAGCCGGCGATAATTCCGGGCATTTCACAGCAGACGCCAAGCTTGAGGCAGACTTCCAAGCATCTGGCTCCTTCCTGTCCGGAACCATCAACAATTTCCGGCTCAATGACGGCAGCGCCGATCCGGGCTGGAGTGTGTCGTTGCAGAAGAACGCCACTGCTATTTCCAATGGTGCATTTGCCGGGCCAGCAAACACAGGGACTGTATGGTCGATAGGGGATGTGGAAACGGCAGCTTCCGGCGACTGGGAAGCCCGGTTGTACAACGACAAGATGGAGGATGACGGGAACACCGTACCCGATTCTGTTGCCGGCAGCTTCGAATCATCCATCAGCACGACCCATTCCTTGGTCGGAGCCTTCGGAGCCGAAAAGGATTAACCTTCAACGAGGGTGGCGGCCCTTTGCATGACTCTTTCGGGCCGCCATTCATTTCACACCCCGGGCGTGTCTTCGGACATGTCCGGGTTTTTTGTATTTGGGTCTGCCTGAACAGGCGGGCGCCAGGAGCGCCAGGGAATATGACAGGAGCAAGAAAAACGAAATTCGGCGATACCGTCTCGTGATAATGGAAATTCTGCTGGATCATTATCGACTTCATCCCTGTTCTCTACCCCCCTTGTCCAACCCCCAAACCCGGGAGATAATCTCAATTGATTGTTAATCCCGACTGAGTTGTGCGGACTGGCTTGATGTCAGGGATTCCTCGCACATCCACTCGAAATAATACTGGAATCACTTCCGAAGTATCTGCCGTCCAGGCGGGAGCGGCAACCATCCATCCGTGCAATGCCACAGGGTGTGTTTCCGTCCCTTGATGCCTTTCGCGACCAGCCGGAATGGGGTGCGCCCTTGCCGGATCAAGATCATGCATTTTACGGGCATCTGCCCGTGACGTTCTTCGACTCCCTGGAGAAGGTCAGGCAAAACACTGTCGGCACCCGTAATAACCGTCTTGCCGCCATCAAGCCCTTTATGCGCTGCTTGGTACCGGCCCGAACTGTCTGAATATAGCTTCGTTGGAACCGTCGTTGTCTATCCTGTACAGGGTCGGGATAACTTCCTGCTACCTGCCGAAATCTCCGGTGCTCGGCACCTGTTCAGGCAGACCCAAAAACAAAAAACCCGGACATGTCCGAAGACACGCCCGGGGTGTGAAATGAATGGCGGCCCGAAAGAGTCATGTAAAGGGCCGCCACCCTCGTTGAAGATCACTCTTCGTAATTGACTCCGAAGCCCCCGACCATGCGTCCGGTATTGCCGTATTCCGAATGGAAAATGCCGGTACCATCTTGAGGGATGCCACTAGTTGCTAAATTGTGAAGTTGTCCGCTCCAACTGCCAGCTCCGGAAGCGCTGTCCGCCGTGCCGCCCATGGTCCAAGCGGTTCCACCGGTAGCAGTTGCATTTGCAGCGGTATCGGGGCCAATCATCCCGTCGGTGGGGGTTATGAGTGATTCCTTCAACTCAACGGACCAATTCCGTGGCATGCCATCGGCACCCATGAAGTTGTCGATGGTGCCTGAGATCGTATCAGCGCCAGCGGCACTAAACGTCGCATTGAGTTCCGCATCCGCTGAAAAGTGCCCTGAATCGTTAGTCGTACCGGAGCGGACGACATACTTGCCTGCGGCTCCGCCCTTATAGGTTGCGGTTCCGCTAAGACTAGTCAGATTAGAAACAGGGTTTGCATCAGTCCCTCGGTAGCCATGAAATGCACTAACAGTTGCATCACCATCTGCGTCTTCGTATAACCACCATCCATAGTAAGCATACGTGTTAACCGGCGTAGACATTAACCTGGCGTCCGGGTCGGTGGGCTGGAATAACCAACTGCCACCGGCTGCTGCCAAGGTGTACCCGTCATCTGTTTTGGTTATCGTGCAGGAATTAGTTGCAGCTGCACCAGAGCAGATATATGTACCTGCCACGCCTTGATATGAACCCATATAGGATTTTGTAAACATCGGGGTGCCGCCAATATTCATCAGGGCACCATCCTCCAAATCGACAGTAACCGCCCCCAAACCAGGAAAATCCGAACCGGCGACATCACTCGATGCAGGTGAGGACAATGTCAACCTGCCGCCTACCAGTGTGTGCCTGTGTGTATCTCCGGTGGTGGTACCATCGCCAATTTGAACTCCGGGGGTATTGGCAGCGGCTCCAAATTTAAGTCCCAGTGTTGGATCCGGCACACTGCCATATACGGTTGCTTCATACTTGCCGCCACCCGTAGGCGAGGCCGTGTACTTCATACCATCCCAATCACGGTTGGCCGCAACCATTGCATCTTCGTCTGCCGACAAATCGACGGCGGCTGCGGCACCAATTGTCACTCCGATATTGCCATCAGTATCATAAGCGGCCATCCGGATAGCGTCACCGGTTCCCCCGATAGGCATATCCCCGATGGCTCCCCAAAGCTTGGTGGCCATAACCATCATGGCCATGTTCGCCTCCTTTTCGGCGTCGGCGATCTTCTGTGCCAAGTTGCCTGCCATGTTCTTGGCATTTTCACTTTTCCTGGCTGCCGCCGCGATATCTGCTGCCGATCCGCCATGTGTCGAGAGCGCCGTGACGAGATTATCCGCCGCTGTCTGTATTGCACGATATGCAGCCAGCATCGCCGCGTCGGTGGTGGCACCAGACAGTCCCGCTTCTGCGTTCGTCAAGTCCGTTTTTGCCTGCAAGATCGCCATCTCTCCTGCTGTCGGGCCGGGATCCACTGGTTCAGCCGGAGTTGAACTTCCCCCTCCGCAACCGGCGAGGAGCAGTGCCAGCGAAGCCACAAGGA
>CAZMKQ010000243.1:0-3756 GCA_964566955.1 uncultured Caldilineaceae bacterium | reverse complement strand
GGGTGCGGCAACTGTGCGGCTGGGGCTGGATCCGGGACACCCTGACCGACCTGCCTGTCGACACACAAGTAATACAAACATGATGGATTGGTATCAGAGCAGGGAGGCGGCGGAAACAGCGCCTTGTCATGCGTGCCGGAAGGTCAACTGGACCTGAAGCCACTGGCAACCCATCAATTGCCTTTGGCCGGCTATTTGGAAGGCATTGACCTGTTGCGATCACGACGGGCGGTGAAGATTCAGTTTCTGCCCTGAGCAACGACTTGTGCCGGGATCAGACCGGTCCCACATCCTTGCACTTGGCGTTCGACGCGCCGGTCCACCAAGTCACCTGGTGAGCCGGCGCGCTTGCTACACTGTGCTTGGTGGACCGTCGTTCCGCAGATGGTAGTGGTTGCACGACATGAACACGAATCTGAAAACCAAAGTGTCCGTGCCCGTGCGGGACAACGGCCTCACAGCCAACCCTGCGACCAACACCGCAACACCCCAGTCCCCAGCGGCGGTGCCCAACGCTGGCAAGGCCTCCAACGCCTGGTGGGACCACATCAAGTCGCTCGACCACTACGACCCCGACTACCCCTACGACCCCAACCACGTCTACGGTCCCGACTGGACCGACGACGACGCCTACGGCAAGGACGGGGTGACCTTCATGGCCACCCCCACCCACCAGTCCAGTGTCCACGGGTGCCACGACGAAGCCCAACGCCTGCTGGGCCGGGGCCATGTCTTCCAGGAGCGGTGCCTGAAGCTGCCCGACTTGGGGGTGTCCCGAACCAACCGCTATGCCCAGAGCAGACAGATCATCCCCGACATCTTCATCCAAGAGCGGCCCCGGCCGGAGGAACGCCGGCACGAAGTGGCCTACGACCCGGACAACCCCATCCTGTTTGTGCTGGAGGTGCTGTCCGAGTCCTCCTTCCGCCACGACCTCGCCCCCAAGGTCGAGATCTACCGGGCCATGGGCGTCCGCGAGTTCTGGCGCTACGATCCGGAACGGTGGCATCGCCAGGAAGGCGAACCCCAGCTGTGGGGCCTGCGGCTATCGGCCGACCGGGAATACGAGGATATTGAACCGGTCCGCATGGCGGACGGGCAGCCCGTCTACCGCAGCAATACGCTGGGCGAGTTCCGAATGCTGGACGAGGGCGAAGACATCCACACCCTCCAGACTTGGGACGCGACACACGGTGTCTGGCTGGACCCGATGCGAGCCAGGGATCTGGCTGCCAACGAGGCCAAGCAGTTGGCGGTTCAGGAAACTGCTGCCCAAACCCGAATGGAGACCAGGTTGGAGACTAGGTTGGAGATCCGCATGGAGGATCTCCTCGTTCTGCTCAGACAGCATGCAACGCAAGGAGCGTTGGCACCCGATGTGCCGGACACCTTGGCCACGGCCTGGCAGAAGGCCCGGTGGGTACCCGACTTCACCGAGGCCTTGCGGGTAACCAACGGCGAGGAGGACTGGTCAACCCTCCTGCCACCCGAAGACCGCGGGACCTGATACCAATCCAGTATGGTTATGGCGTTACAGTGTCGGCGGGTCAGGGTGTCCCGGATCCAGTCCCAGCCGCACAGTTGCCGCACCCGCGCCGAATGCCTGCCGGACCCGCAGGATGGGCTCCAGGGACGGATCCCGGTCCCCCAGGGCCCGGCGTAGCTTCTGGAAGAAGCGCTCCACGGAGTTCAACTCGGGGGCGTAGGCCGGCTCTGCACCACCCGGGGGCTCTCGCCTCGCCCTTGCTGTTCGCCTGCCAGGCCCACCACAGCGGCCCCGTCCGCGGATCGAGGGCCACTGCCCCATAGGCGTACCGCCGGTTGATTGGGACCATCCGGAGCATTTCAACCCCGCGCGGCACCCACACCCGGCGCACCGCGTTCCCCAGGCCCACCCGCATCTCGTCGCCCCACACGATCCCCTGTCCCTCCGTCAGGCTTTTTCCGCTCCTGTTCCCCGAGCCCCCTTTTTTCCAGGTCTCCTGGGTCTGGGGGCATCTTCGCAGGCCGGGGCCGGGGCACCTTCAGCCGGATCCCCAGCCGCGTGTACCTGCTGCCCAGGGTGTAGACCACTCCGGACTGTTTCTCGATCCAGTCCCGCACCGCCTGGGATGCCTCCACCATGGCTCCCGGTGCCCCGCCCCCGACATGCTCCTCCGGGCCGGACGCAGGTGGGACCGATGCCTTGGGCAGGGGGGCCGTCGGCATTTGTTCGCGTCCGGCGCCGGTGCGGCAACTGTGCGGCTGGGACTGGAGCCGGGACACCCTGCCCCGCCTGCCCACCGACACTCCAACGCCATAACCATGCTGGATTGATATCAGACAGATACCTCGACCAGCGGTTCAATGGCGCTTGTGTCGGTCGTAGTCCGGGCCAAGTCCAGGTCGTACATTCGCTGAAGGTTCAACCAGAAGTCGGGAGTCATTCCCAGAGCCTGTCCGAGGCGCAGTGCTGTGTCTGCCGTGATGGACCTGCGGCAGTGGACGATATCGTGGATCCGTATCGGAGGTACTCCCATCGTCTTGGCCAGGCGGTACTGGGTGATCCCCAGCTCGTTCATGATCTCTGCCAGATGTTCGCCAGGATGGATCGGTTCGGCGGTAGTCATGCATTCCCTCCTCAGTGGTAGTCGGTGACTTCAATTTCCATCGCACCCCGTTCAGTCCAAAGAAAGCACACGCGCCACTGGTCGTTGACACGGATGCTGTACTGGCCTGCCCGGTCTCCGCGCAACACTTTCAGCCGGTGGGATGGCGGCATCCGAAGGTCGGTGAGCGCTGCAGCCGCCACCACTCGCTGTAGTCGCATTCGCGCCCGGCGCTGGATGTCAGCCGGCAAGTGCCGAACTTTCTGTCCCTTGAAGAGCCGACAGGCATCATCATTCCTGAATCGCTTCATGGCTGACGATAATAACGAATCTCATTACTAACGTCAAGCATGCCTGTCACTGAGGCACTGCTTCTGTTTCGCTGATACCGGTCCGAGGCCGTCATTGGCACTTCCATGCCTGAACCTCACCTGGGCAACACTGGTCTGTGGCGGGGACGATGCGCAGCCACAGTTGCCACAGCAGGTGCCGGGCGGCCGCGAAGCCACTCTCGATACACCGCGCGTGCCAGCCACTCGCACCAGGGTCTCCTTAAAACAGCGTGGTGCTGCATACACGAGGTAGGCCTGCCGCTTGTCCTCGGGATGCGTCCGGGACCGCCAGGAGAGCAAATAGCGTCCCAGGGCCGGTCCGCGGGCTCGGCCATCACATTGGAGCCGCTCATAGCCCTGTGGCGACTTTGTCAATGCCCTGATGGAAGGCGAATCTCGCGTCCCTGCCAAGTGCCATAACATCACAAAGGACGTGAGTGGTACATTGGTCAACGTGTTACGGGACCATATCCGCATCGGAGGAGGGTAACCACGTGGAAGGCGAACTGCGGAAACTGATCGATGACTCCAGGTTCCGGGAATACCATCGGGATTCCCTGCAAAGGGAGTTCAACACGTTCGATGTTCTCCGGTACGCGGATTACGAGATACGCCACAGCAACGTGCTGGCGTGGCTGCTCCAGCCTGCTGAAACCCACGGTATCGACGGTCGATTCCTGAAGTGGTTCGTGAACCACCTCAATAAACGGCTCGAAGCGGCCAAAGGAGAGCCTCTTCTCCCAGTCAACCTCGAGGCCGCGAACGTCCGTGTCGAAAGAGAACTGGACTATGTCGACATCACGATCTTCTTCAAGAAAGAGCAGTGTTTGGTCGCC
>CAZMKQ010000242.1:0-3765 GCA_964566955.1 uncultured Caldilineaceae bacterium | reverse complement strand
CTCCCCTTCATCGACCCCGCCCTGCGGGAGGCCCTGTGCGCCTTCGCCGACGAACTGGCCCAGCTCCCCGATCCGCGCGACCCGCGCGGCGTGCGCTATCCGCTGGCCGTGCTCCTGGGCACGCTGCTGGTGGCCTTGGCCGGGGGCGCCAACAGCCTGGCCGCGGTGGCCGAGTTCACGGTCGACCACCAGGCCTGGTTCCGCTTGTGGCTGCCTCTGGGCGCGACCGTGCCGACCGACGACACCTACCGCCTGCTGGTGCGCCGGCGGGAGCCGGAAACGGCCATGCAGGCCGCCCTCCTGCTGCTGGACGGCACCTGCCTGCCCGGCCTGCAGCAACTGATCCTGGCCCTGGACGGCAAGTTCGCACGTCGGTCGGGCGACCCGGCTGCGGGCACGCGGCCCCTGCTCCTGGTGAGCGCCTTCCTGGTGCGGGAGGGGCTGACCCTGGCCCAGGAGCCCTGCCAAGCCAAGAGCAACGAGATCACGGCCATCCCCCGCCTGCTGGAGCGCATGGTCCTGGAGGGGGCCGTCGTCACCATCGATGCCGTCGGGGCCGACTACGTGCTGGCCGTCAAGCGCAACCAGCCCACCCTGCACGCCGAGGTGTGCGCGGCCTTCGAGGAGGCCGACCGGGGCGCCTGCACGCCCGAGGTGCAGGACCACGGCGAGACCGTCGAGCGCAACGGCGGTCGCCGCGAGCGGCGCATCTGCACGGTCCTGGGCGGGCCCGGCCTCTGCGAGTGGGTGGCCGACCCCAAAGAGTGGCCCGGCCTGCGCAGTCTGATCCGGGTGCGCACGGAACGCAATGGGCCCTGCGGCCGCCAGCGTTCCGTGCGCTACTACATTTCCAGTCTGCCCGTGGACGCCGAGGCCCTGCTGGCCCTGGTCCGCGGCCACTGGGGGGTGGAGAACGGCCTGCACCGCACCCTGGACGTGCAGTTCCGGGAGGACGACTGCCGCCTGCGCCGGGGCCACGCCCCCGTCGTGATGGGCATCCTCAGACGGGCCGCCCTGAACATCGTGCGCACACTTCAGCAGAATTTCAGACCGGATTTGTCCATTGGCCTGCTCAGGGACAAAATCGGGCGCAACCCCGCCCTGCTGGCCCCGATCCTGGCCTGAATGCGACTTTTCGGTTGCCCTGCCCTGAGGATGCTTGGTTTCAATCTCGTTGATATTGGTTGCCGACCATCATGGGTGTCATCCGTACCCGCAGGGAGGTTTGATACACGCTTCAGGCTATGCCGCGAGCCATCAGGTCCACGAAGCGGCGGGAGTACCTCCGGGGCCAGGTGCACCCGCCCTGTCTGCTACAGGGCCAGTCGTTGCAGGATGGGCAGCAGTACCCGGTCCAGGTGGGTCAGGGTGTCTTGGTCTAGGCCCCGGGTATGCCACCCCACGGTGCGCTGTCATGTGTACGGCACACTGCTGCCGGCCCAACCCCGACGCGTCCAAGGCCAGCCCGTAGACGGGGGCGTCGTCGGTCGTCACGCCCCACACCCTCGCTCAGCCAGGACCATGAATCAGCTACCCCAGTCGAAGCTGGGTCCGCTCAGGCGCAGGTCCAGCCGTTCGCCCTTGGGCCTCAGAACCACGGCTATCGGGTGTTTTTCACCTTCGATGGACAGCCAGGTTTCTTCCACCTCGACCCATGCCGGAAGGACCGCCTGCGGGTCGGGAATCCGGCCGAGGGCTGTGCTTACGCGTACCGCTCTGGGTGTGGCGGGGCTTGACTTGGTCGCACTGGTGCCGCCATCGCCAGTGGGTGGCGCAAGGATGCCACTACCACCGTCGGCAACGACTGCAGGTTGACTTACAACTGTAGTGATAAGTTGGGGAACTATATACTTGACTAGACCGACATAAACCGCTACTGCAGGGGCACGCAATCGCACAGGAGCAGCAGACATGGTACGCAAGGCACCGGGCGAGCAAGCCCAGGGCGGTGTCTCGCTCCTGGAACTGCACGACCGGTTCCCGGACGAGCAAGCAGCCCGCCAGTGGTTCGAGGAGCAGTTATGGCCAGCCGGTCAACGCGCCTGTCCTCGCTGTGGGAGTACTCAAACCCGTCCCGTGCCCCATGAGAACCCCATGCCCTATCACTGTGCGGATTGCCGCCAGTATTTCAGTGTCCGCACCGGCACGGCCTTGGCGCGGTCCAAGGTCCCGCTCCACAAGTGGGCTGTCACCGTCTACCTGTGCGCGACCAGCCCCAAGGGCGTGTCCAGCCTGCAACTGCACCGGCTCATCGGCGTGACGCAGAAAACCGCCTGGTTCATGCTCCACCGCATCCGTGAGGCCTGGGACACCCCACCCGCGGCCCTTGAAGGTCCGGTCGAAGTGGATGAGGCGTACTTCGGCGGCCGGGAGAAGAACAAGCACGCCTGCCGGAAACTGCGGGCCGGCAGGGGCGCTGTCGGCAAGACGCCCGTCGTGGGCCTGGTGGACCGGAACACCGGGCACGTAGCCGCGCAGGTTGTGGAGCACACGGACAGAGCCACGCTGCACGGGTTCATTCAAGACCATGTGTGGCAGGGGGCCGACGTGTACACGGACGAGGCCCGCGCCTACCGGCAGCTGCCCGGCTACTGGCACGCCACCGTCCGGCATGGCAACGGCGAATATGTGCGCGGCGTCATCCACACGAACGGCATCGAGTCCTTCTGGTCGCTACTCAAACGCGCGTACATGGGCACCTACCACTACCTCAGCTCCAAGCACCTGCACCGCTATGTCAACGAGTTTGCTGGTCGCAAGGCAATCCGCGGGCTCGACACCCTCTCGCAGATGGGCGCCATCGTGGAAGGCCTGGCGGGGCGTAGACTGACGTATCAAGAGCTCATTCAGGGCGTCGGCACATGACGAACACGCGCAAGGGCCGCTGTGTGCTGTGCGGTCACGAGCTGCTCCTGTGCGGGGATTGCGCCTCGCAGATTTGCCCCCGGCCACGCTGCCGCAACGCGGTCTGCGAGTGCGACACCGAGAGGATCGAAGCCAGGAGCCACTACCGCTTCCAGTTCAAGGACGCAGCCCCCGAGGCGCTGGCGAAGGCCCTGTTGCGCCCGGTCCCCCAGGGCGCCGCCGCTGATCGCACGCGAGAACGGGGCCCGTCATCTTCCGGCCCTGCCAAGGGACCTGCACAATGACGGCATGCCGCCCACCGCGTCGCGGCCACAGGGCCTGACGTTCTCGCTGTGGGTGAAGATCTGAGCCACCCACTGTCTAGTCAAGTATATAGTTCCCAATATAAAGTCAACCGTTGGAGGAAGGTGCGTGCCACCAACTACAGCCAGTTCAGGATTAGACCAGGTGTCGCTCACGCCAGTAGATCGAGTGGGGGCCGGCCGCAGGCAGATTGAGAGCTCGACAGTTGCGTCAACATCGATTTCTCCACCGTCGCACAGGTTTGACTCCACTTCGCACACGTTGCCCCCCGTACCCTGAGTCTGGATCCAGATTTGCTCCATATCGCTCAGGATGGCTTCCACCAGCTTGGTCAGCTCCCGCCTCCGGTGCGGGGTGCCATGCAGATTGACGGCCTCCAGGAACTTGCGCGCCGTGATGCGCTTGTATGTCGGCTTGTTCTAGTAGTGCAACGAACCATTGAGAGGCGGGATTGCGATTGTCATCGCACGCTTCACCATACCTCCCACCGCCGCCGCTGTTCCCCTGCCCGACACCGCGGTAGTGTGGTTCCAACGCCATAAAAGCTTCGTTGCACTACTAGGGCGTGTGGACACAAGGCATCCAGTGGCCGCGGGA
>CAZMKQ010000241.1:0-3773 GCA_964566955.1 uncultured Caldilineaceae bacterium | reverse complement strand
GACCAGTGGGGCGTGGAGCTTGGCAAGGAGCTTGCGGTCGCGGTTGACCGGCTGTGTGCAGGGGACGCCGCCGGGCCGGAAATGGACGGCTCTACCCGTGGGCTGGTTGCACTGCTGGGCAGTGGTGCCGAAACGTCGTCTCAGTGACTTGCCATCATAATCCTCAATAAAATTCCATACATCAGTGTGAATCTGAGGTATTTATTCCGGTTGAGGATAACGCCTTCAGATTGACGACATGCCGAGAAGCAACATTGCCCATCGTTCCGGATCCGCCGTGGCGGCTGTGTTCCCGTCTTCCGTCCGGATCCGGTGCAGCCGCGAGGAAGGCCATTCGGTTGACCTCGAACTCAACGGGGAACCCGTCCGGGTCACTTGGCTCGGCGAGGGGAGGTAGCGACAGATACAGGAGTTGATCGCCGGCCGGGAAGGTTGCCCAGACGTTGCGGTTGCTCGCCGCATGACTCCCGGTGCACGCGACGTGCGGGCTGACGCTGGGCTGTGACGGGTGCCACAGTTCTTTGGCTGTCAGGTGGGGCTGGTCAGGAAGATTGCGTGCAAAACCCCAACGCACCTCAAATTCATGCACGGGTTGTTCTGTCGCAAAGAGTTTCGGTTTTGCGCCGATTGCAATATGATTGAAGTCGTCAAATCGCAAGAAGCAGCGTACTTTTCTTCACGGGGAGATTTCGTGCCGCATCGCCTCATTTCACACGACCACATCAGGACCTACCGGGAGGATGGTGTCGTGCTCATCAGGGGATTGTTCGCGGACCACGTGGAGACATTGAGGCAGGGAGTGGACCGGAACATGGACCATCCCGGTGAATACGCTTCCGAGAACCTGCACGAGGGGGAGGCGGGAAGGTTCTTCGACGACTACTGCAACTGGACCCGCATCCCGGAATTCGAGGAAGTCGTCCGCCTGTCGGTGGCCGCCGAGGTCGCGGCGGACTTGATGGAATCCGACACGGTGCAGATGTTTCATGACCATGTGCTGGTCAAGGAACCCGGGACATCCAAGGAGACGCCCTGGCACCAGGACGCACCCTACTACTTCGTCGACTGCGCGCAGACTGTCACTTTCTGGGTGCCGCTGGACCCCGTGCGGGAGGCTTCCCTGCGGTGTGTCCGGGGTTCCCACCGCTGGCCGAAGCCGGTGCTGCCGATCCGGTGGCTGTCGGAAGAGGATTTCTACCCGGATGAGGATGCGTACATGCCCGTTCCCGATCCTGATGCGGAAGGCATGGAGGTGATCGAGTACGACATGGAGCCCGGCGACGCGGTGGCGTTCAGCTTCCGGACCGTACACGGCGCCCGCGGCAACCGGTCGGACCGGCGCAGAAGGGCGTTCTCCCTGCGTCTCGTCGGTGACGATGCACGGTACGTCGAGCGCCCGGGCCGCACTTCGCCGCCGTTTCCCGGCCATGGAATGATGCCGGGCGAGCGGCTCCGTGAAGACTGGTTTCCGATCATCTTCAGGCGATGATCCCCTGCGGGCCCCGGCCTGTGCGGACGGTTGCCCGGACCCTTCGGCTCAGGCCAGTGCGCCCCCGCAGCTGCTGCCGGCGCCCGCGGTGCAGCCATAGCAGTGATTGCCCACGGCCACGACGCTGCCCTGCAGGGACCCCGGGTCGAGTTCCCACAACCGCCTTTTGCCGCCGCCCAGCGGCAGTCCGAGCATCTGGTTGAAGTCGCAGTCAAACACGTAGCCCTGCCAGTCCACGCTCAGCAGGTGGCGGCACATGAGCGGTGACACGGTTGCCGGGTTGAAGTTGTCCACCAGGAGCTGCATGTAGCTTTCCAGTTGCCCGGTGCGTTTCAGGTAGTGTTCGAACCGGTTGATCGGCAGGTTGGTAATGGTCAGCAGGCGGTTGAACTCGATGCCGAAATCCTCCCTGAGCCGGGTCCTGTAGTCTTCCTCGAGACCGGCCTGCGGCGGCGGCAGAACCGGGCCCACCGGGTTGTAGACGAGGTCGACGATCTTGTCCGCCTCGCGGCCGTATCCCAGGTCGTTGAGGGCTTTCAGGCCATCGATGCTCTTGCCGAACACCCCCTTGCCGCGCTGGCGCTCCACGTTCTCACGGGAATAGCAGGGTAGGGAGCACACCAGGCGGACATTCCGCGCCGCGTACCATTCGGCGAGGTCCTCCTGGCCCGGCTCGAACAGCACGGTGATGTTGCATCGGGAGGTGATGGCGATGCCCTGCGACTGCAGGGCATCCACGAACCAGCGGAAATGCGGGTTCAGTTCCGGGGCGCCGCCGGTCAGGTCGGCGGCCCTGATTCCGTTTTCGGCCGCCCAGGACACGATCCGCTCCATGGTCTCCCGGTCCATCAGTTCGGTGCGCTTCGGCCCTGCCTCCACATGGCAGTGCTCGCAGGCCTGGTTGCACAGGTAGCCGAGATTGATCTGCAACTCGGACAGGCGCTCACGGGTCAGGGGAAAGCAGCCATGATCGGCCAGGGTCTGGTTGAACAGATATCGTACGCGGGTGTCCATGGGGCAAGGGGATGGGCAATGGGGTGGATTATACAGGGACTTCGGCGGCATTCCGGGACCCGATCCGCTACAGACTGTTTCGGTGCCCGGATATTGCATTTCCCCGCCGTCCGCCAGAGAGTGAATCCGTCGGCCGCCCGCTCCCCGGATGCGCATCCGGTCAGGCTGTTCGGCGGCGAGGATTCTTCCCCGTCCCTTTCCCGGATTTCTTCCGGGCGGTTTTTTTCCGCGGAGATCCTGCAGTCGCGGCCGGCCCTGCCTTTCCCGGGCCGCCGGGGTCGGGAGACGCCGACGGACACAGGTCGCTGACCACGCATGCAGGGCATTTCGGTTTTCGCGCCACACAGGTGTACCGGCCGTGCAGGATCAGCCAGTGGTGCGCGTCCATCCGGTATTTTTCCGGCACGTTCTCAAGCAGACCCATCTCGACGTCCAGCACGTTTTTCCCGGGCGCAAGGCCGAGGCGGTTGGAAACGCGGAAGATATGGGTGTCCACGGCAATGGTGGGATGCCCGAAGGCGGTGTTGAGGATGACATTCGCGGTTTTCCGCCCGACGCCGGGCAACGCCTCCAGCGCGGCCCGGTCCTCGGGGACTCTGCCGCCGTGCTGCTCCAGCAGGATCCGGCAGGTCCTGATGATGTTTTCCGCCTTGGTGTTGTAAAGGCCGATGGTGCGGATGTACTCCTTGAGGCCGTCGACGCCAAGGGCAAGGATGGCCCCGGGCGTGTTGGCAACGGGATAGAGCCGCCTCGTCGCCTGGTTTACGGACACGTCGGTGGCCTGGGCCGACAGGACCACGGCCACCAGGAGTTCGAAGGGGGTCCCGTAGGACAGTTCGGTGGTGGGCCTTGGCAGTTCCTTCTTCAGCCTGGCGAACAGTGTCTCGATATCCGCGGGTGTCATCGGCTCCGGGCGGTCTTTTGCCGTTCCAGTTTCTTCTGCCGTTCCGCGCGCTTGCGCGCCAGCGCAAGTTCGATCTCCCGCTTCATGATCCGGCGTTGATGGTCCATCCGTTTCGCCTGCTTCCGGGCTTCCTCCTCGGTCTCGCGTGCCAGTTTCTGTTCCACCCTGCGGCGGGCCTTCTGCGTCTGGTCCAGGGAGAATGCGGGCCAGATGCTGGGCGGTTCCGCGACATCCGGCGCCGGTGCCGGAACCAGACTGATGCAGTCGGTGGGACACACCGGCACACACAGCTTGCAGCCCGTGCATTCCCGTTCGATCACCGTGTGCATGCGCTTTTCGGCACCGACGATGCAGTCCACCGGGCAC
>CAZMKQ010000240.1:0-3830 GCA_964566955.1 uncultured Caldilineaceae bacterium | reverse complement strand
GCACTTTCTCAACCCTCCATCACGACGCCACCCTCATCCCTTCGGTGGATTGGGGTCAAGGGATCGCGAGGTTCGGCGGTGCGCGTGCTGGCCCACGATTCCCGGGTTGCGGCGTAGAACCAAGCCAAGGCACCGACACCGCCCAGGAGGAGAACGAAACTCAAGACACTGACGACGATGAGGTGTCCTGGCGGCGTGTTGCCCAGCAATTCGTCGGGAGGCCAGTTGCTGGTGTAGGTGAAGTCCCGGCCGGGCCGCTCCGTGACACTGACCCAACTGGCCCAGAAGACAAATGCCGTCAGGTGTTCCCGTTCCCGCTCATTGGGAAGCGTGTTGGCCGGCATGGCGTAGCTTTCGCGCAGGTCGGCCAAGTTCGGTGCATCGCCGAAGAGATCCGTGTAGTGGTTCTGAACCGCCTGGATAGCCCGCGCCCGGTCCTCGGAAAGAACGATCGTTCCAGATATTTCATCGAACGTGTTGGTTCGCATGTCGGCTTGGAGCCTCGCCCGCAGGACCGCCTGCCTTTCGGAGTCCAGCCGATCATAGGGAACGCCGGCTTCGGCATGGGCCCAGGCGTCCAGCAGGAATAGTGCCTCCCGATGCAGCCAGTCGGCGGTCCAGTCGGGTGCCGTGTAGGCACCATGCCCCCAGATTGAACCAAGTTCCTGGCCACCGATGGAGCGCCATACGTCCTGGCCGGCCAGGATTTCGTCTCCCGTAAAGACCACGTTGCCGGCGGTTGTGACGATGCGTTCCGGGATTGGAGGCGCCAGCTGGTAGATCTCACCGCCGTAGTACAACAGCAGGCCAAAGGACAGTGCCACCACCAATCCGAGGGCGATCCAGAGGTTGCGTAGTGTGTTGCCTGTTGTGCGGATGTCCATATTCATCCTTTCCCATGGCAGGTCACAGGATTGGAGTTCCTGCGACGGGACGAACGCGAACCGGCTCCGTCCGGCAGTCGGCAGGAACCGGCAGACCAACGTCGTACCGAGTGTAGGACGGATCCACCGGGCCGCGTGTCGCGTCCGCACTTTCCGGAGGGCAGGTATCCACGTTCGGCAATTGATCCGCTGCCGGACAGCACGACCCCAGGCATACCCATCCGAAACCGGAGGCGGTCCGTTGGCACTCAAGTCGGCTTCGACGCTCGGCCGATGTGCACGGGCTCAAGATTCATGATCGTGGAACCTGCAACCCGCGGGTTATCACAACACGTATATGGAAACAGGCAAGCTTTTTAATCTCTACCGAGAGGTGGCCCCATGAACAATGCACGATCGCGCCGTTGGCCTTTGTGGTGGCTGATTCTTGCCGTGGCGATCATGGCAACTCTTATAACGTCGGTTGTTGTGATAGGGCCTGTACTTGAACACTTGGTGAATTTTGGAGCTCCTGCAGCCCCACAAGCTCCGCAACCCCCACAGGCTCCACAACCTCCACAGCCCCCGAAGCCCCCACAGGTTCCGCAACCCCCGCAACCCCCGCAGCTCCCCGCAGTCGGCTCCGACAATTGGCTCCTGGGCAACACGCCTTTTGGGACCCTGGTTACCGTGGGCGTGTTGAGTTATGTGCTCATTTTGGTTCTGGGCGGACTCGGAGCACTGGCCTGGTTCTGCATCGCGAGACGGGAATCGTGGGCCGGCACGCGTACCGCCACCTCCCGCGATCCGCGATGAAGTGCTGCCTGTTACCACGGGAGGCGTCCCCACTTTATCCGAGATCAATGTCTTCAGGGCCTGACGGATGCGTTCCTTCAAATACGCATGTAGGCCACGCAACGCGCAAACCTTCCATTAGATGTCGAGAAATCTTCCCATGGCCCCTACACGACCGCGCCGTTCACGCCTAAGGTGGTTGATCCCAGCCGCGGTGATTTTGGTGGTGCTCCTGGCCCCATTTGTATTGCTCTCCTTTTCGTCAGGGACCGATCAGGGCGAGTCCTGGTTCGATGGTTTCTACAGTTATTCGGAGACATCCACGACCTATGACGAGGACGGGAACGTGATCCAACACTTGGTGAATGGAGTTCCCGCCACCCCACAGCCCCCGCAGCCGGATCCGTGTGGTGGCGACTCGTCCTCCACCTCAGGAGATGGGCCTGACGGAACTACCTTTAGCGTGACCATTGGATGTACCGAAGTGTTCAGGTCGTTCGATCCGGACCAGTAGCCGGTAAACGGCACCTGTGAACCTTGTCAGCCACCTGCGCACGGCGCTCGAAGTTCTGTTGCAGCACCGTGTGCGGAGTGGTCTGACCGTGATGGGCATCACGATTGGAATCAGCTCCACGGTTGTGATGCTGGCTTTGGGTCGGGGTGTCCAAGACCAGATCGAACAGTCCTTTTCCCGCGCCGGGGTGACGTTGTTGACTGTGGTGGCCTGCACGCCGCCCGGAGTACTTGATTCCACCCGCAATCGCGAACTTCATTGGGATGACTTCCAGGCCTTGGTGGCTCCCGGCCGGATTCCCAATATGTTGGATGCTGCCCCGCTTGCCAGTTCCATGACTGAAGTGCGCTGGCAGGACCGACAGGTGAGAGTGCGCCTCCTTGGCGCTACGGCGGCCTACCGGCAATCCGCCAGCCTGAGGCTGGTCCTGGGTGAATTCCTGTCCGATGAGGACGACCGGAGCATGCGCCTCGTGGCAGTTCTGGGGTCCCGTTTAGCCAGCGACTTGTACACGCAGGGGGTCTATCCCCTTGACACGTCGCTATCCGTGGACGGCAAACGGTTTCGGGTCATCGGCGTTTTGTCGCCCACCAAAACCGAAACCGACTATCAGGTCATCGTTCCGTTCCACACAATGCAAAAACGTCTACGCGGGGCAGCAACCGTCAGTGGGTCACCGCTGGTGGACATGATCCAGGTACGAGTGCTTGAGCGCGAGCAGGTGGACGGCACGCGCAGAGCCATCGAAGAAGAACTTCGCCAACACCGCGGTGTGGGTCCCTTGGATCCGGACGATTTCCGCGTAGTGACGCAGGAGGCAGGTCGGGAGGCGGTGCAGGGCATTGCGGATTCCCTGACCCTATTCCTGGCCGCGATCGCGGGCATCAGTCTGTTTGTCGGTGGTGTGGGGGGCACCAACATCATGCTCGTCAGCCTCGGCGAACGCACGCGCGAAATTGGCATTCGGTATGCGGTCGGGGCAACGGTCAGGGACATCACGGCCATGTTTCTGTGGGAGAGCGTCATTCTCTGCGGGATCGGAGGCGTGACCGGGATTTCCCTCTGTGCGTACGGCGTGGTCCTGATCCGGGCCTTGTCGGACATGCCGGCCAAACTGAGCATTGACATAATGGCTTTGGCTTTGTGCGTCAGTTTGACCGTAGGCTTGCTGGCGGGAATCTATCCTGCCCTTCGGGCACGACGCCTGGCTCCGGCTGAAGCGTTGCGCAGTCTGTAATGGTTCAACGGCATTGGCAGGATTTGAGTACCGGAGGGGATCAAGTGAAAGTCGTGGCCACGCACGGTAGGTGACGGCCCCCTGGAGCATCATGACGATTGCTTCGGGGTTCATTGGGTGCGTGTCCCATGTGATCAGGTCCGGCACGGAGCGGTGTCCGATGCTGCCTAATACCAATCCATCACGATAGAGTTACTTGAGTGTCGACGGGCAGGTCGGTCAGGGTGTCCCGGATCCAGCCCCAGCCGCACAGTTGCCGCACCCGCGCCGGGTCCGCCTGCCAAGCCCTCAGGATCGGTTCCAGGGCTTCCTTTTTGGCCTCCAGGGTCGGATAGACCCGGTCCCCCAGGGCCCGGCGCAGCTCCTGGAAGAAGCGTTCCACCGGATTCAGTTCGGGCGCGTAGGGCGGCTGCACCACCTG
>CAZMKQ010000239.1:0-3839 GCA_964566955.1 uncultured Caldilineaceae bacterium | reverse complement strand
GCCATCCTGGCCCAGCTGGCACACATCCGAAGAACTTATGGGACTGTGCACTAGGTAGTACGAACCCGAGGTGAATCCGCTAAAGCGATTCTTCCATGAATTGCGCCGAGCGCTGGAGGGACGCAACCTTCATCGTTGGCTAGCAGGAGGTACTGAAGGCCATCCTGCAGACCTGACAGGACGATCCGGTCCGGGCGCGTCGCCTGTGCGACTGGACTTGGATCCGGAAAGCCCTGACGGACCGGTCCGCGGATGCCTAAGCCGCCTTGGTATGCCTCCTACAGGTGCAGCGAATAAGATTAGCTCCGAAGAGACGGCATCCGATGAAGTTCTCGTTCCTGCAGTCAGCCCAACTAGACGACTCTGCACATTTTTGTGGTGGACAGAACGTCCCTGCTCCAAACCTTTGTAGTGAGAATCTTCCCTACCATGTCTGCAACCACTCGAACTCTATCCCAACCAATCAACCTGCCATCACAACTGTCAAGGATGATTGCCGTGGCCATGATTCTGTTCGTGGCTTCCACCATCATCAGTTGCACCATGATCATCCCGCCGCGCGAGGCCGTGACGACATCCGAAGCCGGTCCCGCAGCCGCCACAGCGAACCCCGAGGCCGAGGTTTTGGTTGGCGAAACAATCGCCGTACACGTCCTCCGTGTCCTCAGCGGAGACACCATTGAGGTCGAAATGGACGGACAGCCGGTATTGGTCCGCTACCTGTTCACGGACAGCCCCGATCCCGGCGAGGAGCTGTACAACGAAGCGACCAAGCTCAATCAGCTGCTGGTGGGCAATGCCGACGTGCTGCTGGTTGCCGGAGAAACCGACAGGGATGGCGACGGGCGATTGCTCCGCTACGTCCTAACCGGCGACGGCTTGTTGGTCAACGAGCAAATGATCGCGGAAGGCATGGCCCGGTACGAACCAAAGTCGGATACGTCCCTACATCACGCAGCAATGGTGAAGGCCGAGACAACAGCCATGGAGCTGGGGATTGGGGTGTGGCGCTGAAACCCGGAGGTCAGGCGGTCCGTACCGTCTCTATGGACCGCCGGGTGCGCTTCCGGACCATAAGGACATAGCCGACACCCAAGATGAGTGAGAACAGAAACCATTGGATTGCATAGCTCAGATGGTTGCCTTCGCCTAGGTGCAGGTCCTTCGGCTGACGGCGCGGCCACACCTGTGAATCCCCCTCGGCTGACTGCTGCAGCAGGAACATCGGAGCCACGTCTATGTCCAGGGCACGGCCCAGCAGTGCCAAGTCCTCCCGGTGATACAGGCGGTCCGGAGACGCATCGATGTCCGTACCGGGCGGATAAGGGTTGGCATCCTGTAGGAGACCCCGCACCTCCACCGGCCCTGCGCCTTCGTCGTACTCCGACCAATCGCCGGACACCCAGGCCTGCGGGATCCAGCCCCGATCGACCATCAGAATCAGGTCCGAACCCTCCAGCCGCATTGGTGTCAGGAGGTGAATTCCGGCCTCCTCCTTGTAGAAGCGGTTCTTGATGCCAATCTGGTTGCGGTAGTCAAAGACGCCTCGGGCCGTCGCTTGCCGGTCATGCCAGTCGTCCCCCCAATCCATGTCCCCAGTGACGGCCACTGGGGGCGCATTCAGCCGGGCCAGGGTCTGTGTATTCATGCCGCGCCGCCACTCCAGGCGGTCCAGTTGCCAAAACCCGAGCTGGGCCAGGCCTGCCATGCCCAGCAGGATGAGAAGCGTTGCCGGCCACCAGCGTCGCGACACCAGCACGCGCAGCAGATGCGGGGAGGCATGCAGTTCCGAGGGAGTCCCGGAGGATGGGGTCGCGCGGGCGGTCATGTCAGTTTCGATTGAATAGGGCCCTGAACCAGTTCAGGAATGCCTGCCAGGCACTCGGTTGGGCCGCGACCTCCACATCAATGGAATGGACGACCTGTTCCAAAGCATCGCCCATCAGGAGGTCGATGGTCCAGGTTCCGGCCTGCTGCAAGTCCAATCGCCCCTCGTAGAACAGCTTGTTGAGCGCGTTCTCATGGGTGGCCGGCGCTTCGACTTCCCATCCGTCGGGATGGCGGGCGCGCATCAGTACGGGCAAGCCGGTCACCGGCTCGAATGCGTCGTCAACCTGAACGTTGACCGACACCGTAACGTGCAGTTCTCCGGTTTGGGCCGGCAGTGGGTCCAGCCACACGTACAGGCTGTAGGGACCGGCCGCCACGTCCGACAGGAACGGCTCTCCGCCCCCGTGTCCCCAAACCACCGACGCCGACAACAGCAGCGACAAGGCCAATACGGCCGCGAGCGACCATCGCAGGGAACGGTGTCCGACACGGACAGGACGCATCCTCATGTAACTTCAACCCCGTTTCGATCCAGGCCGGACCCAATGCGACGTGCAGCCTGGTTCAGGTGGCGTGCCAGCAGAATGACCACGCCCGCGATGTACATCATCCCGGTCGGGATCCACATAATGATGCCGGCCAGCCGCTGGTCCTGCATCACATCCATTCCCCAAAGTCGCGGCACCGTCAGATAGTGTTCGTACACCGGGTTCTCAACAAAACTGAGCAGGGCTCCAATCACCACGTGCGGGGGCACGCACAGCAACAGCATCGCCATCCGGCCGGCCAGCGAGGTGGGATGATGGATCCGCGGCGCGGCACCCATGACCGGCCACCAGAACAGCATGCCGGCCACGAAGAACGTGATGTGCTCCAGATCGTGGATCAACCCGTTGCCCTGGGCCAAGTTGTACAGGCCGGTATCGTGCCACAGGACGATGGCGCCAATGTACAGCGCATACAAAGCCCCCGGATGGGTCAGGCGTCGCGTCTCCCGCCGGAAGCGCGCCTCGGGACGCAGACAGCGGACCACGGCACCCCTGACCGCAACCGGGAGCCCGTACAACAGCACGGGAAACGGGTTGGCCCAAAACAGCAGGACCGGCACCAGCATCAACAACAGAACGTGCTGCACCATGTGCACAAACAGCAACAGGGCGCCGTAGACATCGATGAAGGACAGTAGGGCGGCCAGCAGCAGAGCCAAACCCAGCAGATAGGCGGTCAATCGCCACCAGGCGGCCAGACGAATCCGGCCTTGCCGGCGGAGTCCGACCCATCCCGCGGCATAGAGTCCGGCGGCAAGAAACGTGACGGCCAACACCGAGGGCCGCCACTCCCAGGTTGCGAGGGCCGCCTGCAGTACCGGATCCACTGTCAGGGGCGGGTGCCCGAAAGGGGTTGGATTAGTGGACGGCGTGCCCGATCAGGTAGATGGCCGGGTAGAAGAAAATCCAAACCAGGTCCACATAGTGCCAGTAGATGGCACAGGCCTCGACGCCCCAATGCCGTTCCTCGGTGTACACGTCGCGTTTGCCGTTGCGCCAGACCACCACGATGAAGGCGACCCCGGTGATCACGTGGATGGCATGCATGCCCGTCATGCCGAAGATAACGGCCCCGAAAACGCCGTCCGTGGGTCCGATGTGATGTTCAATGAAGGGCAGGTGAATCAGGCCCCACTCGAAGATCACCACGCCCACCAGGAACACGACGCCGAGGAACCCGGTAATCCACAGGCTGACCAGGAAGTCGCGCTTGCGGCCATTGGCGATGGCCACCTCGGACCGGTTCATGAAGTAGCTGGAGGCCAGCAGGACCACCGTCACAATGAGCCCGACGTTCTGGTCGAGTTCAGGCCGGATGATGTGGCCGTCCTCGTCCACCCACAGGGCGAACCGGGTGATCAGCAGGCCCCCGAAGAGGAACAGTTCGGAAAAGAAGAACAACCACATGCCCTTCGAAAGAGAAGCGTTCGTTTGCCGCCAGCAGAGTCCCGTTCTCATAAA
>CAZMKQ010000238.1:0-3880 GCA_964566955.1 uncultured Caldilineaceae bacterium | reverse complement strand
AACGGTCGGCAAAACGGCCTTGGCAGTATGCCACAATCATCTACAACTGTAGTACTAGTCTCGGTCAGCCCCGATTCACCCTCTTCCTGCGACTTTGTGTTGGCCTTGGGCTGAACCGGGATACAGCACTCGAATTGGAGTCTGTCGGCAGGGCAACGGCCCTGCGATACAGGCTGGGCAGATCCAGCCGCTGGTGTCAGCCTTCTGACAAAAGCGAGCCCCTGCACCTGTGCACCTGTCGTGATAGCATCACCGGCTCGGGAGCGCAAAGGAGGACTGCGATGTACATTGATTACAATGAAGTGGAAGAGAAGTACGCCGCAATCATCAAGAATCTGCTTGCCAAGAGGTTTGGGGACGAAATCGTCTTCGACCCGATCGTGGTCAAGGCGGATCCCTTGGTCTGTCCCGATCCGGACTTGCCGGAGTTGATTGCCTATATTGCCTACGCCGGTGACGGCAGCAAGTTGGACTCGGATTTCAGGTTTGAATTTACCGAGGAACTATGGCCTCACGCGATTGAACTTGGATTCCCAAGTGTCCCGGTTCAGACATTTGTCAGCAAGTCTAACTGGGTTGACTTTTGGCCCAGGCTTCAGCAATGGATGGCGTGATGCACAGCGACCTGATTCGAAGGGCAAGGCAGCTTGCCGCAGGCACCGAGGGAAACGATCGGGATCGATCGGTGCAAATCGAACTGCGTGATGCGGTTCGTTGCGCTTACCATGCCCTCTTTCATCTGTTATCAGTTTTGAGCCCAGCCGGCTGTGATCCCGACGCAGGGCAAACGCAAAGTCGTGATTGGGGCAGGCCCCGGCCCAGACGGCCGTCGGCCTCCCGGAATTGCATGTCCAGGGTGCGGTGCAGGCTGTTCTCAACGTCCCAGTGGCCGCGGACCAGTGCCAGCAGGGCCTCGGCATCCATGGACCGCCTCGAGACGCAGTAGCGCACGGCGCGCTGCCGGCCGCGGGAGCCGCGGCGTTCCGTGCGCACCCGGATCAGGCTGCGCAGACCCGGCATCGATCGTGACGACGGCTCCCTCCAGTGGGCCAACTTCACCAGTGTGCCACCCACCCATGTTACACCTTACATTTCATCCAAGTTGGCCCACTAGTGCCATTTGTTAATACAGCCCAATGGCATCCGATTTCTGAAGACGATCATTCCCAGCCGCAAGGCCACGAGGGAATACAGCAGGAGGCAACCGTGACAAACCACGCCATGGACGCGGAAGAGCGGGACATTCTGGACCGCTTCGAGAGGGGCGAACTACGCCCGGCACCCGATGCTGACCAGGAGATGGAGGAGGCCCGGGTGGCAGCCCACAACACTTTCAAAAAGACCAGACGGATCAATCTGCGCGTCACGGAACGCGATTACATGCTCGTTCGCGCGCGGGCGAGGGAAGAAGGGATACCCTACCAGACGCTGCTGTCGAGCGTCATCCACAAATACGTGTCCGGACGGTTGAGCGAGAACAGGAGATGAACCGAGTGGCCGGCAGGGGCCAGCCATGAAAAACATGCAATAAATTGGCGGTGAGGCCTCCTGGGACCCGGCAGGATGCCCTGCGGTCACAACCGAAGTCGATGGAGACGTTTCGCTTGGGGGCCGGTATTCCGGTGGACGCGACGGCTTCGGGATTGGCGTTCACGAAGCCGCCACGCCAGTCTCCAATCCCGCCCCTATTCCTGGTGACGGCGCAGGATTACAGACCGGCTTTGTTCAACTCGTTCTGCAGCGCGCGCAATCGCCGGTGGCGTTCCCGGAACTCGGCCATGAAGTCGGTCCACGCCGGTTCCTGTGACATCTGGCGATACAGGTCCCTCATCGTGGTCAGGCAGGTACACGCATGTCGGTATCGCTCCCGAGTGCGACCCTTTATCAGCTTCTCTGCTTGTCTCCGGTAGATTTCAGCGGCGGCCTGGGGACGTGTCTCCGCAGCGGCTTGGACCACTCGAATCAACCGGTCTCCGGTATAGCCAACACTCTGCTCCAGCTGCTTCACCGATTTCAACGCGAGGTCCACTACACCTTCCACCGCCTGCTCGTGCGTCGGCTGGAGTCCGAAACGGCCATGAAGGCCGCCCTCCTGCCGCGGGACGGCACCTGCCTGCCCGGCCTGCAGAAATTAATCCTGGCCCTGGAGGGCAAGTGCTCACGTCGGTCGGGCAACCTGGCCGCGTGCACGCGGCCCCTGCTCCTGGTCAGTGCCTTCCTGGTGTGGGAGGGGCTGACCCTGGCCCAGGAGCCCTGCGCGGCCAAAAGAAACGAAATTACGGCCATGCCCCGCCTGCTTGAGCGCATGGTCCTGGAGGGGGCCGTCGTCCCGATCGATGCCGCTGGCTGCCAGCGGGCCATCGTGCAGGACCTGCGGGGCTGATGCCGACTACGTGCCGGCCGTCAAGCGCAACCAGCCCACCCTGCATGCCGAGGTGCGCGCGGCCTTCGCAGAGGCCGACCGGGGCGCTTTCACGCTCGAGGTGCAGGGAGCCGCTGGTCTATTCCTTCACGGCCCCCATGGTCAGACCGCGCACCAGGTATCTTTCGGCGATGAATACAAACACCACCGTGGGGATGAACATCAGCACTCCGGCCGCCGTCAGCGGTCCCCAGGCCACACCGTACTCGAGCACGAACTTGGTCAGCCCCAGTGCCACCATCTCGGTCTTGATGGTGTTCGACAACACCAGGGTTACCAGCAGATCGTTCCAGGTGGCCAGGAAGGCCAGGACGGCCGTGGCCGCCAGGCCGGGCTTGATCAGGGGAATCACGATGCGCACGATGACACCCAGTGGGGACGCTCCATCCACCCGCGCCGAGTCGTCCAGTTCCCGCGGCAGATCGGCGATGAAGGCCCGCAGCAGCCAGATGGTGACCGGCAGCTTGAAGGCCGTGTGGGCGATGATCAGGGCGGCGTAGGAGTTGAGCAGCCGCAGCGTGCTGAAGATGATGAACAGCGGCAGAATGACGGCCACCAACGGGATCATGCGCATGAACACGAGACCGAACAAAACCGCCTTTTCGCCCCGGAACTGGTACCGCGACATGGCATAGGCGGCCGGCGGTCCAATCACCATGTTGGAGGCGATCACGCCGCCGCACACGATCAGGGTGTTCTGGAGATAGGCCGCCATCTCGTAGTCCCGGAACACCGCCAGGTAGTTGTCCAGCACCAGGCGGCGCGGTATCAGGATGAGACGGGTGGACGCAATTTCCACCAAGGGTCGGATGGAGGTCAGAATCAGCCACAGGATGGGCGTCATCATGATCAGGAGCACCACCGAGAGCACTACATAGGTGGCGGTGTCTTCCGCCAGCCGCCGTCCGGAAAACCGGACGGCGCGGGAAGTTCGAGCCTGGGAGGTCATGTGTTGAGCTTCTCGCTTTCCGCGCCGGACCGTTCGTTGAGGAACAGGGGGATCAGCAGCACGATCGTGATGAAGACGGTAATCCAGGAGAGGGCCGAGGCCAGGCCGAACTGCGACTGGCTGAAGGCGGCCCGATAGATGTAGAACGGCAGCAGCTCGGTGGCGTGGCCCGGTCCGCCAAGGGTCATGATGTAGATGACGTCGAACACCCGGAACAGGTCGATGATGCGCAGGGCCAAGGCCACTGCGATGACCGGCCGCATCAACGGCAGTGTCAACAGGCGCAGGCGTTGCCAAGCCGTGGCGCCATCCACAATCGCGGCCTCGAACGGGGGTTGCGGCAAAGCCTGGAGGCCCGCCAACAGCAGGATCATGACGAAGGGGATGCCCTGCCACACCGTGGCGATGACGATGGAAAGCCGGGCCAGATTGGGTTCCACCAGCCACGCCTGCGGCGCCAGACCCACTCCGATGAAGATCTGGTTCATGAGACCGAAGCGGTCATTGAA
>CAZMKQ010000237.1:0-3912 GCA_964566955.1 uncultured Caldilineaceae bacterium | reverse complement strand
CCGGTCTCGGGCAACCCCGATTCACCCCCACCCCGCGACTTTGCGTTTACCCTGCCCATCTGACCCACCTGCAGCTGCATGAGAGTTCCGGAGAAAGGACCGATGCGCCTCTGGACTTGCCGGCCGAATTGCTGGCAGGTTCTCCACACTTGATTGAATTGTCGTTGGATGTGCCGAGACTGCATCATGTCCCGGCGGATCTGCTGGCTCCTGTACCAAACCTGAAGCGCCTGTACCTGAATGGACCGCGCTTGGCAACGCTACCCTCCGGATTGCTGGATCATCAGTCCCATTTGACCGATGTGAGTATTGAATGGTGTGATCTGGACCACCTGCCCGACGACTTTCTGGTTCACACGCCCCAATTGAGATCCCTCTATCTGGGGACAGACTCTTACCGTTGTTATCGTGGGCTCGAGCCGGCCGGTCCAAAGTCCTTGCCTGAACAGATGCTATCGCATACCCCGAATCTGACTCATCTCTGGCTGGGCTTGCGGGGCCTGATGGAACTTCCACCATCGTTTCTGGCCCATGTTCCTCAACTGCAACATCTGGAATTGGAATATATATATGGAAAACATGGAAGATTTGACTATGAGTTACGTTTCTTTCCACCGCATTTTCTGGAGAACGCTCCCAGTCTCACCTATCTCGACCTGTGGCCGGTGATCCTGTCGGACCTGCCCCCGGGCTTTCTGGCCCGTTCGTCCCGACTCCGACACCTGTCCTTGGATGCTCCCGGGGTGTCGGTCGTTCCGGACAGCTTTCTCACCCAAACTCCGCACCTGCAGTACTTGGAATTAGACCTGAAACAGGTGGAGGCACTCCCGGATGGCTTTCTTGCCTCCACACCCAATTTGTCGTGGCTGAGGCTGGATGTGGATCAGGTGGATGTACTGCCGGATGGTTTCCTGACGCATGCTCCTCAGCTTCGAGGCCTGTACATGAGAGCAACCAACGTGGTTGCCTTGTCGGAGAATTTCCTGGCCCACAGTCCACGAATTGCAATTCTTGACTTGGGCATGCCCCGTCTCGAATCACCCCCCGGATCAGGGAGTGCACTCTGGGACATGTTGCAGGCCACCAGTTTTCGCGTGAAAGTGAACAGTCCTGACTTTCAGATTTTGCAAGATGAGGGTAACGGTTGTATCGGGGTTGAGTGGGAAGTTGAGTTGGGCGACATTTTGGAGGTCTCTCAACGCGAACAGGACAGCGAGGGCAACATTCTTCTGAAGGCGTACCCTTGGTGGAACCGAGACCTGTTCTTCACATTCTATGAGAGACACGAATGTACATTTACGATTGATCACCGATTTACAGAGCCCACATTGGACATTTGAAAAATTTGAATGGCTAATTGAATGGAATCAGAACAGGCTGCAGTGGTACTCCAAGAAGTTCGTCTTGAGGATGACCAAGGGCATGTGAGTTGACTCCAGGTACCTTGTTCCAATCCAACTGTTCCGGTCCCCCCGAGCCTGGGTTGCTTGACGGTCTGTCGAATGCTGGTTTGGCGGATTGGCCGGACCGGTCCGGAATATGCTGGAACTTGATTCATTCCCGCTCTGTCCATTTCGGCCCGCGCTGGTTCGGCAACTAAGCGGGCACAGAGATCGGCGCGGGCCGATGTCTGTGTCGGTTATCGGCCGGAACGCTGCGACCATTGCGGTGCCGTTCTGTCCCTCAGGGGGCGAACTGCCTGCGCAGCGTCTGGGGCGGTCGTGCTTCCGTATGTACGATCTCCTGTATGACTACACAGTGACCTCCATCCGGCACAACCTCACTATCCACGCTTCGACACCTGTCTGTGCCGATGGTGCAAACCCGGGAAGGTGGCCCTCGTGGCAGTCATGCCCAAGTTGTTCCTCCCTTAATGTGGTAATCCGTGACCATGTCTCTTGGCGACAGCATCCTGTGCCAACGGCCAATGAGGCTTGACTTTCAACACGGTTGCTGAACAGTTGCCGTGTATTTGGGTAGCCGCCTCGTTGCGGGCCTCGCTGTCCTTCAGAGAGTCCAGGACAACCTGCTGAATCCGGTTCCCTTCTCACACGGAAATGCGTGGTGGGACGCTACGCTTGGGTAACCTACCCCGTGCCGGAAGTCCTGTATTGAAACCCAACGGAGCACCGATAAGCACCATGTTTCCTGCCACTTCCAGCCCAATCCTGTAGGTCATGAAGACAGCCAAGGTCACGCGCATCCTGCACAGCCAGGGGTTGCACAAGGCCAAGTTCGATCGGTTGACGCGGATCGCCGCCCTGTGCGGGCGCGTCCGTGCCGACGCCTGGCAACGCTGCAGCGGCCTGTCCACAGCGCAACAGTCCGTGTACGAGATCCGCAACGCCTGGATGGCCGAGGGCTACGACTGGCACGGGCTGCCGGCCCGGTTGGGCAAAGCCACGTTGTCCGATGCCCTGGGAGACATCGCGGCCGCGCGGGACGCGGCCAAGGTGCCGGTCAAGAAGGCCATTTGGCACAAGACCATGGGAGATGGTGAGGAGCGGCACCGTCTCTACTCGCTGTTGAAGTGCAACCGCTGGGATGAGGATTCCTTTCTGCACCGCCAGATGCGCAGGAAGTGGCAGGGCGGCACCTCACGCGTGACCAACCAGATCGTGGCCGACACCGGTTCCTACACCGCCAAGGTCTGGCACGGTCGGGCCTGGGTCTATCTGCAGGGCCTGGAACGCGGCCAGCGCATCGCCATCCCGCTGCGCGGCACGCACCTGCCGACCGGAACCCTGCGGATCATCCTGCAGGACGACGGCCAAGTGGCCGTTCACTACGCCATCGACGAGACCGTCGTATGCAGCACGAAGCCCTGCGGCCAGGGCGAGCTCGGCGTCGACAAGGGCTACACCGAAGCCTATGCCGACAGCGAAGGCGAACGGCACGGCGAAGGCCTGGGCGACCTGCTGGGCGCGGAGAGCGATGCCCGCAAGGTCAAGGGCGGACGGCGCGACCAACTGCGTGCGGTCGAGCAGAAGCACCGCGAGGCCGGACGCATCCAGAAGGCCGACAACATCCGCCGCAACAACCTCGGCAACCAGAAGTGGGACCGCCGCCAAAAGCAGCACAACGCCCAGGTACGGGATCACTTGTGCCAGGCCGCCCACCGCGTCGTCGACCGCGCCGGCACCATCGCCTGCGAGGACCTGACGGCCCCCATGGCGTCGTCCAGGTATCGCCACCGCGACACCAACCGCCGTCTGAGCGGCTGGGTCAAGGGCCTCATGGCCGACACCCTGACCTCGATATCTCGGCGCCGAGGTTCGGCGCTGGTGTTGGTGAACCCCGCCTACACGTCGCAAATCGACTCCCGCACGGGCCTGTTGCAGGGCACGCGGCGCGGGGATCGGTTTTACGGCTTGGACGGAGTCGTGCTGGATGCGGACACCAACGCCGCCCGCAACATCCTGCAGCGCCTGTACGATCCGGAGATTGATCTGTACACGCCCTACCGGGAGGTCAAGCGCCTGCTGTTGGATCGAAGCGGGACACCGGATGGGACTGCTCATCCCGGACTCGAGCCTGCCAGGCAGCCGACGCTGCCCTGACCGGCCGAGAGCGAATTACCCGACCTTGTTTGTCAAGAACTTACAAGAATTAAGGAACAGAATGTGTTATGGAATATGCGATTCATGGATCCACCATGCAGGCCGTTGTGCTTACGTTGCAGTCTGGGGAATCCGTGATTACGGAGACCGGCGGCATGGCCTGGCAGACAGGCCATGTCAAGATGGATACCTCCATGCCCGGAGGGCTGTTTGGCGGACTCAAGCGCAAGTTCACAGGCGAGTCCTTCTTCATGACGACCTATGAGGCCCGCGAGGCCAATTGTCAGGTTGCCTTCAGTAACTGTTCAGCTACCCCCGGTGCGGACGGCCTGAGGCGCTGCCGGGTGTCGGA
>CAZMKQ010000236.1:0-3970 GCA_964566955.1 uncultured Caldilineaceae bacterium | reverse complement strand
CCGTGCGGCAGGGCCAGGAACGTTTCCAGCCAGGCCTGCTTCTGGCGACCGAACAACTCGACCTCGGTCCAGCTGTCGGCACCACAGATGACGGCCAGGGTTGCGATCAGGAGAATGTCCTCCAGGGCATGCCGCCGGGCCTGGGGCCGACGCGGGTCCTCGACTTCGGTGAATAGGGAAACCAGGGGCACAGGAGCAGTGTCGGCCATGGGGGAGACTCCGGAACGGGATGAGGCACTCCATCCTACCCAGGGCCGACACTACCCAAATTAGAATGCGATTGCCCTGGCCAGGATGCGGGCTGCCTCCACCGGCTCCCGCGGTGCCAGTCGCCTGGCTGGTGTCGGAGCACTGCCATGCACTGCCCCCGGTTAGGCCGCAGGACTGTTTGAAACTGTTTGAAGACCGCCAGACAGTCTGGTTGCGGGGATCTTCCGCTGCATCCAAACGGTGCACTGGCGGAACCGCGACACGAGTGTCCATGGGGAATTGCGAATCAGGTTTAGAACCATGCCTTGTCCTATCCCCGAACGACCCTCGACACAATCTTGTAACTGCCTTGATACTCAGGGTCTGCGGACACGCGCGGTGAAGAGGTATCGCCGCCGATGACAGATGGCGGTGAACAGCATGGATCGTTGGTAGCCGAAGACAGTCTTCACTGGGCGCGGCGATGCAACGGCACGGTTTTAACCGCCCAAGGCCCGCTTTCCAATTGAGATCGATAGGGGCCTTGCGGTTGCGTCCGACGGGAAGCACCGGTTCGGACCCCTGCTTGATGATGAAGCAGCACAGCGCGTCGGCCTCGCAATCCCAATCCGTCAATAGGTGCGCTTGTGCCTCGTCGTTGGCCTTTGCCGGAAATTCAGTGCTGGTTACCGCCAAGACTAATTGGACAACCTGGGAGTTACTCTCCTTCTCAGGCGGCTGACACCAGCAGGAAATCAGTCGGTGTGATGATAGATACCCCCTGAAACGGGTTCAGTACCAGCAGGTCATCGTCTCCGGTTACGATGTAGTCTGCCTTGCCGCTAACTGCCAGTTCCAAAATTTTATCGTCTTTGGGATCCCGGCAGACTTGAATCCGATCGACGACTTCAACCAACTCCGATGCATCCAGCAGAGCCATCAAGAACTCTTCACGTTCTTGATACGAGATGTAACTGTCGAACCGAGGCCGACCGAGTACATCGGCAAGTTCTTCGGACAAGGCTGTGGACATCAGAATCGTGCCATTCTGTAAAGCCCAAATCAGTGCTTTTCCCGGCACTGACCGATTGAACAACGCTGCACTGATGATGACGTTTGTGTCAAACAGACAACGCGTCATTCTTCATCTAGAATGGATCGCAGAATTTCCGGGGTTAATCCCCGTTGCCGGGCATTGCGGCTGAGTTCTTCCATGACCTCTTGAAGTGACCTGCGGGTGCCGGTGGCCTCGCGCAAGCGCAAATTCACCAGTAGATCCAGTTTGCGGCGTTCACTGTCCGACGCCACCCGGTACGCGTTGGCCACCTTGGAGTCAACGGACACGGTGATTTGCTCAGTCATCCTTGCCTTTCCAGATTGACTTCGAATTATCCATACTGTCTGCCAAGTCTGCCAACTCGAAGTCACCCACCCGAGGATGCGCAACCGGGCCCTTGCCGCTCCAGTATAGGTCTGGCGGATGTGAGCGATTGTATCGTTCAGCAGCTTATCGTGTCGGATCACCAAGGCATATGCAAAGTCGCGATCAGGGCAGGGCAGCGGCCAGAATCCAGGGGATGGCATCCGATCCTGCTCCTTAGAAGGCCGATGGACACATCCGCGCGGCACTATTCCCGCGGCGGCGCGGTTTCCGGGTCCCTTATCCCTTCGCTCAAGGCTGCCAGGTTGTCGGTCCTGCATTCCAGACAGGGAGGGCTTCCCGGCGTGCGGTGAAAGGCGAGTCCGACAGCGATCACTTCCCGGTCCGTGTCCTGGTGTTCACGTCCGTAGCCCCGGTCCCCGATTTGGTGCAGGGCCTCATGGACGGGACGGTTGAACTTCACCTCGAAAACGTAAACGCGGTCTCCGACATGCACCAAGTGGTCGGCTCGCCTGCCCCAGTTGGAGTGCTCTGCCTGTGCCGGTAGTTCCATTAGTCGGAACAGGGCCTGCATCAGCACGCGGAAGCTGGCTTCGCCCTGCAGGTTTTCGTGGGCAAAGCCGAATACGAAGGTTTCCAGGCGCGCGGCGAAGCCCGGCACGTCGCCCCGCTCCAGATGTGTTCGGAGTTCGGCAAGCACGCGACCGTCCCGTTCGGGGGAGAGTTCCCCCAACCCCAGAATGTCGTAGGTCCACGATTCGGCGATTTCACGATTGGGAAAGTCCAGGTATGCCGGTTCGCCGTCGGTACCCTGATGCCATGTGTAATAGCCGGTTTCCAGCATGATGAGGATCGGATCGGGGCGGTTCAGGTCTGCGAGACCCGGAGATGACTGCGGCATTCGCCCGTCTGCCTCGGGAAGGGCCTGGCGCGTGTCTGCGGCCAAGCGTGCAATGAGACCCGGGTGACCCGACTTGCTCCAGGCGGAAGGCCAGCGGCCTTTGGCAGCCAAGGTGCGGAGAGCTTCGTTTTCGAATATGTGCTCCAAGCCGCGGAGCAGGGTAAAGGGGTTGTAGACGCTGGGCGTACCCGGGTAGGGAGCGAAACGGTAGCCGTTGTACTGTTCCCGCCACTCGTCCAGCATGTTCCGCCCTTGGAGACGCGGCTCGAGGCGTTCCAGTTCATTCCGATGGGGTGCGAGATGCAAATCCACCTCTTCTTCCGTAAACCCGCAGAGCGCGCCGTACCGGGGCTCGTCGGAGATGTCGGTGAAGTTGTTGGCGGTGGAGAACAGATGCCCGCGCGCAAACCGCGTGATACCGGTTATGAACACGCCGTAGAGCAGGCCCTCGTCGTCCTTCAGCACACGGAAGAAGTCGCGGAGTTCCGCGACGACAGGTTCCAGGGGACGTTCAGTCCCAACGTGTTTGACAATGGGCGTGTCGTACTCGTCCACCAGCACCACGGGGCGGCCGCCGCAGGCTTCCCCCAAACCCTCTATCAGGGCGGTCAGCATGACGGCCGGAGACTGGTCGGGGAATGGACCGAAGCGATCGGACACGGTCCAGTTTCCCAACCGACGCCCCCACAGCCCTGTCACCTGCCACAGGTAGGCCTGCAGGGCATTGCGGGTTTCGGCAGGGGTGGGGGCCGAGGCCCGGGATAGGTCCAGGCGCACAACGGGTCGCCAGCCGTGGATACCGTGCCAGTCCTCCGCATCCAGGCCCTCCCACAGCCACGCGGGCGCAGTCCAGCCCTCGGGCATGCCGTCCAGGTCCGCGGTCCAGCCTGCGGGGTTGGCGGCGTGGTCCGGCGGCAATCCCTGAAACCAGGCCTCGAGCGTGTTGATCAAGAGGGACTTGCCGAAGCGCCTCGGGCGTGCCAGGAACTGGTGGCGATGGGCCAGCGGGGGCGCGGAACCCGTGTCATACCAATCCAGTACAATGTTCTTACTTGACAGGTTGACCATTGCCAAGGGGGGAGACAGGCATGACACGCAAGGTGGTCATCGACTGGGCGGCCGAGGACACGGCGGACGCGCTGCACCGGCAGTACCGGGCGGAAAAGGTGACCGAAGTGCGCACGCGGCTGCATGCGCTGTGGCTGTTGCGCCAGGGGCAGGGGCCGACGGCCGTGGCGGCCGCGGTGGGCGTGAGCCGCAATTCCATACAGCTGTGGCTGCGCTGGTACCGGTCCGGCGGGCTGGCCGAGGTGCGGTCCCATCGGCAGGGCGGACACGGCACGCCCTGCTATCTGACGGAGGCGCAGCAGGCCCAGGTGGTGGCGGAAGCGGCCCAGGGGGTCTTTGCGACAGCGCAGGAGGTACGGGACTGGATTGAGGACCGGTTCGGGGTGGTCTACACGGTGGGCAGCATGTACACGCTGCTGCCACGGCTGGGG
>CAZMKQ010000235.1:0-4038 GCA_964566955.1 uncultured Caldilineaceae bacterium | reverse complement strand
AAGAACGGTGCCATCATGTCTTGCCATTTGGTGTTGATCTTTTCCTTGTCCATCCCCGCCAACGCGGTTTCCAGGTCGTGCGGAGTCTCGAAGTAGCCGAACATGAGTCCGTCTTCGCGCATGAACAGGGAGTAGTTGTGCCAACCGGTGCGACTCAGAGCCTCCAGCATCTCGGGCCACACTTCCTCGTGGTGGCGCTTGTACTCCGGGATCAATTCCTCCTTGACCTTGAGCAGGAATCCAACACGGTTCATGGGCTTGTTCCTGGATTGCATGGGATCCGGATCGGATGATCCGAAACTATCTTACAAAGGCTGCCGGGACTCCTCCATCCACAGTCAGCGTTCCCCCGGTGGTGCGGGAAGCCCTGGGGCCGGCCAGGAACGAAATTGCCTCCGCGATGTGGTCGGGTGTGACATTGACTTTCAGAGTGGTCCGTTGGCGATAAAACTCCGCGAGTTCGTCCTCCTCAATGCCGTAGCTCGATGCTCTGGCTTCCCTCCACCCGGCATCCCAAATTCCGCTGCCTTGAATGACGGCATCGGGCAATACGCAGTTGACACGAATCCCGGCGGCTCCACCCTCTGCGGCCAGGCACCGGGCCATGTGCAGTTCCGCGGCCTTCGCCGCACTGTAAACGGATGCGTTTTTGCCCGCGTACACGGCGTTCTTGCTTACCACGTATATCAGACTGCCGCCCATCCCCTGTCCCTTCCAGACGCGAAACGCTGCCCGACTCACCTGGAAATAGCCCTTGGCCAGAATGTCCATGGTCCGTTGCCATTCGGCATCGGTCGCATCCTCGATGGCGCCCGCGATGGCGATGCCCGCATTGCTCACCAGGATGTCAACGCCACCGTAGGCCAGGACCACAGCTTCCATGGCCCGGTCCACGGCCTCTGTGTCCGTCACGTCGCATTGGAGGGAGATGGCGCGGCCAACGCCATGACGCTCCTCAATCATGCCAGCCGTCTCATTAGCTGCATCTGTATTTATGTCAAGAATAGCGACGTGGGCATCATCGGCCGCCAAGCGCATGGCCGTGGCCCGGCCGATTCCGGAGCCGCCACCCGTGACAGCCACCACGCGTCCCGTCAGTTCGCGCGGCGGAGGCTTGAGGGACAGCTTGTACAGTTCCAGGGGCCAATACTCGATACCGAAAGCTTCCTCCGGGGTTAGGCTGACAAACCTGTCAACCGCCTGGGACCCGTTGATGACATCGATGGCCCGGTAGTACAACTGGTTGCTGATGTCCGCGGCATTGGCGTCCGCACCGGTGTTGATCATGCCGAGGCCCGGTATCAGAATCACCCGCGGATAGGGATCCGTCATCTCGTCGCCGGATGCGGCATTGGCGGCGAAGTACGCCTCATAATCGGCAACGAACCGGTCCATGCCGTCGCGAAGGCGTTCGAGCAGGACCTCAACGTCCTCTCCCTGGTCCGGATGCCAGTCGACGAACAGGGGCAGCCGCTTGGTGTGAACGAGATGATCGGGACAGGCCGCCCCAATCTGCGTGGCCGCCTCGATACCCGGCTGGGCCAGAAACGCCAGCACCTCCGGACTTTCGTCCCGCTTGAGAATGGCAGGCCTCCGAGCGGACACCAGACCCCTGACCACCGGCAACACGCGCGCCCAAACCCCGGACGGTTGGGCGTCCGGCAGGGAAATCCCGGCTGAGACCGTCCGTTGCCTCGCCGCAACGTAGTCTTCCGCTTCGGCAATGATCGACAGTGTGCTCTCGTAACACGAAATGCTCGTTCCCCCCCAAGTTACAAGCCCATGCTTGCCCATCACCACACACTCGGCCCGCGGGTGGGCGCGCAGGCCCTCGCCAATCCACTTGCTCAGGGTGAACCCGGGCCGGATGTAGTCCACCCAAACCATCCGGTCACCCCACACCTTCGCGCATTCCGCCTTGCCGTCGGGCAGGCAGGCGAGGCTGATCACCGAATCCGGATGGGTGTGATCCACATGGACTGCCGGTGTGAAGCCATGCAACAACGTCTCGATCGACTGGCGGGGCCGGTCGAGGGCATGTACCGTGTGGGAAAGGTACTCGACCATCTCTTCGTCCGACATTTCGTCCCTGGCCATCAGGGGCAGAATCTCGGCCTGGCGCAATCCGGCAAACCCCTGCTCCGTGATGGTCAGGACATCGCTGCCCGAACCCTTGACCCAGAGCACTTCCACGTCGCGGCCCAGATGGTCCGTTTCCGTCAGTTTGACACTCGTGTTGCCTCCGAAGATGTTGCAGACGGTCCGGTCCCGGCCAAGCAGATTGCTTCGGTAGACCAGGCCGTCCAAGGCAGGCAATCGGGCAGCTTCAGCGTCGTTCCAAAGGTTGGCAGGCATTGCGTTCCTCACTCGGGGCGATGAATCAGGGCTGGCAGTACTCGATGAACTTCAGAAGTCCAGTTTGTACAGGCAGAGATCCGAATTGCGACGAAGCCAGATCAGGTTTGACGGTCGCGGCACCGTGCCCGGGTTCAGGGACCGGTGCCGGCCCGGCCGGCATTGGGGAACATGTGGAGGCGCAGCGCTGCCAGTTGCGGATACATGCTCGGCGGATACAGATTCACCTCTCCCATCAGGGATGCCAGGACCTGCACCTCGGCTGCATGCTCCATACGCTCCAAGTGAATCAGGGCCTCGTCCAAATGGCGCCCCAGCGTCAAGCTCCCGTGGTTGCGCAGGATTAGGGCATCGTGCTCCGCAACCAAGTCCCGGATGATCCGCACGTCGTCGTCCGATGAGGGAAGACCAAAATCACTGGTCGGGATGTTGCCGAGTACCACCGCCACTTCGGGAACCATCAGCGGCAGAAGTGGCCTGTCGGCCACACTGAGCGCAATGCAAAAGGTTGGATGGGCGTGGAGGCATGCCTGACGATCCGTTCGAATGCGCAGTGCGGCAAGGTGCATCGGGGTCTCCGATGAGACACTCAGGGACGCGTCCGGCGGCGCAGACACCACGGTCCCGTCCGGCTGCAATCGAAAGAGATCGTCCTCCGACATGCGCCCCTTGCACAGGCCGGAAGGCGAAATGACGATCGTGCCGTCCCCCAGCCGACCGGAGATGTTGCCGTTGTTCGCAGCCAGGAACCCTTTCGCATAGCCTATGCGACCCGTTTCCACAATCGCCTGGCGTAGCTGTGACTCCTCGACATCCAAACTGTAGCGCAAAATGTTCATTGTGGGAATCCCTCCAGGTGCCGGCTACTGGTAGCCGCCGGAGATGGTGGAAAGCCCGCGCTCTTCACTGATTTGGGCTTCATAACCGCTGGCAAAGTAGGCACCGATGGGATCCACGGGAACATCCATCTCCGTGCGGACCTGAGCCAGGAGCGGACGCACGTCCGTCCGGCTCACTTCGGTCAGCAAATGGTGCGCCTCAAGCACCCGGCCTTCCTCCTGAAGTTCCTTCAGGCGTGCCCGGGGCACAAGCTGGGCCTTGGCATAGGCCTCCTGGCAGTTCAGAACCGACAGGATCATCGGTGCCAGCTTGCCTTCCACATTGTGGGCCTGATCGATCATGTAGGCCACTTTGGCAGCTCCGGTTCGGATGTGTTCGACCTCGCTCTGTTCCGCCGCGACCAGTTCGTTGTAGATGAGGAACAGTTCGTAGGGGTTGACGGAACCGACGATCAGATCGTCGTCCGCATACTTGCGGTTGTTGAAGTGGAATCCACCCAGCTTGCCTTCATCGAGCAGGAACGTAACGATTTGCTCAATGTTCACCGCCTGGGCGTGGTGTCCCAGATCCACGAGCACCTGGGCCTGGCCGCCCAGCTTCAGCGACCAGGCGTAGGCCGTACCCCAATCCGGCACGTCGGTGCTGTAGAAGGCGGGTTCGAAGAACTTGTACTCGATCAGCATGCGGCTGTCCGCGGGCAGATGCTTGGCCACAACCCCGAGGCCCTGTTCAAACCGCCGCTTGCGAGCCAGCAGCGAGTCCTGCCCCGCATAGTTGGTCCCGTCGGCAAACCAGAGGCTTAGAAGATCGCTGCCCGTCTTGTCCATGATTTCGCAGCACTCA
>CAZMKQ010000234.1:1184-4051 GCA_964566955.1 uncultured Caldilineaceae bacterium | reverse complement strand
ACGCGCGTCGGGGTGTTGCAGGGCGAAGATGAAGAGGACCATTGAAAAACGGGCAGGATTCGACCCGCCAACCACGCACGGAGATCGAGTATGTTGGAACTCAGGCACCTGGCAGTCCGCTGCCGCGATTTGGACAAGGCCCGCACCTTCTACGAAAAGGGATTGGGCTTTGCCTGGGTGGACTATCGGCCGGAAGGCGTCTCGATGGACCTCAGCGACGGCCACGTGAATCTGACCCTGTTGCCGTTCGAGACCCAGCCCGCGCCCCCGCACGAGGAGGGTGACGAACACATCCACTTCGGCGTGTACGTGGAAAGCCTGGAGCCAATCTTCAAGCGGTTGACGGACATTGGGGCCCATATCGTCAAGGAAGATGTGAAGCAGCGGCTCGACTACGACCGCGACACCGTTCCCGTCGGCTCCTTCAAGGTCCTTGATCCCGATGGCAACGTGGTGGACATCACCGAGCGGCCCACGGAGTGGCGCACCTCGTCCTGACAAGTACCGCGGTGCCCCGCCCCAGTTGGGCACCAACACCGCGGTCCAGCGTCGGAAGTTCCTGATAGGGACCGAACACCATCCAGCGTTCCGGTCCTTGAATTGCGGCGCGCGTGACGGCAATGTCGTCATTGGCGTTGTGGGGCTGCAGATGCTGCACCGCGCCACCGACACGGGCAACCGGAGCGGCTGCGCCTGCGATCGGAATAGGGTTGTCCGGCGGCAAGCAGGTCCGAACTTCGACACGTGGTTCGACGGCAGAGGCCGGGGACGCCGCCTGTGAACCGCTTGCGCGCCGGAGTGTGCAAGCCCTTCATCGGTTCGGATGAGGGATACATCGCAGGCAAGCGGGACCTGCGGCTGGACTACCTGAGGGGATACGCCATCTTGGTGATGACCCTGACCCACTTGGGTCTGGCTTCGCCCCTCATCTTTGCGACAGGCGGCTCGCGCTTTCTGATCAATGCCGCCGAGGTGTTCTTCTTTATTTCCGGTTTCACCATCGGTCTCATTGCCGTCGGCCGGCCTCTGGGACAACAAGTGACCAGCCGACTTGCGCGCGCCTGGCTCATCTACCGCTACGTGGTGCTTTTCAGCTTCCTGTTGACGGCCCTCCTCAGCCTGGAGATGTTCCGCGAATACTCCCGGGGTGAACTGACGGGATGGATGATTCGCATCGTCACCCTCAAGGAAGGCGCGTTCGACATGGACATCCTGATCGCCTATGTGATCTATGTCGCCATGGCGCCGCTCGCCCTTTGGGGTCTCGACCGGCAGAGAACACGGCTGGTGTTGGGCACGGTTCTGTGCGTGTATGTCATGACCCAGTTGCACCCCGACGCCACGAGCCTTGAAGTGTCGGCTTTCAGGCACCTGGCGGCGAACAGTCCACTGTTCTTCGGCGCCGTGGTGCTGGGCTACCACCGCCAGGCTGTGGGCACCTGGTGGCAGTCCCATCGCGCCGGCCGGGTTGTGGATGCCGTCGTCGTGGCTGTCGGGGTCGTGCTGTTCATTGGCTTCGTCCTGGATTACGGGGGCAACGAGGCCGTGCAGGAATTTCTGGGAAGCTTCGTGGTGCGGGAGTTCCTGATGCCTCCCCACAGCCTGCTGATCGTGTTTGTGTATCTCCGTATCCTATGGCTCCTGACCACCCGTCTGTGGCCCCTGCTGCATCGGCTGGGCGGCTGGCTGTTCATGCCCTTCGGCCGGGACAGCATGTTCGCCTACTGCATGCAGGCCGGCCTGATCGTCTGGTACCGCCAATTGGATACGCCGATCGGCGAGGACAGCCATGCGGTATTGCGTCTGGCCGGCGAGGCGGCGGTTGTGGGACTGATGCTCGGGTCCGTCCTGCTGCGCCAGTGGCTGGGCCGGAGTTTCGGCACGGACAACCAACGGGCCTGGATGCGCCGGCACCTGCTCAACATGCTGATCTGGGCTTCGCTGGCCATGATGGTTGTCCTGATGATCCTGCTGTCGGAACCGGGCGGCTGGTGGTGGACTTGAGGACTAGCTCTTTGACGACTGGTAGTCATATCGCCAGGTATGAGCCCATGCGGTCTGCAGGGCGGGCCGGGATGCCTGGCGGGTGAGTAGTGCGTGCATTCGGTCAGGTCCGGGTTCTCAAGATTCGCGGCAACCGCGCCCGGTTGGCCCGGACGCGGTTTTTTGTTTCCCCTTGGGGCCTGCCCTAGACTCAGCCGGGATGGGCCGCCACTTGGCAGGCGGCTGTTCGCAAGCACGGGAATGGACTTCAATGGCCAGCAGGGAATCGGGGGACCCTCCGAATACCAGGCCCATGGTTTCCGAGGGGGAGGTTGATGATTTGGCCGCCCTCTACGGTCGGCCGGTCCGGCGGCACTTCTGCATCGACTTGGACGATTATCTGCTCGATATGCGTGCGCGTCGCCGGGGGGACCGGCGCGCGGAGGTCCTGTTCGCCGTCACGCGCCCCAGCGGACGGGTCCTGATTCACTCCAAGCCGCGGTACCCACAGGGCGTGTACCGTCTGTTTACCGGTGGCATCAATCCGGATGAGTCCGTCGTGGACGCCCTGTTCCGGGAAGTGGCCGAGGAAACGGGCCTGGCCTGCCGGGTGGAACGTTTCCTGGCAGTATGTACCTATGCATTTCACCATCCCGACCCGGTGCGGCGCTATTGCTTTGCCTCCTACATGTTTCACTTGGTCATCAAGGACGAGGATGTGCCTGCCCCTCGCGATTTGACCGAGATTGGCCAGATTGGCGAGATTGCGCTGGAAGGCCTGCCCGCCATCGCAAGCCATCTGCGCAGTCTGCAGGGCAACCGGGCGGCCTGGGGCATCTGGAGGGCCATCGGCCACGACATTGTCTACGAGCAATTGACCCAAC
>CAZMKQ010000234.1:0-1174 GCA_964566955.1 uncultured Caldilineaceae bacterium | reverse complement strand
CCATGCGCCTGCAGGCGGCCGCAGCCTGAGCGCACCGACAGGGCAGGCCCGCCCGCCTTTTTGCGAGACAACTGCACCATGCTGGTTCCCCTTTCCTGGCTGCGCGAGTACGTCGACTGGGATCTGTCCACCGCCGAGCTGGACGAAGCCCTGACCAACTCCGGGTTGGAAGTGACCGGGATCGAAACCACCGGCGACTGGTGGGATCCCGAGGCGTTGCGCGTAGGCCGGGTGGTCGGGGTCCATCCCCATCCGGATGCGGACCGGCTGGTCCTGGTGGACGTGGACGACGGTCGCGGCGACCCGGAGCGGGTGGTTACGGGTGCACCCAACTTGTTCCGGTTCCGCGGGACCGGGGAGTTGCCGGTGCTGAAGGTGGCATTCGCCCGCGCCGGCGCCACCCTGGTCGATGCCTACTCGGAAGAGCGTCCCCGTCCGCGCCGGAAACTCAAGGCGTCGAAGATCCGTGGGGTGCGTTCCGCGGGGATGGTGTGCTCCGAATTGGAACTGGGTCTCAGCGAAGAGCACGAGGGCATCCTTCTGCTGCCGGAGGACGCGCCGGTGGGGACGCCCTTGACGGAGTACCTGCGCGACGAAACGGTGGAACTGGACCTGACTCCGGACATGGCCCGCGGCCTGAGCATGATTGGCGTGGCCCGGGAAGTGGCGGCCCTGACCGGCGGCCGACTCAAGGCCCTGCCCGACTGCTCGCTGCCCGACTCGGACGCCTCGCCCCAGGTGGAACTGGCCATCGAGGATCCGGAGTTGTGTGCCCGTTACGTGGCCGTGGCCATCGACGGTGTGCAGGTGGGCCCCTCCCCTGCCTGGATGCAGCAGCGGCTGGCCCAGGCCGGCGTGCGCGCCATCAACAACATCGTGGACATCACCAACTACGTGATGCTGGAATGGGGGCAGCCCCTGCATGCCTTCGATCTCGATCTCCTGAGGGAACGCAACCGGGACAGCGCGGAAGAGTTGCCCTGCATCACCGTGCGCACGGCCCGCCCCGGGGAACAAATGCGGACCCTGGACGGCCAGCAGCGCGAGCTGACCGAGTCCGTGTTGCTGATCACCGACCGCGCCGGCCCCATCGCGATCGCCGGCGTTATGGGCGGCGCCGAGACGGTCGGTATTTCGCCCACGCGCGTCCGGTATGTGTGCCTGATGGTGTGTT
>CAZMKQ010000233.1:0-4071 GCA_964566955.1 uncultured Caldilineaceae bacterium | reverse complement strand
CCTCCGCCCGCACCAGCCAGCTGATCCGGTGGGTCAGGACCCGGGTCTTGCCGCTGCCCGCGCCGGCAAGCACGAGGGCGGGCCCGGGGGGCAGGGTGACCGCTTCGCGCTGGGCGTCGTTGAGCGGGTCGAGAATGTGGGAAACGTCCATGAGGGGGGTATTGTACGCAATAAAGAGGCCATTGGTTGTCAAGGGTGTGATTGACCTTTCCGGCCGCCGGATTCCATAGAGTGGCACGCCCAACCTGACCGGCCGGATGGTCTGATTCTTGAGCCGGGCAGTCGAGGAGGCCATGAATTATTTAAGTTGTCACAATTGACAATTTATCCGTTGGCGAGTATTTTGTCAGCAATGACAAAGTATCAGAGCTCAAATGCCCAGACCCTCCCTGAAAGACCAGAGATCCGCCGAGATCCTTGATGCCTATCTGACCTGTGTTGCGCGGTTCGGACTCGAGGGTGCGACGCAGGAACGCATCGCGGAAGCGGCCGGTGTGAAGCGTCCGTTGCTCCGCCATTACCTCGGCAACCGGGATGAGATGGTTTCTGCGCTGACAGACCATGTCCTTGACGGGTTTGAGCTGGCGGTAAGCGACCTGCGCGCTACCTTGTCGCCGGATGCGACGACCACTGATCTGGTCGATCTGCTCTTCCATGAGGACAGCGCATCCGATCCCCGATTGATGCTGGCCTATCAGTCGCTGGTGACCGCCGTTCCTGATCGGCCGGATCTGCGCCGGAGGCTGCTGGACAGCATGAACGGTTTCTTCGACGTGATCGAACAGATACTCAGACGTGCGGCCCCTGCGGCACCGGAAGACAGGATACGCGCTGCGACCCAAGGCATATCCGCGGTATTCGTTAACCTGGATTCCCTTTCCCCGCTTGATCCGCCAGTGACCTGGCGCGCCGATCTGAAGCTGGCTGCGACACTGCTGGCATCCAGCCTGGAGACACCCTGATGAGCGGGACCCGGATGATCAACTACATTGCCTTGCCGGTTCTGCTGGCGGCGACAGTGGCTGGCCTCTACTGGGTCTGGGGGCTGCTATTCATTTGGTGGGTCGTTCCGGCGATCATGAGCAGACAGGCCTTGCTCGTTCTCGAGATCAACCGCGACGAAGACCCTCTTCTATATTGGGCCGTCACCGCGCTCTGGGCCATTCTGGGCCTGATGATGGTCGCGGCCAGCCTGTTTCCCCAATACGCACATCTTCTGACTTGAGGTGACATTTTGACCAGGATGTACCACCGTCTTCCCGTTGGTGCCTACACGTCGCAGGAATGGTTCGACCGGGAACAGCGCATGATCTTTTCGCGGACTTGGCGCTATGCCGGGCTGGTTGAGGATATACCCGGGCCGGGCCACTACCTGTCGGTTCAGGCAGGGCTGAACAACCTCTTCATCGTCATGGGGCGCGACCACCGGCTGCGCGGGTTCCACAATATCTGCCGCCATCGCGGCACGCAGCTGATCCGCGCAGTCGGCAAAACCCACAAGGCGCTTTCCTGCCCATATCACGACTGGACTTATGACCTTGAGGGCAAACTGATTTCTGTCCCGGATGAGGCGAGGGAGTACCCGGACGGGATAGACAAGTCCTGCCTCGGGCTCATTCCTGCAAGCGTGGATGTCTGGCGGGGCATGCTCTTTGTGCACGCCGACCCGAATCCGCCAACGCTGGCCGAGTGGTTCGGCGACGTCGATCCCTTTCTGGGGCCGCACAAGCCGGAGGAGCTGGTCGAGTACCCGGAAGCGCGGAACACGTATGAAGTCAAGGCCAACTGGAAGATCGTGGTCGAAAACTACATCGACGTCTATCACCTGAGCCATCTGCATTCGAACACACTGTACATGTACGATCATGCAAAGGCCGAATACGGCTGGAAGGGGCCGCATTATCATTTCTGGGAACCACCTTCGGCCGAATACGGCGCGGAACTTGAAACCAACTTGCCGACGCCGCGGGTAATTCCCGAGCCTCACATCGGTGCCTGGGTGCCGATGCTCTTCCCTGGTATAGGCATTGGGGCCAGCGAGGACAGCTGGAACCTGTTCGTCATCACACCACTGGCACCGGACCTGACACGGGTCGAGAACCGGTCAAAGGTCGCCAGAGTATCCGGGTGGGCGTTTCAGAAACAGCAATGGAAGAGCTGGGGGTTCTGGAACAGTTTCGGTGGCCCGAAATACCGGGAGGGTGGTGTCAGTGGTGACGACGATCCGATGAGTTCGGGTGATTTCACGACCGAGGACATTTTCGCCTGCGAGCAGCAGCAGAAATCTCTGCAAAGCCCCTTCCTTGAAATCGGGCCCGCAGCGAAAGGGGAGCGTCCGATCACGCAGCACCAGCAAGCGGTGCTCGACTTTATGCAGCGCGGTGACGACTGAAAGAGGTATTGAAGCAACAATGACAATGAACCCCGTTCACGTCTCTCCCATCGGCATCGCACTTGCGGCGGGGCCAGCTCCGGATGCCGCAGACACACCGGAAGATATCGTTGTCCGCCTGCCGGCAGGACGGGATTGGCAGGCCGTCGCTGGAACATGGCAGAACCGGCACCCGCATGACCGCGGTAGCCCGGGCCCACTACAACTGGCGGAACGTTAGAGCACGATGACCCAGACCGACGGGTTCTTCTTCGTATCCCATCTTGGCGACCCGCTGATCCGCTCCCTGGCCACGACGTCCGACTGCCGCTGAATGGAGGGACCATGCGTCGCGAATTTCATACGCTGACTGTTGCTGAAACCCGCAAAGAGATTGACGGGGCAGCCAGGAGTGTGACATTCGATGTCCCTCCCGGACTCGCCGGATTGTTCGAATGGCAGGCCGGGCAGCACTTGACCGTAAGGCTCAGCATCAACGGGGAGGAGCACCGCCGCAGTTACACGATTTCAAACCCGCCCGGAACACGATTGCGCATTACCGTAAAACGGGTGAAGGGCGGCGCTGTGTCGAACCATGTCGGTGACAGCTTCTCCCCGGGCGATGAAGCCGACGTCATGCCGCCCTTTGGCCGCTTCACGCTAACACCCGGTCCGCTGGAGCGGCGCACGCACTACTTCTTCGGCGCAGGGAGTGGCATCACACCGCTGTATTCGATGATCAATGCCGTGCTGACAGATGAACCGCATTCCGTCGCACACCTGGTATACGGCAATGCGGCTGCGGGCAGCATTATCTTCAAGGCGGAGTTGGACGAGTTGCAGGAACAATACCCGGAGCGGTTCTCGGTGCGTCACGTTCTGTCGGACCCGTCAACGTGGAGCCGGTTCACCCCCTGGAAGAAAGGCAGGATCGACGCCGCAGTGTTGGGGGAAGCCTTGTCTGCCACCCCGCCAGTGGCGCAGGATGCACAATACTGGATTTGTGGTCCGGGCAGCATGAACCATGACGTGAAAGCCGCCCTCATGGGGCTGGACGTGCCGGCGAACCGCATCCACATGGAGAGCTTCGGCGGCACGACAGAAAGAGATACCAGTGTGCCGGGCATGGCGGCCAGGGCGCGCATTGCACTGAACGGGTCCATCGATGACATACCTGTCACCGCAGACCAGACCATCCTGGACGCGGCCCGGGCCGCGGGGTTACGTCCGCCTTTCAGCTGTCAGTCGGGTGTTTGTGGTGCCTGTGTGGCCCGCCTGTCGGAGGGATCGGTGCACATGCGAAGCCGCATGGCCCTGGAAGACGGGGATATCGCAAAGGGCTTGATACTGACCTGTCAAAGCGTAGCGTCGGACAGGAGAGTGGCGGTAAGGTTTGAAGGCTAGGTCGCGCCTTGCAGGACTCGGTGGCAATAAAGCAGGCGATTATCCTCTTGGGGGACTGCTTTGCGGACCGTTCCCGATGGGAAGGAGGCCATTGATCCCGTCTTTGAGGATATCTCCACGGAGTCTTGGGGCGGGATGACTCCCGGATGGCTGGGCCGATTGTCCTGAACGAACCGGGGAACGGAAACCGGGGTGTGCGCCCGGTGAGGCGCCTGTCCACCGGGCTGGCACCGTGCGGCGGTCCGATCTGGCCCTATCTGCACCTTCTCCCAGCAGCTATGTTACCCTGCGAGTAC
>CAZMKQ010000232.1:0-4089 GCA_964566955.1 uncultured Caldilineaceae bacterium | reverse complement strand
CTTCAGGTAGTCCATGCTGGCCTTGATCTCGCCCGCCAGATCTTCTCCCCAGCGACACTCCACCGAAAGCATGCCCTGGTAGTCCGCCTTGTTGACCTCTGCCACGAAGTCGGCATAGGGATAGTCGCCGGAACCGGCATACAGCCGGCCGGTGTCGGCCGTGTGCATGTGGCTGAGCCAGGGACCGAAGCGTGAAATGACATCGGTTGGCTCGTCCTCCTCCTGCATGTGGTAGAAGTCGGCCAGGACACGGATGCGGGGATGGGCCACGCGCTCGGCGAAGTTGACCCCCTCGCTGACGGAGTTGACGATGTTGGACTCCTTGGTGTTGAGGGGTTCGATCGCAATGGTGATGCCATGCTGTTCGGCCCAGTGACCGGCCAGATGCAGGAAGCGGACCACCTGTTCCTCCGCCCCGTCGCGGGCAAAGCCGTCCGGTACATGGCGGGAGGGACCGCTGCCCCAGACCACGATGTCGGCCCCCACTTGGCTGGCTCGCCGCAGGGCGGTGTCCAGGTAGGCGGACAGTTGGCCCCACTGGACCTCGGGTCCGGTAACCTTCAGGCCGGCCGGGATGAAGCCGGCGAACGCCTTGACGGGCAGGGCGGCGGCGGCGAACTCGGCCATGCGGGCCTCAACCTCGGCATTGTCGTCTTCGGGAACGAGGGGGAGGAGCTCCGAGACGCCGCACTCGAGGTAGTCGCAGCCGCCGGCCGCGGCCAATTCGTGGTTGGCCAACGGGTTGCAGATTCCAAACTGAATCACGGGGAGTTGCTCCTTGCCTTGGTCCAGGGGACGGGATTCAGACCGTGTACAAATTGTCGATGCGGTCCAACTGCATGGACTGCCGGGCCGTTTGCAGGCAGGCTTTCACCTCAAGGTGGAGGCGGGCGTAGCGCTGCTCGCGCGTGACACCGTCAGCCCAGCGCCGGTACAGCTGCTGCAGAATGGCGGCCAGTTTCAGGTTGCCGAACACGAAGTAGAACACGATGTGGTCAACGGACCGGCCGCTTTGGGCAGCATATTGTTCCACAACCTCGGTCCGGGCCGGGTTGCCGGGCAGGTGGGTGGGGCTGTGTTGCAGCACTTGCATGGCTGGTGGATCGTCCGCGGTAACCCAGTAGGCCAGGCTGGATCCCAGATCCATGAGAGGGTCGCCCCGCGTGGCCATCTCCCAGTCCAGGACAGCCCTGATTTCGTGGGGCGGTTCCGGTGCCAGCACCAGGTTGTCGTGCTTGTAGTCGTTGTGAATCAGGGTTGGTGCCGGTGATGCCGGCAGATTGTCCTCAAGCCACGCGGCGATATCCGCCGAGGCCGGGGCATTGTCGGTGCGGGCCGTTGCGTAGCGGTCCTGCCAACCGCGGATTTGACGCAGGACAAAGCCGTCCGGATAGCCCAGGTCGGACAACTCGGTGCCGTCCAGGTCCAGACCGTGCAGCCGGACCAGGTTGGCAACCAGATGGCGTCCGATGGTGCGCATGGCATCGTCATCGGGCGCGTTGTCCGGGTCCGCGCGCAGGATGGCGCCGTCCACCTGCTCCATCAACAGGAAGGGGGTGTCCAGGGGATTGGCATCCGTACGGCAGGCCAGGGCACGGGGTACCAGAGGATAGATCGGTTTCAGGCCCGAGAGGATGCGGTACTCGCGAGCCGGATCGTGGGCCCGGGCAATCCGACTCCCCCGCGGCGGAGTCCTGAGGACGCAGCGGCGGCCGCGACCGTCGGTGACCCGATAGGTCAGCCAGGAAAATCCGCTCGGATACTGGTGCAGTCGGAACGGCGGTTCCAGACCGGTGTCGGTCTCCTGCAGGGCTTCCGTCAGCCGGCCGATGTCGATCTCGGTGCCCGCCTGGACCGTGGTGGGCACATCAAGGGGAAGTTGCGGGCCCTGACGGGAGCCGGTCATGGCAAACGGGTTCCGCGCAGCGGTCAGAAACCGACCTGAAGTCCATGCCGCGTCAACAGATCCCGCGCCACCACGGTTTTGTGGACTTCGTCGGTGCCGTCGTAGATGCGTGCGCAGCGTTCGTGCCGATACCACCAGGACAGGACGTGATCGTCGCTGACACCGGCGGCGCCCATGGCCTGAATGGCCGCATCCACCACGTCCTGCAGAACGCCTGCGGTATGGAACTTGATCATGGAGATCCGGCTGCGCAGCTCGGCATGGCCCTGCCGTTCGATTTGGCGGGCCGTGTCCAGGACCAGCAGGCGGGCACCCGCAACCGACGCCTCGAGTTCGGCCAGGACGTGCTGAAACGACTGCCGTGTGCCCAGGGCCCGTCCCGGAGCCACTTCCCGTGAAGCTCCGTAGGCCGCCATCATGTCGAGTGCCCGTCGGCAAATGCCGAGCCAGCGCATGCAGTGATGGATGCGTCCGGGGCCCAGGCGTTCCTGTGCCACGCGGAAACCCGCACCGCGGGGTCCCAACAGCGCGTCGGCGGGCAGTCCCACATTCCTGAAGCGCAGTTCCGAGTGGCTGAACCAACCGGATCCCTCCTCGCCCATGATGCGAATCCGGCGCACATGCTCCACGCCCGGCGTATCCATGGGAACCAGAAACTGGCTGGCGCGGTTGTGGCGCGGCGCGTCGGGATCGGTGATGGCCATGACCAGCGCGAAGTCGGACCCGTGGGCGCTGGTTACAAACCACTTGTGTCCGTTCAGCAGCCATCCGTCTCCTTGCCGGGAAGCCGATGTGCTCATCCACACTGGGTTGGAACCGGCATGCTCCGGCTCCGTCATGGCAAAGCAACTGCGGATTTCGCCACGGGTCAGGGGCAACAGGAACCGTTCCTTTTGCGCAGAGGTGGCCTGCCGTTCCAGGATTTCCATGTTGCCTGCGTCCGGGGCCTGGCAGTTGAAGGCGGCGTGGGCGAGGGGGCTTTGACCAAGCCGCTCGCTTACATGGGCGAACTCCGACAGGGACAGGCCGACGCCGTCCAGATGGCGGGGCAGCTGGAAGTTCCACAGGCCCTGCCGGCGGTGCTTCCGGCGCAGTTGCATCAACGATGCTTCCACCGCTTCCGGCCCGCGTTGGAGCAGGTCCGTCTCCAGCGGCCGGATGTCTTCGCCCAGGACACGGTCCAGGCGCGTCAGGAGTTCAGCTGTGGCCGAAGCCGGATCCATGAACGAGGGAGCCCGGTCGGTGCGGGTTGATCAGGAACGGCTGGCCGTAGCCGGCCGGCCGCGGGCCGCGCGCGTCTTGCTGCTGCCCGGACCACCGGTCAGGGCACGGCGCCATTTGATTACGTTGCGGCGAATGGGAGGCAGCCGCAGGATCAACATGACAAGGGCCAGCTCGATAAACATCCAGGGGCGGGACGTGAGCTGTTCCCCGAGGGCCATCCAGTTCTGCTCCCCAATCAGAACCCAAAGATCCGGGCGTTTCTCCACGTACACGTAGTGGATGCCGCCCAGCGGGACAATCACATAGGCCAGGCGGTGCAGCCGGACCCAGTTCCGCTTCAGGCGCCGCTGCCAGGATCCATAGGACGTGAAGGCCAGGAGCGACATCAGGAAGAAGGCGATGAACCCCACCTGGTAGATGAAAATGGTGGTGATGTCAACGAAGATGAACTTCCATTCGAAGAAGGACCAGATCGAGACATACAGGATGACGTGGACCAGGATCAGCCAATAACCCCACAGGCCGAAAGTGCGGCGCAGACGCGTGAACCGGGACCAGCCCGTGACGAAGGCCAGAGGGGTGCAGGCCAGTGAAAAGACGAGTACCAGGAACCCGGTGAACCCCATGTTGTGGACGAACCAAAGCGAGTCGTCGGCTGGATCGGAGACCAGGTAGAGGATGCCCAGGCCAATGAACCAGAGGGGCATGGCTGCATGCACGGCGGCCCGCGACCAGTGCATGCGGCGCTTCTTGAGAAAGGCTTGGACAGCTGCTACCGGAGTGCCGCGAGGGTCCGGTTGTGAGGCGGCTTGGGACATCGAATGGTTCTGGACAGGTGGTCAATTGTGTGGAACGCGCATGCGACCCGGCTGTCCGGGTCGCATGCGTCAGCCAAATGGCTCTTTGGGACTCAGTAGTTGGCCTTGAGGTCCATGCCCTCGTACAGATAGCCCACCTGG
>CAZMKQ010000231.1:0-4146 GCA_964566955.1 uncultured Caldilineaceae bacterium | reverse complement strand
TCCACATCGCCATGGCCCGGTGCATGCTCAAGCGACTCGCCTCGGTCTGACGGCATTTCCAAACACCCTCTAAGTGTGGTCGACACGGTCGGTGCCAGACATGGTGGGACGCAGGGAGTCGGTTCATCGACCTTGGGTGAATTCCGGCACAACGAGATTGAAATGGTGCTGCGGCGAGGAATGTTCTCAGTGGAGGACCATAGTGCATGCTTGCGTAAGTATTGTGTCTAAAATAGGGGCTGCATGGAACCCCCACAGACATCAGCAGGCGCTCATGGCACGCACCCGCGGTTTGACCTTGCAGGCAACGGACCGATCGACCTTGGAGAGCTGGGCGCGGTCGCAGAGCCTGCCCCACCACCAGGTGCAACGCGCCCGCATGCTGCTGGAGCTGGCGGCCGGCCGGACCCTGGCCGCCGTCGCGGCCGCCACGGGCGCCAGCGACGAAACGGTCGCGCGCTGGCGCAACCGGTACCTGGCCGAGGGCTTGGCGGGACTGGCGGACCGCCCCCGCAGTGGTCGCCCGCCAACCTACACGGAGGCGGACCGGGAGGCCATGTGGAAGAAGCTGCAGGCGGACCCGCCCGACGGCCACACCTGCTGGAGCCTGAGCCTGATGGCCCGGGAAACCGGCATCTCGACCGCCCAGCTGAGCCGCTGGTGGTCGGCGGCCGGGATCCAGCCCCACCGCGTGCGCACCTTCAAGCTGTCCAACGACCCCCGGTTCGAGGCCAAGCTGCGCGATGTGATCGCGGTCTACGAAAAAAAAGGGCGCCCGACGTTGTGAGACTGTGTTTCGACGAGAAGCCCCAGATGCAGGCCCTGGCCCGTACCCAGGCCGGCCTGCCCGCGCGCGCCGGCCGCCCCGCCACCCGCACCCACGACTACGTCCGCCACGGCACCCTCTCCCTGCGGGCCGCCCTGGACCTGGACACCGGCCGCGTCTACTATGCCTGTGCCGCCCGCAACCGGCATCAGGCGTGCCTGGCCTTCCTGTGCCAGTTGGCCCGGCGTTTCCCCACCCAGCAGGTGCATCTGGTCCTGGACAACTACTCGCCCCACAAGCACCGCAAGGTGAAGGCCTGGCGGCAGGCCCATCCCCGCTTCCACTTCCACTTCATCCCCACCTATGCCTCCTGGCTGAACCGGGTCGAGGCCTGGTTCAGCGCCCTGCAGCGCCAGGTCATGGACCACGGCTCCTTCGACGATGTGGCCGACCTGCAGGCGACCCTGGGCCGCTACGTGCGGGGCTACAACCGCCGGGCCATGCCCCCGCAGTGGAAGGTCAAGGCCGATGCCATCCTGGCCCAACTCGCCCAGATCCGCAGAACTTACGAAATGGTGCAATAGGTAACATGTAGACATGTATCTTGGTCTGTGTTGTGTGAGACCTCACAGTGTGTTATCCTTCTGCTTTTGCCTTCTCAGGACCTTACCATAGGCCCATACAGAAAATCACACCGGAGGGTGTGCAAATGCTCCGTATCGACCTCAAACGACTGGTGGATAGCTGCTCCGACGAATCCTTCGACGCGGGCATCAAGATAGCTACGGACCTGCAACCACTATCGGGACCAACCGAGCCTGTCAAACCGGCCGTGTACGCAGGCGGCCAGTACCAACTGGACAAGCGGTTCGCCAACACTTCCGATGCAGAACCAACACCGGTGATTGTCATTGACAACGTGCCGTCCCAAGCCAATCGCCTGGAAGAAGCCCTGCGTCGCAACCGGGAACCACTCGGCCTTCCGGAGTTCATTCTGGATTTGGCCGAGCTGGGGGCGTTGCCATCGCATGTGCTCCGCTCGCTGTCCTCGTTCCAATTTCCACATCGCAATGCCGACGCCTACCTGCGGGATTCGACCTGGAACGGCACCGATTTCCTCAAGACAAAGATTGGGCAATCCATTTTCGGGGCGACCGCTGGCGAGTGCGGACCGCTGATGTCATGGTTCCCGCAAGCCCTGATGTTTGGGTTCTGGCAGTCCCATCTCGGTAAGAAGCGGCACAACAGCAAGCATGCCCGCGCTTGGGTTTCGGAGATCGTCGGTTGGAACCCCGCCGGCACCGAGACCAGAACTCTTGGACTGAAGGGTGATCCCCTGAATCTGAACATAGAGGAGGACGTGAGAGCCAACTCCAATGATCTCGGCGACTGGAGTATCGGCCAAGGAAAAGGTGCCAAGGCTGACAATCTTTCATCTTCAAAGCTCTCGGGAATCGGACATGGGCAGACACCATTCACAGGTAACGATGCCGCGCTTGCCGCTGTGTCGTTCCAGCGTGTGACTCAGTTGGCCACCGTGTCGTTTGCCCAACTTCGGCGTGTCAGTCTAGGGCGTGGCACACCACCCGCAACCGACGCGGCTGCTCGTGCCCTGCTGGTGGCCATGGGCCTGCATGCCCACCGCATCGCCTTCGAGCGTGCGTTCTCACTTCGTTCAGGTGCGGATCTTCGCCCCCAGTTCACAATCAAGACTTGGCTGGGCGTGGAGGATGAACCTTGCGAAATCGAGTCAACAGATTCGCTCCTACAGGAAGCAAAGGCTTACGCCCTTGAAGTCGGTGTGCCGTTGGCCGGATGGGACCAACCTCCAACGGTGTTGAAACCCAAGCCCAATTTGGCTCATGCCATCCGTTCCACTTGGCCGGAGAGCACAGACTGATGTTCACTGTTTCCGTAGAACTGCTGCATGGTGTGTTTCGGGGTGATGCGGACGGGGTAGCCAATACCGGGCATCAGGCAAAAGGCGAATGGCCGCCGTCGCCTGCCCGTCTGTTTGCCGCCTTTGTTGCGGCCGACGGCACCGGAGCTGCGTGTCGCGTGACCGACGGATCGGAACTGGAATGGCTGGAAAGGCTGGAAAGGCTGCAACCACCCAGCATCTACGCGGATCCTCAGCCGACACATACGCCGATCCTTCCGCGGTACGTCGTTGAGCACCGCAATTCCGGCATTAGAAATCAACACCAGGAATATCCTGCCCGCAAAGGGACACGCGTCTGGCCGGGCGTGCGTGTCTGCCCGCGCACGCCCATGATCTACTACACATGGGACGCACCCCTCCCGTCTCCCAACATCTTTTCTGCGCTTCAACAACGTGCAGCACGTATCGGTTACCTTGGCACGGCGGATTCTCCTGCGCGCGTACAGGTCCTGTCGGACGACAGCCTACCGACCCTTGAAGGCCAGAAATTCGCAATGCACCCGGACGGCCAAACGTTGGTCAACGTTCCGCAAACCGGCGATCTTGCCATCTGGGACCGGATGCACGAGCAATGGATTGAACGGGGGGCGTCCCTAAGCCGAACGCAGTTCCACGCTCTGAAACACCAGGTCCCATACCGCAACCCGGCAACGGAAAGACCCTTGACGGACCGCGGTCAGGTGGTGGTCTGGTTGCGAGTGGAGCCTGCAGTGTCCGGGCGGCGCGTCGCGGACATGACGGAACTGTTCAAAAAGGCTTTGCTGGCCAAGTATCAGTTCATATACGGCGAACCGCCGGCAGCATTGCACGGCCATGGTGTCAACGAGAAGGAGCACGATGCCCTTGCGCGGTACTTGGCCCTTCCCGACGTCGGCTTCGAGTGGTCCAGGGGACTCATCCACGGATTGGCCTTGTGGATGCCGCCGGGTTCTGTGTTGTTGGATCGTAGGCGAGCGCGCGACGCGGCCTTGTCGATTCGCAATCTGACAGGACGCGGCATCAATGTCTCGGTTGTGTGTCAGGACAGTGAAATCCATCCAAGGGCGATCCACCCCAGCCGCTGGGAACAGGAGTCTCGTGCATGGACAACTGCCGTTCCTGCAATCCATGAACGTTGGAGAAGTCTCTCATTGACCAACCTCGCGGTTTGGTGTGCTCATGCCGGATTGCCGGAACCGGTCGCCTACCGTTCTGCACGCACCCCGCTCGTTCCCGGCGGGATTGACCTTGCCCCTTCCGAGGTTCATCGCCCTGGCAGACCCGTGCGCCCCTACTCGCACTTTGAAATCCGGTTTGAGAAACCCATCCCGGGACCGGTTGTGTTCGGTGCAGGCCGCCAGCGAGGGTTTGGACTCTGCATCCCGATGGACAATTCCACGCACTCCCCAAATAGCAACCAATACGCCTAATGTGGAATAGAGAAGGTTGACTCAAAAAG
>CAZMKQ010000230.1:0-4333 GCA_964566955.1 uncultured Caldilineaceae bacterium | reverse complement strand
GCCGCCCCGGCCCCGGCCCTCAAGCGAGCCGAACCGGAGTACCTGAACAGTTACGCTGTTCCATGGTTTGGACAGCTTGGAACCGGTTTCACGCTTTCTTTCCGGTTTGCGGCGCGTCCGGCATGATTGGAGGGTGAGTCGCGAGGCTCCGGCCCCCAAGGGAACTGCACGGGACCTGCCATCGTTGATGGACACAAACACGTCTTCGATAGAAGTTTTCCGTGCGACTGCTGCGCAATATACTTGCATTGCCGTCAGGCGGCAAACCGCAGGCGGCCTACATTGCCCACATGGCGGGGCTGCCGCGGTGGTTGCCGGAGCGCGTCAACTTCACCCAAGTCCGAGCACTGCGGCGGCCTAGTGGCGCGCACCCATTCGGGCTGGTTCGTCCGGCAATCCCCGGGTGCTATCCGGCCGCGCCGACAGACGTGCGGAGCGGCCACCAGTAGGGAGACGGCTGTCAACACGGCCCTGTCCCTGTTGCGGGAGGCGGTTGCGGCCGGGAACATCCTCAAGGTGCGCTGGGTGGCCGCTGAAGGCGATGGGCATGGCATCCGAATGTCGTCATGGCAGTCGGTACCGTACGCGATGAGATGCAGTGCGCCGACCCGTCTACAGTGGGTGTACTCCCGCATCGATGGGAGGGGAACAGCGCCTCGGGTAGAGTCATGCCTGTCCAGTAAGGAACCAACAACCTATGGTGATGTTGGGTGCTGGTTGAAGACGAAGTGAATGAAGGATTGCCATGGTGATGGATCGAGAGCAGAAGTATTGGGAAAAGGCGATCCGGGGCAAGTATCAAAAGCTGTACACGCATCTATGCAGCCTTCCGGGCCAGGAGTGGAGAACCACCTTCGGCGAGATCGAGGCAATCATGGGCTTCGAGCTGCCTGCGTCCGCGCGCCGTCATCGATCCTGGTGGTCCAATCAGGGCGGCGGCAACGGGCACAGCCAAGCATTGGCCTGGGATACCGCCGGTTGGAAGACGGCCGAGGTGAATATGGATGACGAGAAGCTGCTCTTTAGAAAAGATCGTCGCCCAGAGGCGATTCGCAAACCCAGGCTGGACGAGGTATGGCCTGTTCATCCCACTGCGGTGTGGCCGGAAGGACTGAGTCTCAGGCGGGGAGAAGACATGTACGAGGACAGGGTTTCGCCCTGATGTTCATGGACACCAACGTCCTCGCAAACTCCCGCATCACTCGGGCCCCTCACCACGAGATTGCCAGGAAGTGTCTCTCGCGCGCTTGATGGCAATGAACTGCTGAGGATTAGCCGGCAGGTTGTACGGGAATACCTGTCGGTAATGACATGGCCGCAGCCTTGGCCGGTCTCCATCACGCTTGAGGACGCGCTGGACGACGTGGTCAGACTGACTCGCAGATTCGAGATACTTGAGGATGGGTCCGTGGTCACCGAGACCCTCATCGCGCTGTGCCGCGCGATGCCCATGGGCGGCAAGCAGGTCACGACGCCAACATCGTCGCGACCATGCTGGCTCACGGGACGCGCAGGCTGCCAACGTTCAATACAGCGGACTTTCGCCGCTATGGAGACCGTATCGAGTTCGTGGACACTCGGTCGAACTCGTGACAATCACAGGCGAGGAAGCATCAAGCAGCGCCTACAGACACTGCTCGATGCCAGGGTGTCCGCAGGCAGGCAGCCAGAGCCCTCCGTATTCTTCCCACTGAGGCAATCAAGGACTAAGCGGGAACTGTCCGACCCAACTGGTCGGCCGTGGGCTCCGCTCAGCAAAACCAGTCCTCAGTGAGGCGCGGCGGCGGAGGCAGTTGCGGCCCCAGCGGTCGCTCGCCCGTGCCTTCGGCGAGTGCCCTGACCTGCTGAAAGAGCCGTTCGCCGGACCAGTCCGGCCTGTCCGCCACCAATCGTTCCACTTGGGCTTGGAGGGCGTCCATCCCGGGATCCGGGTGATGCCAACGCCACTGGAACTCCGCCGGTTCCAGTCGTTCCAGCCACGGTGCTCCCCGGTTTGAGTCCAGGAGCCAGCTGTGTGGCGGGATCAGGAGGCGCAGGGCCAGCTGTATGGGCGGCACGGCGTTGATCAGGCCGTGTTCCTCGATCCAGTCCAGCATGTCCAGGTAGTCGCGACGTGATGTCCACGGGGTGAACGGCAGCCAGGTGGGATGGACGGGCAGGTCGAGTTCCGCCAGCAGTGGCAGGACCCGTTCCATGTCCCGTACGGTGTGGCCCTTGTCCAGTCGCTCCAGGATGTCGTCGCTGACGGCCTCGAAAGCCGAGACCACGAACGCGGCCCCGTTGTCCTTGAGTGCGGCCAGGTGCCGTGCACGCCCGAGCAGGTGTTCGACCTTGGCCGTGAAGTCGAAGGTGACCTCCGGATAGGTGTGGTGCAGCCACTCCGTCACCTTCAGGGCATGGCCGGGTCCGTTCAGGAAGTCGGGATCCACAAACGAGATGTGTCCGGCACCGGCTTCGACCTGCTGCCGGATGTCGCCGGTGACGGCCTCCAGGTCCCGGATGAAGAAGCGTCCGCGATAGATTGGCACCACGGGGCAGTGGCGGCAGGTGTGCAGACAACCCCGGCTGGCGGCCACCTGCCCGGCCGTGTGGAGGGAACCGTCGGCGGCCTGGAAGCGCGCGTATTGTTCCAGGTCGGGTAGTCCATGCCGGTCCGGTTGGGGCAGGTCCAACCTTGTCCGCAGGGACAGCTCCTGGAGCGGGATCTCGGCTGCTGTGGGCGGACACGCCTGCGAACCCGTTGCCTGTAGGCACCACCCCGTCAGGGCAAGTTCGGACTCCCCCGCCAGCACGTGGTCGGCCGTACCCGTTTCCAGCAGGTACCGGGCGTTCAAGCCGGCGTACAGGCCGTAGAAAGTGATGGGCACGTCCGGCCAGCGTAACCGCAGGGCAGAGACCGCGGACACCGCCAGGCGCAGGGCGGTCTGCATCGGCACGGAGACCGCGATGGCATCGGGAGGCGAGGTTGGGAGTTCGGCGAGAGTTTGGACGGACAGATCCAGCACATCGACCGTGAACCCGCGCTGTTCCAGAACCGCCTTGGGTTGAGCCAGGTTCAGGGGTTGCAGGCCGGACTCGTAGCAGGCAATCAGGAGGACGCGGCCGGTTGTCGGCTCGGAGTCCGATGGCTTGAGAAGGAGTTGGTGCCCGGACACACGGGCGGAAGTTGAAACCATGCAGCCATTCTGGCACAGCCGCCGGATGCAGTTGCCGACGATGATACAAGCTGTCGCTCCAAACAGGCCCCGCTGCGGGATACCCAGAGCCGGCTTGCATTCGGGAAGCGTATGTAAATTCAGTGGAAACTGCTCTTGAGGCGCTACCATTCTGCACTTTCAGGCAGACACCGGGGCACTGCCCCCACGTTTTCTGAGGAACAGTTCAACCAATACTTGGCTACGAACACCAACCCGACACTTGTCTTTCACGCCGACCATGTCGGGCATAGCCGCCAAATTGATGCCGACCTCGGCTCAGGTACGGCAGTTGGTGTTTCCGGGTTATCCAAGCCGATGATCGATACACTGTTGCAAGTGTTCGGAGGCCCGTTGCATTGGCACGGAGTTCGGACGGTGCCCCAACGCTCCGTGTTGCAGGCGATGCCTGAAGACAACATGGATCCCGGGCGAAGAGTGGTTTTTGGGAATTGCCATGAACGTCATTGATCTGCTGGACCTGGTTCGCCGAGGCGAGAGTTCAACCATCGAGTTCATGGGGGAAGATACAAGTTCACGGACCTTGGCATTCGCGATGGCAGCCCTGCTCAATCTTGACGGAGGGCTCATTCTGTTGGGAGTCGAAGAAGACGGATCCGTTCACGGGCTGGAGCGTGATTCCCGCAAAGTGGAAGCGTGGGTGATGGAGGTTGCACACATCGATGTACAACCGGCGTCTGTCCCCAGGTTCGATGTTGTTGAAGTCGAATCGGGTCTTGCGGTGGGTGTGATTTCCATTCCCAAGTTCGCACCGGACAAACCCTACAAGGCCCAATGTGGAGAGAACTGGCTCACACCCGTGCGCGTTGGATCAACCAACCGACTTGCCATCCGTGAAGAGGAGCAAAGATTGTTCCAGGATTCGGGACGCCTGCGCTATGGTCTCAAACCTGTGACCAGCACCCGTGTGGTTGACCTGGATCAACGCCGCATAAACGACTATCTTGGCCGAGTGATCGGAGACAAATGCCAGGTCGCAGGCAGCGATGAGGAGTTGGAAACGCTCCTTGCCAATCTGGAGTTCGCAACGGATGCCAGCGGTCGGACCACACCTACGGTGGACGCAGGGTAAACGCAAAGTCGCGGGGTGGGGGTGAATCGGGGTTGCCCGAGACCGG
>CAZMKQ010000229.1:0-4335 GCA_964566955.1 uncultured Caldilineaceae bacterium | reverse complement strand
TTCGCCTGCACCTCGGAGGACATCAACAACCTGTCCCATGCCCTGATGCTGAAGGACGCGAGGGACGGTGTGCTCCTGCCGCGCATGGCGGAACTGACGGACAGGCTGTCCGAAATGGCCCGGGAATTCGCCGACGTCCCGATGCTTTCTCGTACACACGGGCAGCCCGCCAGCCCCACCACCATGGGCAAGGAACTGGCCAACGTGGTCCACCGCCTGAGGCAGGCCATGGACCAGGTGGCGGGGGTCCGCCTGTCCGGCAAGATGAACGGCGCCGTGGGCAACTTCAACGCCCACCTGGCCGCCTACCCCGACCTGCCCTGGACCGACATCTCCCGCCGTTTCGTGGAGTCCCTGGGGCTTGTCAACAACCCGCTCACCACCCAGATCGAACCCCACGACCACATCACGGAACTCTGCCACGCCCAGAGCCGGTTCAACACGGTTCTTCTGGACCTCGACCGTGATATCTGGGGCTACATCAGCCTGGGTTACTTCAGGCAGAAGGTGGTGGCCGGCGAAGTCGGATCCAGCACCATGCCGCACAAGGTCAATCCCATCGACTTCGAGAACTCCGAGGGTAACCTCGGGCTCGCCAACGCCGTGCTCAACCACCTGGCGGAAAAGCTCCCGGTGAGCCGCTGGCAGCGGGACCTCACCGACTCCACGGTGCTGCGCAATCTCGGCGTCGGCATGGGATACACCCTGCTGGCGGTAAAGTCGGCCCTTCAGGGGCTCGCCAAGCTGGAAATCAACCACACCAGGCTCGAGGAGGACCTGGACCGGAGCTGGGAGGTGCTGGCCGAACCGATCCAGACGGTGATGCGAAGATACGGCGTCGAGGAGTCCTATGAAAAACTCAAGGCCCTGACCCGTGGAGCCGAGGGCATCACCCGGGAAACCCTGCGGGCGTTCATTGACGGCCTGGAAATTCCGGAAAGCGCCAAGGACGAACTCCGGGCGTTGACCCCGGCGACCTATGTCGGCAACGCGGTCAGCGCAACTCTCGAGAACATGTGAGCGAAATCCGCCTGTCCAAGCTGATGGCGGCGCGCGGACTGTGTTCGCGCCGGGAGGCCGACCGGTTCATCGCCGACGGCCTGGTCAAAGTGGACGGCGTAGTGGTGGATACGCTGGGCACACGCGTCAGGGAGGACCAGGAAATCACCCTGGCGGATGACGCCCTCAGCCGCCAGGACGCACTGGTCACCGTGCTGCTCAACAAGCCCATGAACTACGTCTCCGGCCTGCCGGAGGACGGCCACGAGTCAGCGGTCATGCTGATCAACCGGGAGAACCGCCAGCATCCGGGCGACCCGGTACCCTCGCGAAGGGGGCTTGCGCCGGCGGGGCGCCTGGATATCGACTCCATGGGACTCATGGTATACACCGGCGACGGCCGGGTGGCGCGCAGGCTCATCGGTTCGGACAGCCGGGTGGAAAAGGAGTACCTGGTGTGGGTGCGGGGGGACCTCGCCCCGGAAAAACTCGAACGACTGCGCGGCGGCCTCTCGCTGGACGACAGGAAACTCCGGCCAGCGCAGGTGGAGCAACTCGAGGGCAACCGGTTGCGCATGGTCCTCACCGAGGGCCGCAAGCGCCAGATCCGCCGCATGTGCGAACTGGTGGAACTCAAGGTGACCAGGCTGGTCCGGGTGCGGATCGGCGGCGTTCGCCTGGGCAGGCTCCCCCCGGGGAAGTGGCGCCTGCTGGGCCCCCGGGAGCGCTTCTGAGCCATGTACCGCCTGGCCAGACCATGGTTGTTCGCCCTGGGTCCCGAAGACAGCCATGACCGGGTGCTGTCGGCCCTGGCATTCGCCGCCCGCCGGCGATGGGCAACGGGCGGCATCCGCGCACTCTATGGCAGGAAGGTCGCCCCGCTGCCGGTACGGGTCATGGGTATCGACTTCCCCAATCCCCTGGGGCTTGCCGCGGGACTCGACAAGCAGGGCAACGCGTCCGCCGCGCTGGCGGCCTTCGGGTTCGGCTGGGTGGAACTCGGCACCGTGACGCCCCTACCCCAGCCGGGCAACCCGAAACCGAGGATGTTCCGGCTGGTGTCCCACCGGGCCATCATCAACCGCATGGGTTTCAACAGCGTCGGGCTCGATGCATTTCTCCAGAACCTCCAGTCGATGACGCCCGGCACCATCCGCGGCATCAACATCGGCAAGAACGCCGCCACACCGCTGGAGGACGCCGCAGACGACTACCTGTCCTGCCTGGAGCGGGTGTACCCCCACGCGGACTACATCACCGTCAACATCTCCTCGCCCAACACCGAGGACCTGCGGTCCCTCCAGGAAAGCAGTGCTCTCGACCGGCTCCTGGAGACCCTCTGCGATCATGCCGCAAGGCTCGGCGACCGGCACGGCAAGCGGACGCCCCTCGTGCTCAAGCTGGCGCCGGACCTTGAAGACCCGCAGATCGAGGCCATTGCGGCATTGCTCGGCCGGCACGGAATCGACGCGGTGGCGGCCGCCAACACCACGGTATCCAGGGAGGGCGTGGAAGGCGTTCGGCACGCCGCCGAGTCCGGCGGGCTGAGCGGACCCCCGGTCAGGGCAGCGGCCACCAGGGTGATCAAGTCCCTGCACGATGCCCTGGGGCGAGACGTTCCCATCATCGGTATCGGCGGCATCGACAGCGCCGCATCCGCCCGGGAAAAACTCGCCGCCGGCGCCAGCCTGCTGCAGCTCTATACGGGCCTCATCTATCACGGACCGGGGGTGGTGGCGCAGGTGGTCAACGGGCTTGCCGAGGGCTGCCGGTCCGCGGGACACGGCAACGACTTCGGCGCCTGGCTGGACGACCTGCACGGAAAATCCCCCCGACAGCGGCAGGATTGACATGACCGGCATCCCGTTCAACCACGAATTCGAGTTCCGCTACGGAATAATCGAACCCGTGACCGATGGCATCCGGCGGATCGTGGCGCGCAATCCCGGACCCTTTACAGGACCGGGAACCGGCACCTACATCATCGGCCGGGGAGAGGTGGCGGTCATCGACCCCGGCCCGATGCTGCCGGATCACGTGGATGCCCTGCTCGCGGGCCTCGGGGAAGAAACCGTCTCCCACATCCTGGTCACCCACACCCATGCCGACCATTCACCGGCAGCCCGGCTGCTCCGGCAGCGCACCGGCGCACCGGTTTTCGCCTTCGGACCCCACGCCAGGGATTCGGCGGGGGAACTGGAGGGGGGCGTGGACCGTGAATTCGTACCCGATTTCCTGCTCGACGACGGCGAGGTGGTCCCGGGCGACGGGTGGTCCCTGGAGGTCATCCACACACCGGGACACTGCTCCAACCACATCTGCTTCGCCTGGCCCGGCACGGGGGCGCTCTTCTGCGGCGACCACATCATGGCCTGGTCCACGCCGGTGATCATCCCTCCAGATGGAAGCGTCGGGGACTACATCGAAAGCCTTGACCGCCTGTCCCAGCGGCCGGAAAGGGTGTTCTACCCGACCCACGGGACCCCGATCACCGACCCGGGCGATTTCATTGCAAGGGTCAGGGAACACCGGCTGCACCGCGTGGAGCAGGTAGCGGCCGCCATCGCCAACGGCGTGGATACCCTGCCCTCCCTGCGCCGCCGGATCTATACGGACATTCCCCGGAATCTCGAGGCCGGGGCGGAACTCTCCCTGCTTGCGTCCATTCTCTTTCTGCAAGAGCGGGGCCGTGTCCTCAAGGTCGGAGGCGACCGGCACCGGCGGTACGTACCCGCCTGAACCTGCAACGGAATCCCGGAAAGGACACAACCCGGCATTGACGCCTGCCTGCGGTACCTCGGCAAGGGATGCACGGGCAACGAAACTTCCCAAGCATGCCGATGTCCGGAACATTCCGGGTCACCTCAGGGCCTGTGACAAATTGGATTGAAACGCAGTCGAGAGGAAACTTTTCCTGGGACGGGAGTATCCAACTCTGTATAGGACAGAGCATCAGGGATTGCCAATGAAAATAACAGTTGATCCAAGAGAATTCAGGGAACTCTTCTCCCGGCCTCCCGACGGCACTGAAACCGAAGACGTGCCGGAGGTTCATGTCAAGACGCAGGCATGCCGAAGAGGCCACGCGGGGGATGAAGCCCCACGTACAACACGGTACAGGCAACCACGCCGCACACGGCCGGCAATACCTGAAACCGTGGTTCACAAGGGCCGCAGGCAAATCGCAAAAAGAGCGTCGTTTGTTCGGCATTCAGTCTGAATCCCCTGCTATCGGGGGTTTCCGGCCTGATGCCGGTTTCCATTTTGCGGGAAATAACGTTTTGCCCGCGGTGTGGCAATCCGCCGGAATCGTCGATACACTGCCATGAGTTGACA
>CAZMKQ010000228.1:0-4382 GCA_964566955.1 uncultured Caldilineaceae bacterium | reverse complement strand
TTTAGGCTGATGGCTCCGGGCTTCAAGGGCTTCTTCCCGGGTGTTTCTCCCGTTGATCTGAAGGGTGCGAAGGGCTTTGTGCGCGATAAATACATTTATCGCGTGCAACAGGGGCCAGGTCCCGACTCAACCCTTTCAACAACTTTGTGAGAAACATCGAAATGAAATCAATAGATAAATTCGTGCTGGTCCTTGTGGCTTCGCTGGCACTGCTCCTCGCCGGTTGCGGAGGGGGAAGTTCGTCAACGACGGATCCCGATCCACCGGCGGTTGATCCGGCCGTTGCAGAACGTGCGGCCATCAACACGGCCATCATGGCTGCCCGTGCCGCTGTCCCCGGCGTAGACAACGACTCGACCGATTCCGAAGTCAGTGCAGCCGAAACTGCGATAGCCAACGCCAGGGCGGAGATTGCGGCGGCCACCAATGTACCGGCGGCGGAGAAGGCCGCGAATACCGCGACAGTTGATACTCTGGCGGCCCAGTTGACTGCGGCCAAGACAGCCCGTATGGCTGCCATGGATGCCGCCGACGAGGCCATGGCGAAAGCCATGGCAGAAACGGGCAAGTTGCTGCACGCGGCGTTGGCGGGACCCACTCCAGCTACAGACGATGCACTGGATAACATTGGCGCTCCGGGGTTGACTTCGGCAGGCCTCGCGATTGATGCCGCCGCTGGTGCGGGAGCGCTTGAAGACGCCGATGACCCTGGTCCCGTGACTCTTGAGGCTGGTGATTCCGCCGGATCGCTGAACGGCTGGGCGGGCACAGATTACGCCCATTCTGCGGGTACCGGTGACGCGAAGGTCACTAACGAAGCCCGGGTGTACACTAACCAAGGTGCTCCAACGAGAAGTGCATTCTCCTCTGTACACACACTTGATGGTAATCCAGTTAATGGCACTAATACGACGTTAGCTGTGGACACTGCCGAAGAATATGCTTTGGTCATGGCCGCCCCATTCGTACACTCAGGAACTCAAAGCCACCCAATTCCTGATAATACTGTCGCGCTCAAGGTCCGTGGCACCTATGATGGTGCGCCGGGCGAGTACAGCTGCACGGGAGCCTGCTCCTCAACCAATGACGGCAAAGGCAGCCCGAGCGGCTTGGGCGGAACTTGGACCTTTAAGCCCGATACGGGTGCGATGGTGTCCCAGCCCGATGACGAGTACCTGTATTACGGCTGGTGGGTGAGCAAGAACAGTGACGGAGAGCCGACGGCAGCGAGCGCCTTTGTTGGGGTTGTTGAGCCTAACGCCGGAGATCTCAATAACGGCGGAGACCTTACCGCAATAACCGGTTCGGCATCCTATTCCGGCCACGCCGCTGGCAAGTTCGCCATGAGCAATCCGCTTGACGGCACGGGCAACGGCGGCCACTTCACGGCGGATGCCAACCTGGAAGCCACGTTCAGTGGAACTAACCCAGGCGTGACAGGCACCATCGACAACTTCCGGTTGAACGACGGGTCCGAGGATCCTGGCTGGAGCGTATCGCTGGCCCGCGGTGGTTTGAGTAACTCCGGCGGATCAATCACGGCTCCCGCTTCCGACCCCACGGTGTGGTCGATCGACGGCAACAAGGCGCCGGCGTCCGGTACTTGGAGCGGCACGATGTATGACGAAATGCCCGCAGACGACCCGGATGCTAACGACGGTAGCAACATTCCCACAACCGTGACCGGCACGTTCTATTCCGAGTTCAGCACCATCGGCCGCATGGTGGGTGCCTTCGGGGCTGACAAGGAATAACTTTCAACGAGGGTGGCGGCCCTTTACATGACTCTTTCGGGCCGCCATTCATTTCACACCCCGGGCGTGTCTTCGGATACGTCCGGGTTTATTGTTTTTGGGTTTCTCTGAGCAGGTACCAGGACTGCCGGAGAATTTGACGGGTACAAGGATGTTCAGGAAGTGATCCCGGCACTTCTATCTGAAGACGGTACAAATTACAGAGGGACTATGAACAGGACGTGCCCTGTTTCAAGGCCGGGACTCAAAACAGAAAACTGAAATCTGGTGCCCCCCTGTTACGATAATTGAATATCTGTCGGATCATATTCGACATCTTCCCTAGTTCTCTGGACCTCCTTATCCGACCCGAACCCAATATGTAATCCCGAGTGGTGCGGATTGGCTTGACGACGGGGATTCCTTACATGTTCACTCAAAATTAATTTTATTCATTATTTCCACCGAGAGCACTTATTAATTTGTCTTTCAAACCGAAGAATGTTCTAGGGCGGACCGATGGTGGTGCCTTGGACTCCATAATTTACAGATTCTCGACCGGAGTGGCGCGAAGGTACACCTCGGTGGTCTTGATATCCGCGTGACCGAGCCAGAGCGAGACCTTGCGGCTGTCACCGGCGACATGCAGGATCGTCATCGCCATCGAATGGTGAGGCACATGGGCCCCCCGCTTGTCCTTGAGAGCCGAGCGGCTCAAGGATGGTTCGTGGCCTGCTGGCCGAGTACGGTATCGAAGGTCCCCAAGGGCGTAAGAATACCAAGCCAGCGGTGGCGGAGATCCTGGGACACGGTGGTACATCTGATACTACCCTGTCTCCTCGGTTTCTGGATGTGCTAGCCGAATTGTACGGCGAGCTGGTGCACATGAAAGAGCGGGTGGAGGAGGATGATCGAAGAGGTTGACCAAGTGAATGATCAGGCCAACTGCTGATGACGATCCCCGAGTTGAGTTCGATGACGGCCAGTGGGCTGCTGGCCACCGTGGTCGATTCTGGCATGTTCAGGAATGAGCGGGAGTGCGTGACCGATCTGGTCCCGAACAGCAATAGACGGGAGGGAAGGTACGACTGTTGGGAATATCGAAACAGGGCGACCGGTATCTGCACCGCCTGCTGATCCATGGTACTAGTGTGGTGGCGACAGTGGTGCTGGCGAACCGGATGACATGGATCGCGGTGGGCGGTGTTGATACCCGGCAAGCTGTACAAGGAGAATCATATGCCTGCCTTGGGTTAGCCAGAGGGGATTTGGGAACCCGTTACCTGTTCAAGCAGAATTAAAAACAAAAACCCGGACATGTCCGAAGACACGCCCGGGGTGTGAAATGAATGGCGGCCCGAAAGAGTCATGTAAAGGGCCGCCACCCTCGTTGAAAGTTATTCCTTCTCGGCCCCGAAGGCTCCGACCATGGTGTGGGTCAAGCCGAATTGCGACTGGAACAAACCCGTTACACTAGTCGCCACGTTGCTGCCATCAGTCGCCGACTCGTCATACAACTGGCCGCTCCAAGTGCCGGACGCTGTTCCCGAGTTCCCGTCTATGGACCAGACAGTCATGTCCATCGATTCGTCGACAGTAGCTGTGTCGAGGTCATCGACTGGCACGGTTCCACCGGTCGCGCTCAAGTCGGCATGCAGCAAAGACACGCTCCAGGGCACGGCCTTTTCGTTGGCCATGAAATTCTCGAGAGTGCCGGAGATGCCGTTACCTGCAGTATTAGCGTCACCAAATTTGGCAGTCAAAGTCGCTTCCGCCGTGAAGTGACCTCCATCACCGCCGCTAAGTGGATCGCTGATTGCGAACTTGCCAGCGGCATGGCCATTATATGTAGCACTGCCGGTGATTTGCGTGGGATCACTCAGGGCGCCAATCTGACCGGCCACGCCAGTAAATGCACTCGCTGATGTCGGTTCGCCGTCCTTGTCCTTCTGCAGCCACCAACCGAAAAACAGGTAGTTAGCATCAGGCTTGGATGTCATGGCCCCGGAGTCGTGGATAAAAACCCAAGTTCCACCAAGGTTAAGACCGCCTCCCTCCAGGGCAGCTGTACAAGTACCGGAACAACGGTAGTTACCCGGAGCACCCTGGTAGGTGCCGGGAATCACAACTGCGCCCGTTAAAGGATCTGGGGTATACGTCGTTTCACCCGCTGTCGGAAAATCATCCCCCTTGATGTCAGTGGTGGCAACCGGATCACCCAAAGCAAGTGTGCGGGTGGATGCTGTATAGGCAGCGTCAAAAGCGGCCTGGTCAGCGCCGAAGCTCGCCCCAGTGGCGAACGGCTTCACGGTCGATGCACCCTGATTTGTGTACACGACGGCGGAGTTAGTCACCTTCGTCCCGGCATTAGTGTGGCTGTAGTGCTTACCGGCCCAGTCGCCTAGCGACCCGGCGGAAGCGCCAGCCTTCATGCGAGGGGACAGTGCGGCAGCCGGAGTCCCGCCAGGTCCAGCCGATAGGCCAACCGCCAATCCAGCCGATGTCAAGCTCGCAGCGTTGGTAGCTAAGTCGAGGTTGGAAAGCGGTGTATTTCCCAGCGCGGCTTTCAGCGCCTTGCCGACTTTCGCCATGGTTTCCGCTGCAGCTTTGTCGGCGGCGTCCATGGCTTCCGAACGAGCCATCTTGGCA
>CAZMKQ010000227.1:0-4500 GCA_964566955.1 uncultured Caldilineaceae bacterium | reverse complement strand
ACCGGCTCCGTCAATCCCTCAGGTTGACCGAACCCGGGGTACCTGAACAGTTACACAGGAACATCGTCGCCACGATGGGGATCAGCCTCGACGGCATGTACCGGAACAGGATCGGCCGGATGGCGGAGGAGTTGATCAAGACCCGTATTGCGAACTGGCTAGACCGGAGAGAGCTGATCATCAATGGGGACGGCACCACCTTTCTACTCCCCGACGACATCAACATGGTATTTGGATCCGAGCCGGACATCAGATTCGAAAGAGGCAGTCGCTTGCTGGCAACCATTGAAATCAAAGGCGGAACCGATCCGGCAGGAGCCTTGGAACGTCTCGGCGCGATGATGAAAAGCTTTAGAGAAACACATCCCGGATGTGTCAACTTCCTGATCGCAGGGGTCGTCACAGATGAAATGCAGTCCAGGCTGGAGAAGATCGGAGTAGTCAAGACCTTTCTGCTTCACGAATTGCAGGAGGGCGGCCAAACCTGGAACGGCTTCACATACGAACTCTTCCACCACGTCCTTCGCATTGTCGACTGAACCTCCTCCACCACCTTGGTTGACACCATCAGGGCCGCCGGCCGAAGTAGTCCCGTTTCACCATTTGAAGGTCGGCAGCGACTTGGCGGGCCACTATCATCGCCAGAGCAGCAAATTGGTTGTTCCGGACAGCGACCTGGTAGCCGCCGCCTTGGGTTCATCAAGCGTGAAATCGGACTGCCCATGGATCGGGGCGACGAGAATCGCTTCCTCCCAAGCCCGAACAGGATCGGAGACGTCCTACCACGGAACCGGTTCCAAGTCGTCCCCGTGCCGTTCCAGCCAGTCGGCCCACAAGGCCGGGTCCTTGCCGAAGTCCTCACCGGTTATGCGCACGAGCTCCGTCAACGCGTGCTCCGTGTGGATGGCGCGGGCGTCCTGCAGATAGTCGATTAGCCGAACATAGCCTTGCGGACTGCCGCAACGGGCCAGGCACCGGGCCACCAGTACTTCCAGATAGGCCAACTGCTCCTCCACATAGTCCGCTCCCAGGGCGTTCGGATCCGCGACGAGTTGATCCTTGAGCGCGGGATGGGCGGCTAACTTCTCAAGCAGGGGAATGCAAGCCGGATCGCCGAGCCGTTCGACCCCGTAACAGACGGCCGGCACGTAGTAGTACATTGACCGATCCTTGTCCATAAAGTCCTCGGGGCTCTCCTGCCCGAGGAGATCGACCACCCGCCGCCACACGGGGATGGCGCGCGGATCCCGAGCGTGCCCCAGGCTGTAGACGAGGAACGCCGCGTTGGAGGCTGCATTCTGGTCCGGCGGGATACCCTTGTAGACGATGGCATCCTCCTGGATGGGAAGACGGTCCTGCGCCAATTCGGCCATGCAAGTCGCAACCAGCGTCTCCATGTCCCAATCCGATCCAAGGATCGCCAGCACTTGCGCCAAAAGCACTTTGGCCGCACCTTCCGCACCCGCGTACTGTTCGGCCAGGAACGGCACAACTTCCGGTCCCATGCACATCAGATCCGCGATGTCGATGCGTCCCGGATACCGCCGGTTGTTTCGCTGGTCGGAATAGGTGTGCAGCGGCACATCCGGGTTGAAGCGTGCCCATTTGGCTGCGCATTCCTGTTCCGAGAAGCGGAGTGGTTCCAGAACGCGGGTCAGAATTCGTTCGGGCAGGACATCGGCAACCACCAGCCTCTCCTGCAGGAGACGCACCGGCAGTTGGCGCGGGGTTTCGCCCCTCTGTAGACAAAGGGCGGCGGCCAGGGCGGCCACACCACCCAAGTTCTCCATATCCGGCTGCATGCGCGGGACGGCCACGACATCGTGCGTTGCCGAAAAGGCCTTCCCCGAGACGATGATGTTCTCCAAGCCGATGGGCAGGAGCGCCGGCCAAGGAATCGCAATCTCCAGATGGGGAGACTGCAGGCCCATCAGGATCCAATCGGACGTGCCCTGTCCCTTGATGTCGTTGTTGCTGAACATCACCGCCGCCACGTCCTCGAAGACCCGCCACACAAGCTGATCGGTGGGCGTCAGCGTGATGTCGGCCTGGATGTGACGGCTTTCGCGGAGGGCCCAATAGATGCCGTGGTCCACACCCCGGCGTTCGCACTGCGCCGCTCGGCCATGCTCCCGCGCGTGTAGTCCTCGACGTTGGTGATGTCGCCCGAACGGGTCTTGACGTTGCGCGGACGCCCCGGCCTGATTACGTGAGCCATGTAGGAATACTCCATCGCGTGGTCGCGTCCGGCACCCAGCACGTAGGGTGCCCCGGCGAACGCGGCCACATCACCGTCGCCCGTAAGGTCAATCGTGATGCGGGCCAAGACGCACAGGGGACCGTAGCGGGCCGCGACCGCCGCACCGCGGACATTGTTGCCTTCGACCACGGTGCCGATGAACATGGCGTTCAGCAACGGCACGCCTCCTGCCTCCATCACCCCTTCGTGCAGGGCATGGATTTTGCACTCGATGTTCCACTGGGGAATGTCACCGCGTTGCGTGGGATGTCCCGTGGAACCGTGCATGTCGTTGACCATCCCCGCCACCTGACCGGAGAAGCCGCCGCGGTGGCCGAACCAGTAGGCCTGAATGCCGCCGTAGGTGCCCGTCCCGCCCAAGCCTGGCTTCACATCCACCAGGACGGTTTGCAGGCCGGACGTCCCCGACGCCACGGAGGCAATGCCTCCCAACCACCATCCCATTCACCCAAGCCCGCGGGAACGGCACCTTGGGCTGCCATTGCCGGACTCAATACCGAGGAGGCATCCGGACCGGTCGGTGCGCAGCCCAACAACATGCCGGGATGTGAGATCCCACGCGCAGCCCCAAAGTCGGTGGATACCCGTAAACGGCGATGGGATGCAACCTTCCAAAGTGCCGCCGACAAACTGCTGTCATTCGCCAAACCACACCACCACCAGGATGCCCTGTCCAATGCCGACCGAGGCTCTGGGACTCGTGATGCGATTGCTCACCGCCAGTGTGTCGCCCTGGTGGATCAAGGCGTTGTGCAACGGATACTGCATTCCTTCCACTGTCACCCGGTCCACTAGGCTGCTGACCGGAACCAGGCTGCAGATACTGCCCTGCGCACCCTGGATTTCCAGTTCGTCCTCGCCGACCAGCATGGCTCCATGCTCCTTCCCGTCGGTGAATCTGACCCGAAGACGGCCTGCATACCGCCCCAGCAGAAGCATGTTGGCCAGGGATTGATCCAACCTTCCACCCCAAACCCCAACCACCAGGACCTCGCATACGTCTTCCGCAACCGCCAGGTCCATGGCCAGTTCAAGATCGGTCTTGTCCTTGGCCACAGGATGGACATCCATCCGGACTCCCTCCCGGGTCAGCCTTGCGCGTTGTTCACCGGCCAGGCTGTCCATGTCGCCCACCACCAAGTGCGGAGCAAGTCCCATGGCCAGGCAGTGCTCCGTGCCGCCGTCAACGCCGACCAGCAAATCGGTGTCGGCAATCGCCAGGTTCAAGGACTTGGCATCGGGCACCAAGCCATTGGCGAACAGGATGGCACGCGACCAGGACGCGCCTACCGGCGGTTCGTGGTTCGGACGTGTTGACATGTGGCGATACGTCAGTCCCTCAAAACCTGGCAGTTTTGAGTGCTTCGCTCTTGGTTGAGAGGGGCCGCGTGGCACACCTCTGCAATTGACCTCATTAGCGATATGCAGGCCGGACTGACCAAGGCCGGTGCAGAGGTTCTGCGCAGAGACATCAAGGGGAGCGTGTTGGCCATCTCGCCCTTTGCCCACCCACCCGGGCCGCGGTGGGTATCCCGATGTTGGTATGGAGCCAACTGCATGGAGGCGGATAGGTCCTCGCACGCGACGATACTGGCCTGTTCCACCACGGAATAGGCCGCCTGGCAGAGCAGGTTGCATACTTGTCGGCGGTACATGATCTCATCCGGGACGCACAGCACATTGGCGTTGGTTCAGTAGCGCAGCCTCATGGCCGTGCACCGCGCCGGACACTGCCGGGCGCAGCCCAAACTCCGCAATTGATCCGCCGAACGGCGCGTCTCGTGAACTGCGGGATGCGGTACAACCGGCCCATGCTCAAAGGATGGCATGGAACATCCGACGAAAACCAGGAATACGAAGGCTTGGGGCTTATATCGAATAGTTGACAGTTAAACTTTTGTGCTGCAATTGTTGCGAGAGAGAGGACCCGACTGCGAACCGGGCCCTCGACCGGACACAGTGATAGGGACACCGTGACCAGCAAACCCCATTCTACAGCGCAGGAGTCCCGGACCTTCACACGGACGCTCCGCGTGCGGCAGTATCCGGGCACCGCGGCCAACGGCCGGTACCAGGAGCAACTGGCGGGTGCCTGCCGGTTCGCCTGGAACCACGTGCTGGCCGGGCATGAGCGCGACTACCGCACGTGGAAGGCGGCCGGCGAGTTGGGGGATGGTCCAGGCGATCCGACCTTCTTCACGCTGGGCCGGCGGTTCACGCAGTGGCGGAACGCACCCGGC
>CAZMKQ010000226.1:0-4516 GCA_964566955.1 uncultured Caldilineaceae bacterium | reverse complement strand
CCGGCTCCGTCAATCCCTCAGGTTGACCGAACCCGGGGTACCTGAACAGTTACCGCATCTCTGTAGTAGTGGAGGGCAAAACCCATCGGTTTGTCACACATTGTGCTGTATTTCATGCTTGCCGGACGGCTTGCACGATGTGGGCCATGGCTCAGTCCACATCCTTTTTGGGACAAAAATCCCGCTTCCGTCCGGCTTGATCATGCCCGCGTCTTGTAGCAGGCCTGAGCTGCCCGCCGCTTCCAGAGCCGCGGCACGGATGAATCTTGCCAGTCGGTCCCAGGCATCACTGGTCTGGGTCCAAGTCATGTAGCACCCAGCCAAGATGCGGAACCATGTGGCGTTGAACACAAACGATACGCCCCACAAGGCCGGCACGCGGCCTTACCCGGCATGGTGTCGTTGAGCAGTCCGGCATATTCTTTCTGGCAGGCGGGCAGGAATTCGTCCACCCATGCCCTGCCCTTGGAGTACAGGACTGCCCGCTTCTGACTGCTCATGGACCTCCGTGCCTTGAGGGATGGTTGGCGGGAATTCCCGTACTCCAAGACCTTCAGAAGGGATGCCAACTGGTTGATGGCCAGGAGCACTCACTGGAACGGGGCACCATGGCCCTCTCCATTTCGACACGTCCACCGAACAATTCGCTGTGGCGTGCCAGATACTTGGCTGCCAGGTTGAACGGATCCCGCTCGTCGAATCTGGTCACGGCATTTCTCTCGACGGGCCTTGTGCGGGCCGCGTCGGCAAACATCTGGCGGAGGGCCTCCATGTTCCCTTCAACATACAGCATTACCGGCACGGCGGCCTGCAACAGCCTGTCATGCCATTCGAAGTCGTGGAATGGCATATCGCCATGCAAGTCTCTCAAGAATTCCCTGATGGCCCGCCGCCGATGCTGACCGTCAAACATCTTCAGCGAGTCGGTGTGCCGGGGATGCAGTGTCAGGTAGCCGACCGATGATGTGCTGGCATCGGGCACGAAATCAACGGCTTCCGGGCCAATGCCCAGCATGAGCGGTCCCAACAGCCAATTGCCCTGTTCCGCCAAGAAGTTCCGAATGTTCGTGGCATGCGACTTCGTAAGGGGGCGGTTGGCCCCCTGCACAAGTCGGTCATCAACCCGATCCGGGAGCAGCTTGTCCAACGTGGCAAGGTCCATGGCAAAGGCAAACACTGTCCGGCTACCTTGATGGAACCTGTGGGCAGGTGTCTTGAACGAAGGTGCGGTCATGGGAGCTCACGGCGATGTCGGTATGGACGCAAAGGCAACATGGTACATGCGTTGTTTTGGATCGCGAACGCGGACCATGCCGCAATCAACATCGAACGCGTCAACAAATAACGAATCCAGATCGCGGGAGGACTGTCATGAACACCAAGACCCAGCTTGTCGAACTCATCAGGGGAATTGAGGCGGTTGTGACGAACGAGGGCACGATGAACATCATCGAGACCAAGGAGGATCTTGACGAACGCATCCGCCAAGTGGACGGCATGGGGGAACTGGCCGGCCTATCCGGGGATGAACTCCGCTGGGGCCAGGACGTAATGGACAAGGCATACGAGATAGTGAAACTGTTCACCCGGTTTGAACTCGCGCACTTCACGGCGGGCACCACCGCCACCATGCTGGCGTACATGGCCTCGGGGCAGGCACTCAAAGCCACCTCCGAAAAGGAGTTCCAAAGCCATCTTGACACCGCGAACCTGCTGCAACCGGGCGCCGACAGCAGGCTGATGCCCGAAAGAAGGCTGGTCAAGTGGTACCTCAGCACAGTCGCTCAAACCCCGGCGCTGATGTTCCACCAAGCCATCGAGGAAGGCCTGAAGTGCCTTATCTACAACGACCGACCGGCAAAGCGGCCGGGACGCAAAGAGGGACGCAAGGACGGCGGCCATGAACTGGAAAAACTGCTGCAGACATTGACGAAACTGAACCCGCGCCGGGTTGCCGAAATCGAGACCGTGCACGTGCAACGGTTCCAAGGTACTCCCATGTGGAGTGCAGAACGCAGAACCGTCAGGGACATCCTGTGCCTGCACAAGGGCCTGTACCGGGATGCGCGGTACAACAGCCAAGTGTGGGACCGGGCCGAGACCTCCGGCGAGATCAGGGATCCCGATGAACTGGCGATGGCGGCGGAATCCGTCTATGTCGTGGTGCGGGATCTTTACATGACGGAACACCGCGAGTGCCTGGACAGACTGGAACTGAGACGTCTGAACTCGGAGAATTCCTACCTGAAACCGCCGACCCAGCCCGTAAACAAGGCCGCGTCGGATTTTGACGACTGATTTCCGCCAACCTGCGTTGGGCTTCCCCTGCCGCAGTTTCAAGGTACTGCGCAGGGTAACGGAGAACGGAACCTCGGAACAGGGTCGTGGGGGCGTACAGGGGACGTCCCATGCGCCGGGGACGCAGAAACAAGCACCCGTTCTTCCTGTTTCCCGCGTGCCATCAGGGGCCGAACCTTTCGCTCTACTCCACCGCGCCGGGCACCACCCCGTGCATGTGGATGGAGGGCGGTCCGGATACGGAACCGTCGCCTCGGGAAACCAAACCGCCGCCCTTCGCCCATGCCTTATTTCCGCAGGCCGGGGTAGTCGCCCATGGTCATCTCCTCCGGTGGAAACGGAGGGCCAAGAATGGACTTTGATTCTTCGCCATTGCCTACAACTACGCGAACCATCCCGCGGGTGAGGTGGCAAAGGAAGTCCACGAACTGTGACAGGTTGCCGCGGTCTGCCCGTTCCAAGGCATGGATGTAGCTCTTGCGGTTTTGGTTGGCCACCGCAATCGGCAGGAAATCCTGCTTAATCAGGTGCCAGTTCATCAAGGCTCGACCTGTCCGACCATTCCCATCGGCAAAGGGATGGATTTGGACAAACCTGTGGTGCAGCCAAGCGGCACAAAGGATTGGATGCGCACTGTCCGAGTAGACCTCGTACTGCTCAACGAGCGAAGCGATCTCACTGTCCACCTGTTCCGGAGGGGCGTACTTGTGGATCTTCCCGTCGGGCCGTGTGGGGTTGTTGGGCCAAACCTTGAACTCGCCCTTGAGAAGAGGGCGATGCACACGTTGACCAAGACTGTCCACGGCAAAATGCGTGTCTTGATGGGCCGTGATGCAGGCGTGCAGCTCCCGTATGGAGTAAGGGGACATGGGACGCCCATCGCGAATGTATCCGTGCACCAACTCCACGGAGGCTTCATGGTCTTTGAGAATCGACAGCAAAAGATCAGGGTCGATGTTGGTGTGTTCATCCCGAATCACGTTTTGGACAAACCCATGCTCCAACAACGTGGTGGCTGTGCCTCGATGGATGGTATAGAGACCTTCGATCACGCCTGTCTCAATCGACCACAGCCGTTCCAGCCTCTTGATGCCTCCCAACAATCGCTGCTGCACATCGGGCCGCGCCCGAAACTTGCCCCACCGCTCATGCCACGCGTCCAGAAAGCCGAAGTCGTGTTGGAGTTCGGCTTCGGTCAGGGGTTTGATTGGTTCCCACATGTGACCCACAGCACGCTTACTCGGAGAAGGTCCGCTTTGCTCACATTCCCCTGTGGGCGCGTTCCCGGTCGGCTTGAACTGCATCTCACGGTCCCCGTTGCGTTGCAGTTGCCATTCTACGGTATGGGCAACACGGTAGGGCCCACCAATTGACTTTGCCCCCTGCCCCGCGCTACTTCACTACGCTGGGTACCACGCCGTGCATGTTGATGTTCGGACGGTCAGTCGTGGCACCCGGCACCACCCGGCACCTCCTGGCAAGAGTAGCCCGTGCCCAGAGGTTCGTTCGTGCAGACGCGCACCGTCACGGTGTAGGTGCCGAGAGCCGTCAGTTCGACGAAAGATTGGCAGAACTCGAACGACAGGTCGGTCCTGGCGGTACGGATCCTGGCTTGGTCGCACTGGCAACCCTGCGCCACCCACTGGACGGCGCAGGGTTGCCACTACCGCCGACAACAGCTTGAAACGCCACAAGTACAACTGTAGGATTAATCAAGGGACTTGATCCTTTCATGAAGCCGACCCAAGAAATCCCGAGCCTCAAAGAGAAACTCTTGTGTACTTTCGAACACATCCTCCGCTTTCTCTTCGTTATAGGTGTGACTGGTTGTTCCACGGTTCTGGCGGAATCTGGTCCACACCGAGAGTTCAGACCTGAGCAGGCCTTGCTTGTATCCTTCACGTATTATGTCTCTGAAGGACATATTGTCAATTTCTGCTGGATTAGCTGACGCGAGCTTAAGATAGCGTTTCAGCATCTTGAAAGAGAGTTCGTAGGTGAACTCAAACGCTTGGATCACTGCTGCCCTCAAATGCCTCTTGAGATGAGGGTGATCTGAAGCTATATCGGAATGATATATCTCCAAGGATTCCTCCAATTGGGCCACTGCATTTTCTAACGGTGTTAAATCCAACATCATCAAACCTCTTCTATGTCCTAAACTCTAGGGCGTGTGGACATTAGCGGGCAAAGGGGTTTTGCAGCCAATGGCGCACGG
>CAZMKQ010000225.1:0-4553 GCA_964566955.1 uncultured Caldilineaceae bacterium | reverse complement strand
ACATGCTGCCCACCGTGTAGACCACCCCGAACTGCGCCTCGATCCAGTCCCGCACCGCCGACGCCGTCGCAAACACCCCCGTGGCCGCGGCCGCCACCACCTGCCGCTCCTGTGCCGGCGTCAGGAAGGAGGGCTTGCCCAGACCGCCCTTGCGCCGACCGCACACCTGCGCCCGGCCCCCCTCCCGGTACCACTGCAGCCATCGGTGCACGCTGCGCAACCCCACACCCAGCGCGGACACCACCGCCGCCGGCGGCTCGCCCCGCCGCAACAGCCACAGGGCATGCAGCCGCGTGCGCACTTCGGGCACCGCTTCTGCCCGGTACTGCCGGTGCAGCGCGTCCGCCGTGTCCTCAGCGGCCCATGTGATGACAACCTTGCGGGTCATGCCTCCCCCTGGCAACCGGGTGCAATCACTAAACGCCGCTAGTATACTTGGTTGGTATGATAGCGAGGATAGAAGCCTCTCTCCATGACCGCAAGGTCATGGCCTCATTGAAGCATGGAGGTCCTGGAGGAGGCGTTCATCGCAATTCACAAGGTCCTGCGGGAGCACCGGAGCAAGCAGCGTCAGTTGGAAGATGGCGAGCGGGTCCGCGACCGGGAGCTGGAAGCGTTGCGCAAGCACATGGTCTGGCCCGGCGTGGACTACGGCGAGGGGGCCATCGAATGATCAAGATCACGGCCTCCCTGGAGAACCGCCAGACCGACGGCGACCACTACGTGATTTACTGGCACGGCGGCGGCATCGCCGGCTACGCCGTCCGCCAGAGCCTGGGCATGTTCAACCGCAAGCCCAAGCTCGTTGTGACGTGCGACCGGATCGTGATGTATCACATCAACACCTTCCTGTGCGACCGCCCGGGCCACACGCCCGACACGTCGCACGGCACCTTTGGCGGCCCCGGCGAGGGGCGCACGACCAAAATCGACGATGTGTTCAAGGTGCGCCATGACGTGACCCCGAAGCAGGACGACCGCGGGATCTGGTACGTGCCCATTGCCATGCCGGACCGGATCTGGGCCATCAGCGAATGGGTGGAATACCCGGACGGTGTGGCCTGGGTGCGCGCCGACCGGGTGCAGGACGCCCGCCTGCCCGTGACCCGTGCCCAGCGGTGGGCATGGCATTGAGGTTGCCAATGAGCGACAAGCATCTATCGGCCATCGTACCGGAGATCGTGGAGGAAGCGCCGGAGCCGGAAACCCTGCCGGCCATCGTGCGGCGCCAGGACATGTTCCGCGGGCCGCACACGGTGCGCCTCGAAGTGAGCCCGGACGGCACCGCCCGCCTGTCTCTGCTGGACGACAACCGCAAGGAAGTGCAGGTGGCCCACCGGACTCAACGTGGTCAACGCCACCATCACCGCCTACAGCCACGGTGAGCTGAGGGTGGACATCAGCGCCGGCTTCTACGCCGGCGGAAGAAGGAACCCCTGGAGGTAACGAATGCATCCCAACGGCCCGCCGGGGGCCTCGACCTCGGCACAGCCAGCGGCGTAGGTTGCGCCGTTCTTGCCCGCAAGGTTTGCGGGCCGGCACAGGACCATACCCAGCCAGGACTTGCCACAGCTGAAACCCGGACGCACGGTAGCGGATCGGCGGAAGGTTGTGTGCCGCAAGGGATTGGCCTGGCAGGCGGCTCTGTGTCGCCGGTATCCAATCCGGCCAGCGGTGGGGACTGCTCCACCCGGACCCGAGTTGCAGGGGCACCGCAATGGCCCCTATCAACCGGGAGCGAAGTATCCGAACCTTTGTGAGGAACCAGGTAACCCCTGAACCGTTTATTGATGCTGCGGGCCGCCGTGATTGCCACGGCCGCCCTCCTTGCAGGCCAGGCCGGCCCGACCGCTGCCACGGCGGCGGAACCCGTCCAGGCCCAGGCGGCCTGCCTGCCGCAGTCCGACAAGGGCGTGGTGGTGAACTACTGCCAAGAGCACACCCGCTTCTACGGCGGCTACACCACGCACGGCTGGACTGCCACCGTGTTCCCCGAACCGAGCGGCCTCGGTGTGCTGCAGGTGAACCCGGATCGCCTGGTGAACCCCGCCGACTGGCATCTGAGCGTGAACGGCCAGCTGTTCGCACCGGTCAACGCCCGGCTGCGCTTCGAGGGCCTGCCGCTGCCGGCGGACGCCGCGGCCCCGCTCATGACGTACACGCGCGACCCGGCCATGAAGAAACCGCCCGTGCCGGCAGGCTTCCGGTCAGACGAATACCGCTGGGAGGATTGGCCCAGCACCATCCGCTGGAGTGCCCATGCCCGGGAACACACGTTCCTCGTCTACCGGGGCGTAGCGCTGGCGCTGCCCTCGGTGCTGGACAGCGTACGGTAGGATCATCGCACGGAGAAAGAGCGGCAAAGGTCTTACATCCCCGACCCCAGGACTGTTGGCATAGCAGACAAGATACAGCCCCACCACCAGCGCATGTTGGAGGAGCTGTGCGCCAAGGCAGCCAAGATTCCTGACCGGGCTTTCATGTTCCGTTGCGTTACGCTCTACACGAAACGACCGCCTGCGGAGACCCCCAATGGAGAAAGTGAAGACCACGCCTGACGGGCAGGAACCCAACCGGTTCAGCGACATGACGGGCTACATCATCAATCCCGACGAACCCCCCACCTGGGCGGACGCCATGTCCAACCTGTGGGATGCGTACTGGAACGCCGGGCCGGGGGAAGCGAAGGAGGTGCCCAGCGGCGAGACCATCGCCACGGAGCTGGCCCGGTTGACGAAACTTGACGAGGATGGTTTGTGGGACCGCAACGCGCGGGTGGAGATTGTAGCATGATGGACTCCCTTGCATTGTGGAGCCCATCATGCCGGAATACTTCGAACACGTTGGTCAAGGCCGTTTCAGCGACATGGCCGGGTGGATCATCAAGCCTGGCGAACCCGCCAACATTGCCGATGCCCAGTGGTATGCCTGGGGCTGGGACTTCCATAATCCCCCGGAAGGCCAAAAACCCACGATCCCCAGCCCCGAACGCGTCCAGCAGATCCTGGAATGGCTGGAGAAGATGGACGCCGAAGGCAAGTTCGACCGGGAGACCCGCCGGGTGATTGTTGACGCGGACGCCGACGTTGACGAGGATGCGGAGTAGGCATGCAGGAACAACTTGATTCGGACGGCAACCTGATAGCCTGGATCATTGAGCCCGGGGAACCGCCCACCATCGCCGACGCCTGGTCCCAGGTATGGGCCACCTACAGACGCACACCTCCACAGGCTCAGCGCGTGTTCCCGACATTGGAGATGGCGCAGGCCGAACTAGCCTACCTGCAGGATCTGGACATCGCCGGGCTGTTCGACCGCAACACACGCCAGATCATTAACCGGGACCCTGTGCCAATGCAACCTGCCGAGGAGGTGCCGGATGCGGGAAATCAAACTTGACAAGCCGGCAACCAACCGTTTCTCGGACTTCGGCGGCTACACGTTTGACGCGGGGGAGCCGCCCACCCTGCGGGATGCACGTCGCAATCTGGTGGCGGCGCGGCCTCTCAACGGCCCGGATCAGGATCCGGCGCCTTGGCCGACGGCAGAGGAGGTCCAGGCCGAATTGGTGCGCCTGACGGCCTTGTACGACGCCGGCCAGTGGAGCCGCGCCGGTCGTCGCTGACGGCGTCCGGCGTTGGGATTATCCGAGGTCGTCCAACGCCTTCATGGCTTGGTCCCCCACTTCCTCCAGCTCCGCCAGCTTGGCCAGCTCGGAGAAGTCCGCCGGCAGGTTCATGGCGAACCCCTCGGCCTGCCCCAGGAGGTTGAGCAACACGTCGGCCTGGTCCGGTTCCGGGAAGTCCTCGTAGAGCGCCAGCGCCGACTTCAGTTGTTTGAGCAGGATGTCGATGGCCGATTCGCTGCCTTCGGATGGCAGCGGCGGCGCGGCGGGGGGCGGCCGGTAGGTGGGGTCAAACTCCGGCACCACCACGTAGTAGCGAGTGATGCGTATGTGCTCGCTGGGCACATACACGTTTTCGTAGCGGGCCACCACCTTGTACACAATGTCGGGCGTGGTCACGTACTCCAATTCCATTGAATTGATGATCGTCGCCGGGACGTCCCCCGGCCACCGGATCTCCAGGAACGTGCCGATGGTGTACTCGCGCCCGTGAATGGTGGACCCCACCAGGCCGGACTGGGATGAACTGACCAACGCCGCGTCGTTATACAGGTCGCCTAGCTCGATTACCTGATCTGTGATCCCGCGATAGGTCACGGTCCCGGCATCGATGGGTTGTGCGAATTGCCGGAACGCATCCACGGTCCTGGCCACTTGGTCCGGCACCTCAAACCCTGGTTCGATGCCGGCCCGCCGCAGGCTGGAATTGGCCGATTGGTAGCCTGCGCCGACGTATCGGGCAATCAGGGCCACACTCTCCATGACCGCAAGGTCATGGCCCCAGGGCAATCGCAAGATTTGATTGCGGGGTGGATTGTCTAGTAGTGCAACGAAACTTCATAGTGCCGGAACAGGCACTCGCAGTACCTGCGCCGGCGTTGGGCGTGGGCGCGGCGGGCGGCCGCGTTGCGCGCCCGGCGGTAGCCCA
>CAZMKQ010000224.1:0-4590 GCA_964566955.1 uncultured Caldilineaceae bacterium | reverse complement strand
ATTCTGCGCGGCTTCCCCTTTTTTGGTCAACTCCCAATTCCACATTAGGCGTACAGTAGCTTGCGCACCTCCGGGTCCAGGCGCACCCATCCCTGGCGTCACCGCCTGCCACAGCTCCAGGAGCACCGGGCCGGCCTCCGGCGACCGTTCCCGGACCAGCCGTTGCAGGATGGGGAGCAGGACCCGGTCCAGGTGGGTCAGGGTGTCCTCGTCGAGGCCGCGGAGGTGCCGTTCCACGGTGCGCTGCATGTGCACGGCACACTGTTGCCGGTCCAGCCCCGACGCGTCCAAGGCCGGCTCGTAGACGGGGTCGTCGTCGGTCGTCAGGGCCCGTGGCCTGCCCATTACCCACAAGTCAGGCGACGGCCAGCAACTGGAGGTCCCTGAGCGTTTCGTAGGCGGCCGTCCGCTCGCCCAGCCGCAGGCAGCCTTCCCAGATGGTCGGCGGCCCCGGCGGGGGATCGTGATTGCGCGCGAGGTAGCCCCCCAGCCGGGCCAGGGTCAGGACGGTCGCCCCCAGGGTGGCGGGCACCTCCCAGTGCCGGTGCCGGGCCAGATCCCGGAGGACCCGGATCTCCAGGGTGGTAAAGAGGAGGGCGGCCGGTAGTTCCGGGGTTTCGCGTCCCAGCAGGGTCATGGCCAGCAGGCGCCAGGCGATGACGGCCGGCATCGTCACCGCCCGTTCCAGGCGGTCGCCCGTGCGGTGGCCCAGGTATGCGACCCGACACCCGGTCTTGAGCACGCGGTACCAGTCCTCGATGCGCCAGCGCAGTTGGTACCAGGTCAGCACCTGGACCGCGTCGGCTTCACAGGTGATCGGCACCGTGGTCAGGAGACGCCACGTCAGCGGCTTAACCCCCGGCGGCGGGGTGTCTTCCTGCACGAGCAGGCCGTACAGGGTGACGGGTTGCGCATGGCGGTCCGCACCGTTTCGGGGTGGCGGCACGGTCAGGGGCTGCCAACGCAGGCCGACACGCGCCTGGCGCGCGACGCGGGCTTGGCGCGCGGACTGTCGGCGGGTGCTGGCCCGGGCCGACGGGCGGGGGACGGCCAGGGTCCGCCGGGCCTGCGCCGCCCCCCGGGCCAAGGTGGCCCAGAGGCGGGGCTGGTTCGGGCCCAGCGACCGGTCGTGTTGGGAACGCACCAGCAGGTCGTAGGTTCCCTGGTCCTGCTGGTGCCGAAACAGCGTGAAGATGTCCCCTTCCCGGTCCCTGACGGCGACCGGCCGCACGCCCTCCAGCTCCGCGGCCAGGGCCGCACAGGCCTTCAGGCCCTCCTGCCAACGGGCCGTCCGGCTCCCGTGGTGCGTGTCGTACGTGATGTGGGGCACCCCCAGCGGCACCCCCTGGGCATCCAGCACCAGCAGGGCGTGCATGTGCAGGCCCCGCGTGCCTTCCGAGGCCCGATTCCGACCGATCAGGCCCAGGCCCGCACAGCCGGGATGTTCCGCGCAGTTGAGGGCGGTCCCGTCCTGTACGCAGAGCACCCGTCCGGCCTGCTGCATGCGCTGCAGGGTCCGCGCCCGGTGGGGGGCCAGGATCCGGTCGGGCGTCACCTGCGTGCCGTCCGGCCGGTCCACCAGGCGGTAGTAGCCCTTGACCAGGGCCCGGTCGGACTGCGCCGCGCCGGGAAAGGAGGCCTGGGGCGCCTGGGCCTGGACCCGGGCACAGCGCACCAGCCGCCGGCCTGGACGCACATCCCCCAACGGGGCGTCCCCCAGTTCCTGCTCCGCCCAGCGCGCGCTATCCAGACCCGCACCGGAGGCCAGAGGTCGGGGTGCCATGGTCCGCTCACACCCCGCCGCCGGAACCCGTGAGGACCCGGCGGTGCCCCGGCCCCCGCACCCGGCGGTCATCATACGGATCATGCGAAAAGCTCCCGGTTCTTGATGGCATGGCGCCTCATCTTATCGCCCCACCCGGCCGGCTCCCCATACGGCCGGCGCACAGGGCGGAACGAACAAAAAAAGATGTGGGGCATGGGCAGCCCGCGCCCCCGCCGGGCCAGATCCGTGAACCAGTCGCCCCCGTCGCAGCCGGGACCACTCAACCGCAGGTCCAGCCGCTGGCCCTTGGGCCCCAGGACCACGGCCACCGGTCGCTTTGCGCCACCGATGGACAGCCAGGTCTCGTCCACCTCCAGCCAGGCCGGCCTGCGGGTCGGGCCTCCGGCCGGGGGGCATCGCCGGCACGTCCCGCCACAGCGCGCCCACCCCGCAGCCCAGCAGGTCCAGGATGCGGGCCAAACCCCGGAAGCCGACGCTGTATACGTACAGGTCGGCCACCAGTTCCCAGAAGGACTGGGGCCGCTGGCGGGAGGTCACACCCGACAGCAGGGCGAGGCACTGCTGTGACAGGCCTGGCACGACCAACGCTGGATTGGCAGCCGCCCCAGGACGACCAAGTGGCGGGGATGGGTACCGTTGCGCCGCTGGGCGCAGACCCCGCAGAGGGGGCAGGCAGATGGGGTGTCGGGCAGGGGTTGGGATGTAATCCATGACGGGGGGGCCGCCTTGGTTGTCATGGCAACACCATTGCAGGGACCCTCGCCGCCTGTGCGGCCGGCAACCAATATCAATGAGATCGAAACAGTGCCCGGTGATTCAAGTCCACGGACGAAGCACCGGCACAGGGCGACGGCGCAGACACGCTTTCCGGACCTGAGGCGGCGCGGGGCATCGCCTCCACTGCGTCTGGAAGACTGCCTGGAAAGCAAGGCCAGCCTGCGCGGGTGGCCCATCCAGTCCCATTACGATCACGCTGGCTGGTATATCGTCTGGCGTTGTCTTGTGGATCCAAAACCATAAAACCCGCTTTGCAGTTGGTGATCCGGCGTGTCGATGTCGTGTTCCTGAACTCCGACGACTGGAAATACGAAGGGAGCGGGGCCGGGGTCTCCGGCGGTGGTCGCACGCATACCTTTGGTGTAATCCGCCCGGCGGTGAAACTGCGGGATTGTGCGGTGTACCACCATCCCGGAATCCGGCTCCGAAGCGGTAAGCTAGTCCCAGTGAACGGAGATGCTTGAGGAAGCATTGGAGGCCCGCGCGGCGTGATGCATTCCGCAATCCATCTCGGAGGGATTTGACCACGCGTGTGACTATTGACCACGACTCTGTTGCAACCGCACCGGAAGTTCACGGACATCGAGGATTGCGCATGAGGGTGACCGGCATCGCGCCCAACACCCGCTACCGCTACCTCACCCCCGACGGCGGGAACGGTGCCGGGAGGTCAATCCGTGAGTAGCCAGGACTTGGTGGCACACCCTTCTCCCTTTGAGGTGGCCAGCCAGCACTTGGCTGGCGTCTCGAAACAGATGTTTCCGGCGTTGTTGCTCATGCTGCTGCATGCGGAGGCCGGCAGGCATGGCATACCAGCTGACGGCATCCATGTCTCCGACAACATTGACGCGCCCGATGGCGGGGAGGACGGACGCATCCAGTGGACCGGGGAACCGGAACGGACCAGCTTCCTACCCGGCCGACTCTGCCAGTTCCAGCTTAAGACTGGAAAAATCAGTCCGGCGGATGCCGGTAATGAGGTGCTGGCCAGTGAGGGGAAAGTCAAGTGCATGATCCGGTCAGTCCTGGAGCAGGGCGGACACTACATTTTCCTGTCTACGAACCCGTACACGAAGCAGTTGATTGAACGCAGAGAGGACCGCATCCGCGAAGCACTCCGAGGTGCCGGGTTAGTCATCGATGATGCACAGGTCCAATTCCGCGATGCCAGTCAGATCGCCTCTTGGGTCAATGCTTATTTGGCAGTTGCCACATGGCTTCTGGAGCAGGTGGATCGGGGTCTTGGCCCCTTTCGTTCCTACGACCAGTGGACCGCTCGTACTGAGCACAGTGAGTCGCCCCGGGTAGACGACGAGCGATCGAAAGGCTTCGTGGATTCCTACTGGATCCAGCCACCGGCGAACCTCGCAAGGTCGCTCGCATCATTGGGTTAACCGCAGTCGGAAAGTCGAGACTGGCCCTGGAGGCGCTGTGCCGGTTCCGCAGTTTGGTGCTGTATGCCGTCGAGGGAGAAGCTGGGGCCGAGCCCCTCAAATCCACGGTTCAGAGACTGGTCGACAGCGGAAAACGAGCAATTGTGGTCGTTGACGAATGTACTCCCAAGCTCCACGAGCGGCTTTCCTCCATGGTCTCCCCGGCAAACGGTCATCTTTCCCTCGTCACGATTGACGTTGCTGAGCCTACCGGGACACTCGATGATTCAACCTACCCAGTTGACCAAGCTCCAGATGCGGTGACCGAAGCCATCGTCAAAAACGTTGCTCCCGACTTGTTGCATTGGGATCAACGTCGGATCGTTGAATTCTCCGGCGGGTTTCCGGGGATTGCCATCCGGTTCGCGCAAGCGTGGCTCGATTCCACGCCCCTGGGCAACGCTCCCGACGATGAACTCGTTGAGGCCTATGTTCTTATACCAATCCATCATGTTTGTATTACTTGTGTGGCGACGGGCAGGTCGGTCAGGGTGTCCCGGATCCAGCCCCAGCCGCACAGTTGCCGCACCCGCGCCGGATCCGCCTGCCAAGCCCTCAGGATCGGTTCCAGGGCTTCCTTTTTGGCCTCCAGGG
>CAZMKQ010000223.1:0-4623 GCA_964566955.1 uncultured Caldilineaceae bacterium | reverse complement strand
CGTCCGACAACGGCAACGTGTTGCTGTCCGAGGAAGAAGCCGCCTGGCTTTACAAAGTGGACCACCCCCAGCGCCGCCGGCGGCGTCAAGGCTGGTGATGGCTGGGTGTTGGGCCATGGACCGGGTTCGGGGACCCTTGTGTTCGTCCACATTAGCCGCTGACAGGGGTATTTGTACAAAGACACCACGGGGGTGAAACCGTGGCCGGTTGGCCCACTGGGGACAATGCCCTAGTCAAGGTATTGCCTGGATGAATCGTCCGGATGTGCAGATCCACGTCTGCACAAAGCAGGATGTGAACGACATGTGGAAAGCCATTGAGGCCTTCCTGACGTCTCCGAATAGATCAAAGGATTCCCAGCAATGACCCCGGAAACAAAGCCCACCGTCACGCTTTACGCGGAGTTTTACTGTCCGCTGGTGGAGAGGTTGCGCCGAGCAGGGTTTCAGTCTCCGGGAAGGGGTGCCCTGCAGGGCAGGTGGCGATCGTTCCGGGCCGAATACCCGGGCATGGTCTACGCCGTGGGTATGGTGGGAACGCCCCGTGTGTACCTCTATCTGAACGGGCCCGACTTCAAGCAACGGTACGCGGCCCTGCAGCTGCACCGGGTGGCGATTGATGTCAAGTTGCAGGAATCCGTATGGGGACAGCACCAGAAAGACAAGACGGCCTGGATCATGCTGAAAAGCGACACGCCGGCCGCTCTGGGTGATCCGGAAGATCAGCTGGAAGACGCTCGCCAGTGGATGGCCGACAATCTGATTCGGCTGCGGTTTGTCCTGCTGCCGTACCTGGGCCTGCCTTGGCAATGATCAATCCGTCAGGTAGGACCCCGGCTCTCGCGTCCCATCTTGTTCTTCCAAACGCCGCAGTTCTTTTCTGCCTGCGTACCAAGCCTCAAGGCAATCGATATATTTTTCGATGTCCAGTTCTTCCACTTGCAACCGCTGATGGCCCCGGCGCAATTCCCAGTCAGAGTAAACGCAAAGTCGCGCTCAGGTCAGGGCGGCGGCCAGGATCCGGGGGTGGCGTCCAATCCGGTCGCGCAACAGGCCAATGGACACATCCGCGCTGAAATGCTGTTGAACTGTGCGCACCATGTTCAGGGCGGTCCGTCTAAGGATGTCCATCACGGCGAGGCCGTGGCCCGTGCGCAGGCGGCAGTCGTCCTCCCGGAATTGCATGTCTAGGGTGCTACGTGGCGGAGGTGCCGGTCGACACGCGGTTCTGGCCGGAGCGACCGCCGACCGTGGTGCCGCGCACCCGGCTGCGTCTTGGCGGCCGGGGCCCCGGCCGCCCGTGCATGTGGGCGGCCCAGTTACCCGCGGAGGCTTGGACGCGCCGCCGCGTGCGGGAGGGCAGCCGCGGACCGGAGTACGCCGACTTTGCCATCCGGCGGGTGGTCGCCTCCCGCAACGGCCAGCCCGGCCCCGACGTCTGGCTCGTGCTGCGCCGCCGGCCCGGGTCGGACGGGCTCAAGGTGTTCCTCTGCCAAGCCCCCAACCGCATCCGGCCGGTCCGGCTGGCGCGCCTGACAAGCACGCGCTGGGCAATCGAGACTTACTTCCGGGAAGGCAAGCAGCTGCTGGGTCTGGGTGACTACGAAGGCCACAGCTGGCAGGGCTGGCACCGCCACACGACCCTGTGCATGCTCCTGCACTTTTTCCTGCTGCAAGGCCATCTGCGGCTCAAAAAAACAGCCCGGCCTGACCCTGTACCAACTGGCGGAGGCCCTGAAGGCCGTGCTGTCCCTGGGGCGTCAACGGCTGCGGCACGGCCGCGCCCGGCTGGCAGGGGTCCTGGACCGTCTTGCAGGACTGCGCGGTCCGCAATGCCGCCGCCCGTTCCCACGCACGACGATGCCGCGCGGAACAGCCACCCTAACCTCTCGTTGCAGTGCTAGCCACCCCATTCAATCAAGCATATATTCCCAATTGAGCGCGTGTTCCGGTCCGGCTGGTGTACTCCGAAGTATTTGGGGATCTGTGGTCGGTGACACGAACTGGTCCCCCAGTACTCCATGGTTCAGGAAGCGACCCGGACAGACTGACAGCAGCGTCAGGACATACTCGGAGTGATACCCGCACTGACGCGGATCTCCACCGCTCACAAATCCTGGCACTGATACAGGATTACAGGCCGGCTTTGTTCAACTCATCCTGCAGCGCGCGCAATCGCCGGTGGCGTTCCCGGAACTCGGCCATGAAGTCGGTCCACGCCGGTTCCTGCGACATCTGGCGGTAAAGGTCCCGCATCGTAATCAGGTAGGTACAAGCATGTCGGTATCGATTCCGACCGCGAGCCTTTATCAACTCCTCCGCTTGTCCCCGGTAGATTTCAACGGCGGCCTGGGGACGCGTCTCCGCAGCGGCTTGGGCCACTCGAAGCAGCCGGTCTCCAGCATAGTAGCGAGAAATCTGCTCGTATTGCCGCACCGATTTCAACGCGAGGTCTATTTCGCCTTCGCTCAGGTAAACATCGGTCAATATGCCGTATTCCCGGGCGGCGGCCCACTCGGCCAGCAACTTCGAGCGTGATTCCTGCCAGATGCCAAGACGCTGGCACAGCTCCCGTACGTCCTGGTACGCGGCAAGGCCGGGACGTTGCTCGAGCAGCTGTTGGGCCAGGGCCAGAGCCTCGGCCAGCTCCCCGCGTTCTTCGTGTTGCTCCTTGAGCCACGCCATCAAACCATGGTCGTTGGTCGTTTCAATCCTCCCGGCCACCAATGGTTCCACCTTGCGACCGTCGCCATGTGCGCTGAAGATTCCCGCCAGGGTCAGCAAGTCCAAGTCCCCGGCCTGATCGGCTTCGGCCAAGGCCTCGTCCAACCGCCCCAGCGCCAGCAGGCGGTCCACCAAATCGTCCAAGCGGCCGCTCTCACGACAGATCTCCAGGAAGGCGTCGTCGTCCAGGTGGTCGGCCTCCAAGTCCAGCAGGAGACTGCCGTATGCTTGGCGTTTATAGCCGTCGTACCGACCTGTGGCTGCCGGCAGGGCGGCCCGTACCCAACCGGCAATGAGGTTCTTCTCTGCTTCGGTGGCATGTTCCAGTATGAGGTCCTCCGCGCCATCCCCCAAGCCGTACCCTCCATAATCCAACTCCGAACGGTAGATTGCAAAGAGGCCTTGCAGGGCTTTCTCTCTGGCCACGGCATCGTCGTCACCGGCAACCAGGCAGTTCCCAAGTCCTTGGACACACCGGTTCACTGCGTCGTACAAGTACTCGTTGTCGTGGTAGTCATCGTGCAACATCTCAAAATGCTCAAATACTTCCTGGGCCACCGCCTGGTACACAATGCTGGCGTTGGCATAATCGGACTTGGCCAGGAAATTGTCGCCGGAGCCCAATACAACGCCAATGCCCCCGGTGCCATCCCAGTCCCAGCCATCAATACTGCTTCGGATAGCGGATGCTGCCTGCCGACGGTAACTGTCCGGATCGACCAATGGGCTACCCCGGCTGTCTCTGGGCAGAGCCGACTCCAGCAAGGTCTCCAAGTTGGGCTGAACCTGCAGCATTTGCTGGACTAGGGCAATCAGTTCCGATTTGCTGAATCGCTCCAGGTTCGCGTCCGGATCTTCCACCGTCCGGAAGACATCGGGTTGGTGCAACCAAGTCAGCAGCAATGCCCCGATGTGCTTGCAATGTCCGCCGCCGCCCACCGGGCAGGAACAATGGGCCTCCTTGATGCCTTCGTCACTGCCGGCAACCCACAACCTGTATGGTTGGGGCCTCGAGCCTTGACACAAGGCCTTGAGGGTGTCGCCTTGAAGGCGCGTCTCGAAGATGGCCCCACCCTTGAAGTAACTGTGTCCGCGTTGGAAGCTTTGTGAGCCTACCCAATCGGATATGGCCCCTTCGTTCAGTGTGGGGAGAAGATTGCGCATGATTTCCGGTTCCTTTCGCCCTTGGCTGGACTTTGTACAAAGTCCAGTTCACTATGCAGCAGCCCTTGAAACGCGGACCTTACGGGCACACTCCGAGCAGGCCAAGTTGTGGGCATGAGGCGGACCGGCAGGACCGCCCAGTAGGTGCAACAGGGCACCGAGGCACGCTCATTGCGATTTGCCGCCGGGCAGGGAGACAGGCAGCCAGCAGGACCGCGCAACCTGGCAATCCCAAACTGAGCTGCTGCGCATCGTGCGCCCGGGTGGGTCCGGTTAAGTAATAATCATTGTACTGGATTGGTATTATAGGACCATATCCGTATCGGAGGAGAGTAACCACGTGGATGGCGAACTGCGGAAACTGATCGATGACCCTAGGTTCCGGGAATACCATCGGGATTCCCTGCAAAGGAAGTTCAACACGTTCGATGTTCTCCGGTACGCGGATTACGAGATACGCCACAGCAACGTCCTGGCATGGCTGCTCCAGCCTGCCGAAACCCATGGTATCGATGATCGATTCCTGCAATGGTTTGTGAACCACGTCAATGAACAGCTCAAGGCAGCAGACAGAAAGCCTCTTCCCACAGTCAACCTCGAGGCCGCGAACATCCGTGTCGAAAGAGAGTTGGACTATGTCGACATCACGATCTTCTTCAAGAAAGAGCAGTATTTGGTCGCCATCGAGAACAAGACGGGACCGGCATCTTCCGACCACTTCAACCAGGTCAGGGG
>CAZMKQ010000222.1:172-4644 GCA_964566955.1 uncultured Caldilineaceae bacterium | reverse complement strand
ATCCCCGATCACTGGTAGCCAATAGTGGCGGCTACTTCCTGACCTGCACGCCCACACTGTTTTCCGGCTGAAACACCTCGGATCCACCGTCGCGGCAGGCGTACCGCGGGTCCATCCCACCTCCGGGTACGAGAGAACACGAGCCCATCGTGGAACAGCGTGGCGGCGGCTCCCTACCCGGCAACCTGGACTGCCGGACAGGCCCTAGAATAGGTAGGATTGGACCTTGGCGTCCCAGGGGGGACAGTCAGATCCCTATGCCAGCCATGAGCAAAACCCTGTGTCGCCTTCAGACCCTGCCAGGCCGGACTGCGGGGAAATGCCTTTGGGCCAGAGGGCTGCTGCCGCTGTTGCTTTGCCTGGGGTGGCTGTGGGGTGCCGCCCCGGTCGCCGCCCAGGACGAAGCCTCGCCATCCGGAACCGAAGCGACGGGCCCCTACCGCAACCTGGCGGAAAACCACGCCGGCACCTTCCACCTGACGCGGGAAGAGGGTACCGTGTATGCGACATTCCAGACGGACCGTTCCCCGGTGCAGTTCCTGGCCCGGGACCAACCGGAGGTGCTGTTCACCGTGCCCGAGAGCTTCCGACCGGTCCTGCCCGTGACCTGGGAAGTCAGTGCCGAGCCGGTCCTGCCGGACGGCACACCCCATCCCGACCAAACCGACCGCCGGGTGTTTCGGATGCGCGTGGACAGACAGGGCCATGTGCGGTATGTGGATGATGCCGGGGTGGACGGGGTGGGCCATCTCCGGTATCACACGATGTTGGCCTGGCCGCTGGCCGGCAGCGAGCCGCAGGTCTGCGCACGCCCCCGGTACGTAAGAAAGGCCATTCTGGAAGCCGTGCAGGCTCTGGAGGAAGCCACGCCGCTCTGCTCGCAGGTGGACTGGGAGCATCTGGCCCGCATCCGCACCCTGTCCTTGGCCCAATTCCCCGTCGCGCACTTGGATATGCTCGCGGCACCCTCTGTGCGGCAGGCCCTGCTGGGCCTGACCAACCTCACCGCATTGCAGGTGTCGACCCCGAACCCCGGCCTGCCCGCGGATCTGGTGGCCCACACCCTCCCGGACCCCGGCCTGCCCGCCGACCTGCTGGCCCACACCCCCCGGCTGGAGCGGCTGGAGGTGGATCCCACCAATTTCCTGGTGCTGCCAACGGGGTTGTTCCGGTACACACCCCTGCTGAAGCATCTGTCCCTCGGGTACGCCCGTGACAATTGGGATGCAGGCCCCAACGTGGGTCTGCCCGCCGACCTGCTGGCACCGGTCCCCCATCTGGAGTCCCTGGCCATAGCGAACCGCCTCCCTGCGGAGGAGCTGGTCCCACTCCTGGCCCATCTTCCCCGCCTGACCCACCTGGACGTGGGGTCCTACAGCACCTTGCCGGAAACCTTGCTGGAGGGCGTGCCCCGGCTGACCCATCTGGAACTGTCCTCCTCCAAACCGCCGGAGACCCTGTTGACGCCCGTGCCCCGGCTCACCCATCTGCTCCTGTACTCCCCCGGAGACTTGCCGGAGACCTTCCTGGAAGGCGTACCCCGGCTGACCCATCTGGAACTCAGAAACATCAACGACCCGGACCTGCCCGCCAACCTGCTGGCGCCGGTCCCCCACCTGGAGTCCCTGCATCTGGAGACCTGGCATCCGGCTCCCTGGGAGGAGCCGATCCCAGTCGCAGAACCGGGCCTGGTCCTACGGCTGTCCCATGTGCCCCGCCTGACCCGCCTGACCGTGGATGTTCGCACCTCTTTGCCGGAGACCTTCCTGGAGGACGTTGCCCATCTCACCCATCTGACGGTGACCGTCAGGGAGGGCCTGGAGCTGCCCGCCGCCCTGCTGGCACCGGTTCCCCGGCTCACCCATTTGACGGTTCATGGCAGGGACGGCCTGGAACTGCCCGGCGACTGGCTGGTGCCGGTTCCCGCTCTGGAGTCCCTGCATCTGGGGGGCCCATACCCGGCGGCGGTGCTGGCCCGTTTGCTGGCCCACATGCCCCGCCTGACCCGCCTGACCGTGTCCGCCTCCTCTCCCTTGTCGGAGACCTTCCTGCCAGCCATGCCCCGGCTCACCCATCTCACACTGGGAGTGGCCGGCAAGATTGCCCCGCCCGAACAACTGCCCGAACAACTGCTGGCGGCCATGCCCCGTCTCACCCATCTCACCTTGCGTGTGACCGGCGTGTACGGCACGACCGCCCTGCCCGAACACCTGCTGGCCCAGGCCCCCGCCTTGACCCACCTCACGTTGCAGGCCAACAGCTTGGCGTTGCAGGGCGGTTTCTTCGCACATGCCCCGCATCTGACCGCCCTGACCCTCAACGCGACCGGCTCGCTCTCGCTGCCCGAACGCCTCCTGGAGCCGGTGCCGCAGTTGACGGAATTGCGGATGGACATGGGACGCACGACCATCCTGCCCGCGGACTTCCTGACGCAGACACCGCATCTGACAACTCTGCACCTAAGAGCCGACAAGCTGGAAGCCTTCCCGGCGGACTTTCTGACGCAGGCACCCTATCTGGAAACCTTGTCCCTTGGCGTGGAAAGTCTGGAAGCCTTCCCGGCGGGTTTCCTGTCCCATGCGCCGCGGCTGGTCGAACTCCAGCTACATGTGCCCCGGCTGCGAACCTTGCCGTCGGGGTTTCTGGCCCATGTCCCCCACCTGGAGAAGCTGGAACTGGACTATTCAAGATACGAGCGTGACTACAGGTTTGGGAATGTTCTAAATCGCGTCAAAGAGGTCACGCCCCTTACCTCCCTGCCCGAGGGGTTCCTGAGCCACGCCCCCCGCCTGCGGCAACTCAAGCTGGAACTGGGGCTGGTCACGGCATTCCCCGAAGACTTCCTGGTCCATGCCCCGCAACTCCGGCACCTGAGCCTTGATGCCAATGGCGTGTCCGCCCTGCCGCCCGACTTCCTGGCCCGCCATCCCGGACTCGAGACGGTCCGGCTCCTGGCCAACGGCGTTGCGGTCCTGCCCCGCGGTTTCCTGGATCGCTCCCCCAACCTGCGGTCCCTGCTGCTGGATCTGCAACAGGTGGAAGCCCTGCCCGAGGGCTTTCTCACGCATGCGCCCCGCCTGCACGAGGTGGAACTCGGCGTGAATCGGGTCGAAACCCTCCCCACGGACTTCCTGGCCCACGCACCCCATCTGGAGCTTCTGAACCTGCGCGCGCTCAACCTGACGGCCCTGCCTGCGGACTTTCTGGCCCATGCGCCCCACATCCACACGCTCGGGCTGGCCATGCCCCTGCTGGAACCGACCCTGGCGCCGGGCCATCGCCTGTGGGACACGCTGCAGGCCGCCAGCCTCCGCGTGAAGGTGTCCCGGCCCAATCCGGTCTATTTCCCGGTACCTGATATGGATTCCTTACCATGCTCCCTGTCTGGCTTCGACGTGGCGGTCGGAGACATTTTGGAGGTTTGGGAACGCGCAGGGGACGACCCCGACCACAGGCTGTTGAGGGTAAATTACTGGCGGGATCGCGAGCTCTCGGTAACCTTTTGGGGCTACGCCTGCCCGTACCTGATCGATGCCCGGTTTACCGAACCCACCCTGGAAGTCTGCGCAGCCGACTCCGAGCCGGACGCATGCGTCCCTGTCAGGGATCATTACCTCCACCCGGAGCCCTTTCCGTTCCGCGGTTGAGAAGCGGCCGCGTGTGCCCTGGCCGGTGGTGAAGCCTCCGGCTGCCCTTCCCGGAGCGGGGTGGTTCCGATCGAAAACCGGCCCCGGACTACGGGCACAAGGGTAGGTCGGGACACTGACAGATCGGTGCCAGTGCCGGAGGAATGCACCCGGTGAGCTGATTCCCATGGAGCCACAGGATATTCAGGTAGCGAAGCCGTTCCAATTCCGGGGGAATGGGGCCTGTCAACTGGTTGACATGCAGATACAGTTCGTACAGATGTTCAAGCTGCCCCAATTCCGGGGGGATGGGGCCCGTCAACCAGTTGCCTTGCAGACCCAGGCTGCGCAGTTGTCCGAGCCGCCCCAGTTCCGGGGGGATGGGGCCCGTCAAGCGATTGGCATGCAGAAGCAGGCTGCGCAATTGCGGAAGCCATCCCAGATTCGGGGGGATGGGGCCCGTCAAGCGGTTGTGGTCCAAATACAACCAGCACAATTCGCGGAGCCGCCCCAGTTCTGGGGGAATGGGGCCCGTCAAGCGGTTGTAGTCCAAATGCAGGCTGGCGAGAAAGCGAAGCTGTCCCAGTTCCGGTGGAATGGGACCTGTCAATGCGTTGTTGTGCAAATACAGGGTATCCAGTTGGCGGAGTTGCCCCAGTTCCGGGGGGATGGGACCCGTCAATTCGTTTTCGTGCAAATACAGCTTTCGCAGTCGGCCGAGCTGCCCCAGTTCAGGCGGGATGGCCGTCAGCTGGTTGTGAGACAAATCCAGTCCTTGTAGTTGACCAAGCTGCCCCAGTTCCGGGGGGATGGGACCCGTCAATTCGTTTTCGTGCAAATACAGCT
>CAZMKQ010000222.1:0-72 GCA_964566955.1 uncultured Caldilineaceae bacterium | reverse complement strand
TTCGCAGTCGGCCGAGTTGCCCCAGTTCGGGCGGGATAGGGCCCGTCAATTCGTTTTCGTGCAAATACAGTC
>CAZMKQ010000221.1:0-4723 GCA_964566955.1 uncultured Caldilineaceae bacterium | reverse complement strand
GGCCGTGCGCCATTGGCTGCAAAACCCCTTTGCCCGCTAATGTCCACACGCCCTAAAACCCTAGCATGCGGGAGTCGGGATTACGGGCATCCAGGCGTAACGTCCCAGGGCAATCGCATTCTAATTGGACAGGACCTTGAGCAGGTAGCCGTCGTTCCAGCCGGCCTGCTTGCGCCAGGCGGCGATGCCGCCCTTGGCAGTGGTCTCCCGGCGCAGCAGGTTGAGAGCCATGCGCCGCAGGAGCGACATGTTGTGGGCGGCGTGGCCGGTGCGGATGCGGCTGGCATCCTCCCGGAAGGCCATGTCCAGGACCCAGTGGAGCGCATTCTCAATGCCCCAGTGGCTGCGTACGGCCTGCAGCAGAGCCCGCGCATCCGCCGGCAGACTGGAGATGTAGTAACGGGTCTCCGAGGTGACCTGGTCCCCCTGCCGCCGTTGGGCCTCGATCATGACCAGGCTGTGCAGGTCGGGCCAGATCCCGTCGGGGTCCACATAGCGGCTGTATTCCGGTGTCCCGATGACCCAGCAACGACGCGTCTCGATGCGGCCGTGGTTCTTGTTCACGATCTGGTGGAAGTCGTGGTCGCAGCCTTCGAAACCCTCGGCCTGTTCGACGGCGAAGATCTCGACCACGGCCTCGTACAACTGCGGCTGGTTGCCCTTCAGGGCCAGGACATAGTCGGCCCCCCGGTCACAGAGGGTCTGCGCAATCCGCTTCTGGCAGCTCCACCCAGAGGGTACCCGGTCCATGGTCACGAGGCAACCCTCCAGCGCCAGGGTCTCGAGCAGGGCCGGGATCTCGTTGGAGTGGTCGTCCATCCTCCGCTGGTCCAGGACCAGCCGCGCCTCGTCTGCCCAGGCGCTGACCAGATGCAGGGGCGACACGCCCCGGGCCTGGTCGTACGAGCCCCGGGCCGCCTTGCCGTCCACGGCCACGACCCCCTCCTGCAGCGTGGCGGCCAGCGACTGTACCCACGCCGCAAAGCAGGCTTCCCGCGGGGCCGGATCCAACAAACCGAAGACGCGCCCGAAGGTGTCGTGCGAGGGAATGCTGTGCGGCAGCTCTAGGAAGGTCTCCAGTCAGGCCTGCTTCTGGTGGCCGAAGAACTCGACCTCGGTCCAGTTGTCGGCACCGCAGATGACAGCCTCCAGGGAATAGCGTCGGGCCTGGGGGTACCGGGGATCCTCGACCTCGGTGAGCAGGGACACCAGGGGAACGGGAGCAGGGTCAGCCATGAGGGGGGCTTCTCGGTGAAATGAAGCCCCCCATCCTACCCATGGCCGGCACCGCCCCCATTAGAATGCGATTGCCCTGGCGTAGTGCCTACAGGACGGCATGTTGACAATCTGTGGTAGATTTCTCATAACAAACCTACCTTGGCGGTGTTTCAGCACCGCCCGAACCCCGTCAGCAACGGGGTATCTTGACATCTTCGCCGATCGGTTTGCCGTACATTTTGCCAATCAGGGAGTGCTACAGATGGCGTTGCATGAACAAGAAGCAATCAAGGTCAACCTAGTGTTGGTGGGGATCAGGCTGCTGACTGAATCCCGGCAGCTGGAATCCTTCTCTGAGTTAGTGGGTGGGGATGCAGTGACGAGAACACTCGGTCTAGAGTTCACATCAGCCCAGAAACCCCCAGAGCCGACCACACTCCTAGAGTTTCCCAAGGACAGGATCACGCTTCAACTCGGTGCAGGCAGATCAGTTATTGAGCGAGCCTATCCAGATACAAGTGATCTGCATGATCTGTCGCGGATTGCGGAGGTTACCACTCTGGCTGTAGACAAATCTGAGCTCGACGGGGCCTTGCCTACGGGTCACGATTACAACGTCGAGATGGTCTATGAGCAAGACTCCGGTGAGACTGCTGACAAGTATCTGAGCCAACGCCTGTTCAGGGCAAATGACCTTGCCGCTCAGGGATGGGACGCAGTTGGTGGCGGAGGCAGGTTGACATACGAAGCGTCGGATGAACGCTGGGAATTCGTTGCCGAACCACGCTACCGATCACGTGACACCCACAAGGTGTTCCTTGCCCTCAATCTGCACAAGGAGCAACCTGTGATACCGGAACAATCCGACATTGCCACAACCCTTGAGCGCGTGTGGAACGAGGCTTGTGCATTGAGCGACCGTATTGACAGAGGTACACCCGCATGAGTCAGAGTAGCCTGGCCCATCCGGTGCTAAAGGCCCCGACCGGACAGCCCTCCAACATGAAACAGAGAAGGCCTAGGTTTGCCATCAGCTTGGCAGGACCGTATCAGAACACCCACGTGTATCGGGGTAGGTTCACAGGTACGGATGGTGAGCAGTGGAGCACGGAACCTGACGTGATGCTGTTGGTCGCTGGTGGTTCCCACGAATCAGAGGCGTTCATGTTTTCATCACCACAGGATTTCATGAGCAGTGACAGCTACCTATGCGATCTGTTTGGCGAGGCTGACCACAATGTACATTCGGAGTGGTTGGAGGTTGCGTCCACGATCCTCAATGCCTTGGTGAACGCAATGCACATCGAATCTAACATCACAGGTTCCGTGCTTGACACCTACACCTTTTCCCGACAGATGGGATATTGGGGGACCGCCGAAGCGGCCCGCGATCCCGAAAGCATCAAGGATAAGTTCCAGATCCGACAAACCCTAAACGAGTTGAAGATGCTGGAAGATGGCTGGGCGGACGGGATGCAATACGTGACCGACTGGGGCAACGGCTACGGAAAGGCGCCGTTGCCAGAAGATTTGGACTGGCTAGCCGACCAGATGGAAGACCACTACCACAAGGATCTTCCCTATCCGTACATTTACCCAGAGCCAGAGGGTGGGGTGCAGATCGAGTGGTCCATCGGACCCTACGAGGCCGGTCTTACGATTGACCTCTGCAAACGTGAAGGTGAATGGAGTTACACAAACTGCGACAAACACGAAAGCGGAGAGGAGGAAGTACTTGCTCTCACCAAGTCCACATCGTGGACTTGGCTCGCCACTGAACTGAAGAGATTGAGGTCACTAGCATCGTGAATGTCAACACTTTCCTGCTGCGTCAGATTGTCAAGAACTGGATCAGAAACGAACGAGTGACATCCCAAGCATTCAATTATAAAGAAATATCGTTCTATCACGGAGATATGATTTCCCCGAAGGATGCTTGGGATTACCACACTCAATGCTTGAACTTGCGTTCAATAGGTGTGGTGAAAGTCAAGGTAAGCGAATGTACGCAAGAAGGGGTAACAACCATACATGATGGCATCGGGTTTCCTGAACATGTGAGCGGGGACTGTAGTGGATTGACTAATAAGCAACGAAGAGATGCCGCAAGAAAACTCGCGAAGAAGGCGAACGCACGGGGTTGGCAGCACAACCCATACGGTAAGGCACCACTTGTGTCGAACGCGTCCAGCTAGAACTCACACCCACGGATCCGCATACCAGGCCCTCCGCCATTGTGCCGCTGTCAACGTCCGGTCCCTCGTACTTCAGGTGAATCTCAACCCGCTCGGCGATGCGCTTGCTCGACATGGTCTCTGCTCGGTTGTGGTGGTCCGGGGGCATTGTACCGCTCCGCCCCTCCTGTCAACTTATGGTTATAAGACCCTCCAGGGCATCGCATTCTAATGGGGACAGTGCCGGCCCTGGGTAGGATGGGAGACTTCGTTTCACCGAGGAGAGCCCCTCATGGCCGACCCCTCTCCTGTCCCCCTGGTGTCCCTGCTCACCGCGGTCGAGGATCCCCGGCGGCCCCAGGCCCGACGCCATTCCCTGGAGGCCATCCTCCTGATTGCCACCCTGGCCATCATCTGCGGTGCCGACAACTGGACCGAGGTTGAGTTCTTCGGCCACCAGAAGCAGGCCTGGCTGGAGACCTTCCTGGAGCTGCCGCACGGGGTCGTGGCCGTGGACGGCAAGGCGGCCCGGGGCTCGCACGACCAGGCCCGGAGTGTGTCGCCCCTGCACCTGGTCAGTGCCTGGGCGGACGAGGCCCGGCTGGTGCTGGGCCAGCGGCGGGTGGACGACCGGTCCAACGAGATCACGGCCATTCCCGAACTGCTCAAGACCCTGGCACTGGACGGCTGCCTCGTGACCATCGATGCCATGGGCTGCCAGAAGCGGATTGCACAGACCTTCCGCGACCGGGGGACCGACTATGTGCTGGCCCTGAAGGGCAACCAGCCACAGCTGCACGAGGCCGTGGTCGAGACCTTCGCCGTCGAACAGGCCGAGGGTTTCAAGGGCTGCGACCACGACTTCCACCAGATCGTGAACAAGAACCACGGTCGCATCGAGACGCGCCGCTGCTGGGTCCTCGGGACACCGGAATACAGCTGCTACGTGGACCCCGATGGGGCCTGGTCCGACCTGCGCAACCTGGTCATGATCGAGGCCCAACGGCGACAGGGGGACCAAGTCACCTCGGAGACCCGCTACTACATCTCCAGTCTGCCGGCGGATGCGCGGATCCTGTTGCAGGCCGTGCGCAGCCACTGGGGGATTGAGAACTCCCTCCATTGGGTCCTGGACATGGCCTTCCGGGAGGACGCCAGCCGCATCCGTACAGGCCATGCCGCCCACAACCTGTCGCTCCTGCGACGGATGGCCCTCAATTTGCTGCGCCGGGAGACCACGGCCAAGGGCGGCATTGCCGCCAGGCGCAAGCAGGCTGGTTGGAACGACGGCTACCTGCTTAAGGTCCTGTCCAATTAGCATGCGATTGCCC
>CAZMKQ010000220.1:0-4900 GCA_964566955.1 uncultured Caldilineaceae bacterium | reverse complement strand
GCGCAGGTCAACGCACAACTTCAACCTCCAAATTTATTCGGGCCAGACGCTTAGCCCTTCCGACAGGGAGTCAGTTCCCAGGATTGGGTGCGGATGCCATGAACCTGGTGATGCGCAGACCGTGGTTGAAGATCGTCTCCATGAACTCGTCGCGCATCTTGGGGAAACCGCGGAGGTCGGACAAGAGGAAGTAACGTTCCAGGTTGGCCAATTCGTTCAACCCGGCATGCCGCGCAGGAGTGACCACCAGGTAGTTCTTGGTCGCCGAAGGTGGTCTTCTCGAAGCTTGGCTACGTTGCCATCAAGGGCGTTCAGCCTCCAACCGCCCATCGGATGCCAGCGTGCCCGGGCCCGCCCGGGATTTTTCCAGCAGGTCGCTGTGCGGCTCGGCAACGGTCGCCGGAGGCGAAGACTCGGCCGACAGAGCCCGTTTCTTGTTTGCATCCGCCTGCCACGTCCTGGCCTTGGCTCGAAACTCTTCCGTGAGCCGTTCGACCTGCTGGCGATCTTCCTCCGACAGGGCCTCCAGCATTTCGGTTAGGGTTGTCATGATGCCGCTCTCCCTTGTTTCAACCGTTCCAGGTGTGCGCCAAATCGCCGGTCTGCAGTATCAATCAACTGTTTGTGGAACAACTGTTGGGATTTCCCGACTTGTGAGCCGCCACGAGAATGCTGGCCGTTCTCCGGGGATCGAACGCGAATGCGAATCTCCAGGCACTATTATCGGCGTTGAAGCGAATCTCCTTCATGTTGGAATGACGAGAGCCCTTCAGTGTGTCCACGTGGGGACGGCCCGTATTCGGACCGGTTTCGGCAAGGTAGTTGGTGGCAGCCAGAAGTTTCAACCTCACGGGGCTTGACAACTCCTCGAACTCCGGCTCGAACTCCGGATGGAAGACAACCTCCCAATTCATGTCCGGAAGCTTGCCACAGGGAACAATCCTGGCCTGAAAACCAGCATGGCCACATACCGGAACCGGTGGTACTCCGCGGCCTCGGTTGCTTGCGTCATGCAGGACAGTAGTGCCTGCATCGCCGCGGCGATGCCTTGTGCCGCCAACGGTCCCCCGGGCAAGAACTCGATGCCGGTGCCTCGGTGCCCCAAAGTAGTCTGCATGCCCATGTGTCAATTCCCCGTCACACCCCTCCAGCCCCAACCGTTGTCCTTGAACCCATTACTCGGCCAGGGTCGGTGTGCCCGACCGCCGTTCGCCGTCCGGCGTCAGGTAGCGGTAGAGGGTGCTGCTGGATACACCCACGATGCGGGCCGCGCACGGGCAGGTGTCTTCGTCTCTCGGCTCCGGCCCTTGCGCTGCCGCGCCTCGGGGTCCGTGGTGCCGGCATGGGGCGCATGGCTCCTGCGCGTGCTCCGAGATCCCACGGACGGATAGCCGGGAGCGTCATTTGTGGCTGGAGGCAGTGGTCTTTCCTTGGGACGGAAGCTCCTGATTGAGGTCGCAACCTCGATCAGGAGGCCACACTGAAACACGTGTCCAACGGCAGCCCCCCGCGTGCGCTGCCAACACCATCTCGTCGAACATGACGCGGCGCGCATTGTGCGCCCGCCGCCGCGGCCGGTTCCCGGTGAAGGCTGTCGCATCAAAGCCGCACTCCAGCCAGTCCATGTCCAGGAACCAACGAAACAACAATCCGTACTCGAGATCCTCACAGGAAGCCCGTTCGCTGCGCACTGGGAGCAGCCGCCTTAATAGCTGTATACCACCGGCGTCCGGGTCCCCGGACGCCGGGCCGAATGCCGTGCACCATGCCATGTGGTCAGGCGGGTGACGGTTCCGGCGCGCCGGAACCGTCACGACACGGATCGGCCATGCACGTATCTGTCAGAACCAAGGCAGGTTGGTCGATTGGGGTGGATTCGGGACGAATCCATCGCCGTAACGGGATGTCAGGGATGCATCCGATTCCCTGGTGACGGACGAAGCAGGTGTTGTCCTGCTTGCCCGTGAGCCATTCCAATTTGTTATTAAGGGGGATTGTATCGAGGACTTGGCATCATCCCGGCTACAACGACGGCAGCCGTGAGTGCTGGAACACTGCACGGCTCCCTCACAGGCAGGTTGATCATGCCAACCCGGACTGTGGTTCCCGCCTCTACAACAGAGCCCCCGGTGCTCCGCGCCGCGCGGTACCGCGTGCGCTTTGACAGCGCCATGCAGGCGGCCCTGTGCGCCCGGATTGCGGGGACCTGCCACTACGTCCGGGACCACATGCCGGCCGATTGCCAATGGCGCCATCGCATGGGGAAGATGTACCGGATTGGCCCCAAGCCGTCCGTCTCCTTCTTCCCCCTGGGCCAGCGGTTCACGGTTCTGCGCAACGACCCGGCCCATGCCTGGCTGCAGGCGTATCCGGCCGCGGTGGTCCGCTACGCGCTCAAGTACCTGGCGGATGCATATGCGCGGTCGTTCGCCAGCGCCGAAGCCGGCCTGCCCCGCTTCAAGTCCCGGCACCGCACCACGCCCGGTTTCACCATCCCGCAAGCGGTGCGCCTGGACGGCACGCGCCTGCACATCCCCAAGGTGGGCTGGGTGCGGCTGTCAGGCAACCACGGCCGGTACCCGGGCTGCCCGGCTCGGCAGGTGTGGTTGCTGAAGGAAGGCACGGAACGGCATCCCCGGTGGTATGCCCATGTGTTCCATGAAGTGCCGGCCGACCGCGTGCGGCCACCGGCAGCGACGGGAGCCTTGGGCGTGGACCGCAACGTGGGGCCGGCCATGGACAGCGACGGCCGCGTCTACGCACTTTGGTTTTGTTGGTCACCGCTGTCTGGGCCAACTCCAGACGGTTGGTGTGGGTCCAGAAAGCGATCCGGATGCAGCGGTCCCAGCCCGTCGTGGCGGTTGTAGAACCTTCGCATGCACTGGCCGTCGGTCAGCGTGCACGCGCGCCGCACCCAGATCAGGAAGCCAACTTCGAACCAGGTGGCATTCAGCAGGCGAAGACCCGGCCCAGCGTGTCGTTGCTAAGGAACCCGTTGGGCAGGGCCAGGAAGTGCGCAGCCAGGCCTCGCCGCTCCAGCCAGAGAGAGTGATGACCACAAAGCTTTCAGCACCACAGATGACGACTTTGGCAACATCCTGCAGTGATACCAGCACCAATACAAGATCTGTTATACTAACTTCCAAATGTTGCATGTGTGTGAAGCAATCACAACCAAAGGCACCTGACTATGCACTCGCGATCACCATCAGCAAAACTCCATCTTCCCAGTTTATCAATCAAAGGATTCCGGGGAATTCGGGATCTTGACATTAAGCGCTTAGGACACGTAACCCTAATTGCTGGAAAGAACAATTTCGGCAAAACCTCTATACTTGAAGCCGTCCGCCTTCTTATGGAAGATGGATCACCTGATATCATTCGCGAAATACTCCAACTTCGCGAGGAAAACATTTCTTGGGAGAAGGAGCCAGAAGGTAGTGCTTTCCCTGTTTCTGCCTTGTTTTACGGATTTCCGGAGATGGACGAGATTTCACAACCTATTCTTGCTTCAACCTGTGATGGCTCACGTCAGGTAAGGATGGACGTAAAGTGGTTTTTGGAAGAATCCGACGAAGAAGGCATGCGCAGGCTAGTTGCAGAGAAGGATGTTTCTGAATGGGACTCTGATCGTATTCCAGCTTTAGTGGTCACGGCAGGAGAAGAAGACAAGGTCTATACAGTTGACAGAATTAACCTGCTTATTTCCAGTCGCCGTCGCCGTTCCTATTTCGCATCCAGTCAAAAGCTTCCGTCGTCCAGATTCATCAATTCCTCCAGTGCGGAGCGAACATCGGGGCTGGCATCATTGTGGTACAATATCTCGCTGACGCCCAGAGAGTCGTATATTTTGGAGGCGTTGCAGATCATAGACGAAAGCATTTCCGCCTTCGCCATGATTGGTGACTCATCCGATCGTCCGCCCAGCCGGGCAATGGTGCGCTCAGACAAATTCTCCCAGCCGGTTCCGCTACGCTCTTTCGGCGACGGCTTGAACCGTCTTCTCGGCATCATTCTTTCACTCGTGAATGTCAGTGGCGGAATCCTGCTAATTGATGAATTTGAAAATGGCTTGCATCATACGATCCAGATTGAAGCGTGGGATTTGATATTCCGCCTGGCAAAAAAGCTGAACGTCCAGGTTTTGGCCACCACCCACAGTTTCGACTCTGTAATCGCTTTCGCGCAAGTTGCGGTTGCGCATGAGGAGCTTGATGGACTACTGGTGCGCATTGACCAATTCGGAGACCAAATGCGTGCAGTGGAGTACACAGAGCAAGACCTTCAGGTTGCAGCTCTCCAGCGAGTCGAGGTTAGGTGATGATAGTCAAACCCCATGAAGTGTCTCACGTTCTGCTGGTGGAAGGTCAAGACGATAAGCATATGGTTGGGCAGCTATGCGGGAAACGGTCTGCTTTGTTCCGCGTGGAAAGATCAGATCATGATTTCAGTGTAATCTTGAAATCCAATTCGCAGACCTTCGCCATTCACGAAAAGGACAACCAATCCAAGCTCCTCGATGCTATTGATGTGGAGGTAAAGGTTTCAGGACGGCAGGTCTTGGGTATTGTGCTGGACGCTGACCGGAATTTGGAGGATTGTTGGGCTAATCTAAAGGAACATTTCTCTCGGACGGGGGTGCAATTGCCCTCGAAGCCGAGTCCGATTGGCACGATTGTATATGACTATGGTTTGGACAGTTTTGAGCCGTTGGGACGCGCCATTTCCCGCCTAAGCAGGGCTTGGGGCGCGCCAAGAGGGTGAAGCGGGGGGAGGAGCCCAAAGCTGTTGCCAGGCAACGCACGGGGCCTGCTATCGTTGAAGCAGATCAAAGACATCAGCGACAGAGGTGTCCCGTGCGTCTGCTGTGCAATATACTCGCCTTGATGCGCTGCGGCAA
>CAZMKQ010000219.1:0-5046 GCA_964566955.1 uncultured Caldilineaceae bacterium | reverse complement strand
CCAGGTGGGCTATCTGTACGAGGGCATGGACCTCAAGGCCAACTACTGAGTCCCATAGAGCTCTTTGGCTGACGCGTGGAACCCGCGCGCATCCAGCCGTGCGAAGACCCGTCTCAGTGTGTCGGGCGAGGGGATCCCGCGGGACAGCTCCAGGAAGGTGCGCAGCCAACTCCACGAGGCGTGGGCCGAAGAGGGCGATGGCCACGAAGCTGTCGGCACTGCAAAGTCAACACCGACATCACCAGGAGGCCCGTCAGAGGATGCAGCTGGGGCCGGTCGATCCGCGGATCCCCGGGCCGTCTAGCATCTCGACCAAAGACGAAGGCATCGGGTTGTCCCTGAGGGGCTCTCCGCAGACTGAATCCAGAATCGGCCACTGTAGCCCTGCGTCCACCTGCCCCGGTACCCTATTGAGATGCAAATCGTCCTGGGGTACCCCTCACGGTGCTTGCGCCACCAGGGGCACCGGGCGGTTTAAGTACAGCGGAATCCACCAAATCTCGCCCCGTCCCACGAAGCAGTCCTGTTCATACGGACGGAGGAGCCAGTACTACCGTCGTAGTGTCGCGGCCTCGAGACCACCAGTGGCACCGCCCGGCCGCAACGCTCACTCCCGGCGACCGCATCGCATTCTGCGGCGTACCGGATGTTGACGCAAACTGGTGGCCACGCCTTGGCAGTGTGGACGGCCAAGCCGTCTACGCAGACCCGACCAAGACCTATGCACAGGCGTTCTGGATCATGAACATTGAGTAGGGATGTCGGCCATGTACCGGCATCGCCTAGCGGCCGGGAGGTTGTCAGAAAACCCCGCCGCTAGGCGGGGACCCGATCCTGCCCCTCATCATCCCTGTCTTCCGGAACATCCAGGATGGTGCGCCAATGGCTCGGATTGGCTGACAATTCAACAATACGTGTCTCGATGCCATCGGGCAAACCGTGTTCCTGCCAATGGGACTCGATTTGCTTGTGGGCGGATACCGGAAGGTCCGGACAGAGTGCGTCCAGGAAAGCAACGGTTTTCTTCAACTCCCCCTGTTCGATGCCCTGTTCGAAGCCCTGTTCCTTGGCAACCAGTTCCCGGTCACCGGCATGGTCTCGCCAACGGTGTTGGTCAGGATCCCACCATTGCACACAGGGTTCAGCAGACGGCCCCACATGCACCATACGCAGACGCAATCCGGCTGCCTCGATATAGGGATCGTCAATGTCACTGACGGGTTCGTAGATCCCGCTGTTCTCATCCAGGCGGAACAGCAACAGGCAGCCCAAGGTGCCATCATCAAATTCGTCTGCCGGTTCTCCGGGTTCTATGAGCAGGTACTCGGAAATGCCCAATGCGGCATACAAAGACATTTTGTCTTCGTAATCTCGATCCTTGGAAGTGCGGGAAACCACTTCCACCACCAAGTCCGGAACAGGGTGGCCGGCCTCGGTATCCAGCAATCGACTGCGAGAACTGCGTTCCACACCCTCCGGCAATGTGTAGGACTCTGCGAGCACTGCCAAATCCGGCACCACCCGATTCTTGGGTTCCATGGCAGCTGTCAGGCGTCCCAAGGCCTGCGATGTCCGGGTCGGGAAGTGGAATTCCAACTCATGCGTAACCCTGTTGCCGTAACCATCACAAAGGGTCTTGAGCAAATAGCCAAAGAGAGGGGTGTGGCGGGATGTGGTAGGGCTCAAGAAGCCATCCTGGTCGAATTCAATGAGTTGAACCCCGGCCGCGTAATCCGGGTCGGTAGTCCAATCACGTTCGTACTCGTGGGCCGGATCGTAGGGGTAGTCGGATTCGTAGTGCGGAAGCATCTCGAGGGTCTCCTGCCAAGCAGCAGGATTCTTCAACCGCGTCGACGTACGGCGTATGCGGGCCAACCGCGCCGCCGCACTGTCCGTCTCGCCAACATGGGGCACATCCCGCCAATCCCAGTCAGCACCCGAACGTTGGACGGTACCGGCTACCTTCTCCGGGGATGGTGTACATTCAATGGTAGTGGGGAACATGCATGTAAGGTCCTACAGAGATATGAGCGTCCCTGCGGAGTGTAACATGGGCCCAATCGAGGATCCGGCTACCCCGTTGATACGGCACTGTTTCCACCTCGTTGATACTGATTGTGGGCCGTCATGGGCGATCATTGTGTCACCGGGTGGTTCCCGATGCCGCTTCAGGCTATGCCGCGGGCCATCAGGCCCACGAAGTGGCGGGCCGGTGCTGTCACCGGGTGTTACCATTGTCAAACAGATAGGAGCAACTAAGGGGGTAGCCTCATGCCGGACGACAAGAACCAGTGGGAGCGGACTTGTACGAATGGTGGTGGAGGGTTGAACTTCAACAATGAGGCGGCGGTCCAGCAGGATCTGGACGCCCTGCTCAACACCATCCCGGTGGGGGTGGTGGTTTTTGATGTGGCTACGGGAGGGGACCGGTACTTCAACCGGCAGGCCCTGCGCCTTGTGAACAGTCTGGCCGATCCGGGCCAGTCGTTGGAGGCCCTGTTGGAGGTGTTGACCTTCCGCCGGTCGGACGGTCGAGAGATGTCACTGTCGGAGTTTGCCTTGGCCCTGATCGCCGGCGAGACGGTGTGTGATGAGGAGATCGTCCTGATGGTGCCAAACGGGCACCGGGTTACGGCCTTGGTCAATTCCACACCCGCCCCCACCGTGGAGGGCGGCGTGGCGGTGACACTGCAGGATATGACACCCTTGGATGACCTAGCGCGGCAACGGGCTGAGTTTGTGGCCTTGGTGGGGCAGGAGTTGCGCGCACCGGTGACATCGATCAAGGGGTCTGCCGCCGCGGCGCTGCGGGCTGTTGATTTGCGGGACCCGGACGAGACAACCCAATTATTCCACATTATCAACGACCAGGCCGATCGCATGCTGGACCTGATCTGCGACCTGACCGATGCAGCCCACCTGGACACCGGCGACCTGTCGGTGTTTCCCCAACCTTCGGATGTGGGTTTGCTGGTGGAACGGGCCCGTGCCGTCTTTCTCAGCACCGGGGGCCGTAACCAAGTCTGTCTCGACCTGCCCCACGGACTACCGCGGGTAATGGCGGACTATCGGCGCATCGTGCAGGTGTTGGGAAATCTCCTGTCTAGTGCGGAACGATATTCCCCAGAGTCTGCCGCTATACAGGTGGGTGCTGCGGCAGAGGATCTTGAAATGACTATTTCCGTTGCCGCCGCGGGCCCGGAAGTGCCAACCGCACATCTGCAGCACCTGTTCCGGAAGTTCGGCGATCAGAAGGACGGTGGCCGGTTGGGGCAGGGCCCCGAGTTGGATCTGGCCATTTGCCGAGGGGTGGTGGAGGCCCATGGGGGCCGCATCCGGGCCGAGAGCGGCCCCCATCAGGGCATCCGGTTTATCTTTACCCTACCAGTGGAAATGGCGGTTTATGCCTCTGCGTCCAGTTGGCGAGTACGCGTGCTGGTGGTGGATGCCAACCCGGAGCACTTGCGCAAGGTCCACCGCGACCTCACGGACGCAGGTTATGCGGTGACCGCCGTCGGCGAGCCGGGGCAGGCCCTGCGTCTGATGGCGGAACAGCGACCCCACCTGGTGCTGACGAGCCTGGTGTTGCCCGGCGTCGATGCCGACGCGTTCATGCAGGACCTCTTGGAGGTGGCAGACGTGCCGGTTCTCTGTTTGTTCGACGCAGGGCGCGACTGGGACATTACGCAGGCCTTTGAGATGGGAGCCGACGACTACCTTGTCCGGCCCTACTCACCCTCGGAACTGAGGGCCCGGATACAGGCGGCCTTGGGCCGACGAGTCGCGGCCCGGCCGACCGAGCCGTTGGGGCCTTATATTAAGGGGGCACTGACCATTGACTTCAGCCGTCAGCTGGCCACAATGGATGGTCAGATGCTGCCCCTGACTTCTACTGAATACAACCTGCTGGCCGAACTGGCTGTCCACGCCGGTTCCACACTTACTCACGATTATCTGCTGCAACGGGTGTGGGGATGGAAGAATCCAGGTAACCCCTACGTGATCCGCACCCATCTGATGCGGCTGCGGCGCAAGCTAGGGGAGAATGGAAACAACCCTGTCTATATCTTTGCCGAGGCCGGCGTGGGGTACCGCATGGTGCCTCCCGACGAGCGGCCGCCGTAACCACCTCCGCAGGGCGATTGCATCTAAATGGGTTTGGGCTTGAGGCCAATCAGTTGGCACAGATAGTCCTTGTTCCAAGCCGCCGCTAGCCGTTTGTTGGCGATGCCTACCTTGAGCGACCGGCCTTGCAGGAGCAGGTTGTGGGCAATGCTCCTGGGATGGCTCTGTTGTAGGCGGCATACCCCGTGCGGATGCGGCTGTCGTCCTCGCCGAAGGCCACGTCCAGGATCCAGAGGTGGGTATTTTCGATGTCCCAATGCCCGCGCATGGCTTGCAACGGGAACCGGGCCTTGGGCAGCAGGCTGGAAAAGAAGATGCGGATGTCAGTTGTGACCTTGTTCCCGCAGCGGCGTTCGGATTCGACCCAGACTAAGCTGACTAGGCCGCACCCCGCGCGGTCGGGGGTGCCCGTCGCCCCGCAGCGGCGGATCTCGATGCGCCCGTGGTCCTTGCCGACCGTGTTCTCGTAGTCGTGGGTATAGCCGGCAAAGTGCCCGCCCCGTTCCAGGGCGAAGGATCCACCGACCGGGTAGCCCCCTATTTACGGACAAAGGTGCGGATTGAGGCTTTACCTACCCCTGTCAGAAGCCCTGCCCCGGTCGTGGGAGCCGCGCACGCTCTTGCTGTCAACAGGCACGAGCTGACCCGCGGTCAGCTCGAAGGCCTCCTGTACCCAGTCCCGGAAGCCCGCCTCGAACTCGCTCGCATCCAGCCGTGCGAAGACCCGCCCCATCATGTCGCGTGAGGGGATCCCGTGGGGCAGTGCCAGAATGGGGCGCAGCCACTCTCCGTTGAGTTTGCCGACGAGGGCGATGGCCACAAAGCTGTCGGCCCCGCAGTTCACGGCCAGCATTGACCAGACCAGGATGTCCGTTGGTCCGGTCGCCGCGCGATCCTTCAGGGCGTCCAGAATCTCGACTA
>CAZMKQ010000218.1:0-5077 GCA_964566955.1 uncultured Caldilineaceae bacterium | reverse complement strand
CCTGGCCGCCATCGACCGGTTCGTGTACGACCGGATCGATGCAGGGACCATGGATGACCAGACGGTGCTTGGCTACTGTCTGGCGCACGATGAAGAAACCGGCAAGGCGAAGTTCACCAGACAGGAGGTGCGCGACGATCTGGTAACGCTTCTCTTGGCCGGCTACGAAACCACGTCGGCCACCATCTGCTGGATTCTATTGCTGGTTGGCCAACATCCGGATGTGGCGCGGCGGTTGCAGGAAGCCAGTCTGGCCTTCCCGGCGGACGGGAGTTGGACCCTTCAGGACTTGGCCAAGTTTCGCTATGGCCGGGCCGTGGTGGACGAAGCCTTGAGGCTGTATCCTGCCGGTTGGGCCATTCGGCGCGTGGCCCTGGAGCCGGATACCTTGCCGTCCGGCCTGGCGGTTCGCGAAGGGGATTTGCTCAACATCTCACCATTCCTGATTCACAGGGATCCTCAACACTGGTCCCACCCGGATGTGTTCGATCCGGAACGCTTCCTGGATCCAGCTGCCGCCAAGGACGCGGGGTACGCCTTCATTCCGTTTGGCGGCGGGCCCCGTCGCTGCCCCGGCATGAACCTTGCCTACATGGAGGTGTTGACGGTGCTGTTGGCCTGTCTGCAAGCGGGTACATGGAGCGTATCCGCCCGCGAACCCGTTGCCATCTTTTCGCGCGGAACCATGCGGCCTGCCCGGCCGGTCTCGCTGACTTGGCAACCGCACGGCCCAATCAGGCTGTCCGGTAGCCCGACGCATCTGGGCGACTGCCCCGTGTCGCCTGTGAACCCCGGTTCCCCATGACCGCCAGGCAGGAGAATTCGGCATCCATGACCATTGCGGGGGATACCACCGTGCTAGTGACCGGTGCGGGCCGCGGGATCGGCGAAGCGGTGGCGACGGCCTTTGCCGCCAAGTCCGGAAGTGTCATCGTGACCGACATTGACCCCGCAGCAAAGGCAGTGGCGGAAGCCATCGGCGCTTCGTTTGTCGAGGCCGACTTGTCCGACATGGAAGCGGTGCGCAACCTGGGCTCCCGGGTGGTTGCGGATTTCGGCCCCATCGAAGTCCTGATCAACAACGCCGGTCTGCAACACGTGAGTGCCATTGACCAGTTTCCCGACGACATGTGGTCCAGGCTCATCCAAGTCATGCTGACGGCTCCCTTTCAGTTGATGAAGGCGGTTCTCCCGGGCATGAAGCAACGGGGATGGGGTCGCGTCATCAACATTGCCTCCGTCCACGGTCTCGTTGCCAGTCCGTTCAAGGGTGCGTACATCGCAGCCAAGCACGGTCTGGTGGGTTTGACCAAGACGGCAGCGTTGGAAGTGGCCGCCCATGGTGTCACGGTCAATGCCATTTGTCCCGGATACGTCAACACCGCTCTGGTCCGGAACCAGATCGCGGATCTGGCGCGTATCCGCGGCATGCCGGAGTCGGAGGTGATCGAACGGGTCATTCTGGAACCACAATCGGTCAAGCGCATGGTGGAACCAAGTGAAGTGGCTCAGATGGTACTGTTCCTGGCGGGACCGGATGCGCAGTCCATCACCGGATCCACCCAGGTCATGGATGGCGGCTGGTCCGCCAGGTGATGTTCGACGCGACTGGAAGGGCTGCAGCCGGAAGCCGTCTTGGTTTGAGTAGAATCGCGGTGTCAAGCGGAACGCTGTATCGTAGCGCTCCGGCCTTGCCGAAGATCCGGTAGCGCCCACCTGCTGCACCTTACGCCCACGCTGGCCCTTTGCACATGAACCAATCGCGCATCGCCTCCGTTGAGACTCACCTGTTGTGGGTACCCACCCGGCGATCCATTCGCCGGGAGATGGAGAGGGCATTGATCCACGCCTGGTCTGAAGTCGAAGTGACGATCGTTGAACTGGAGTCCGGGGTTATCGGCACGGGCGAGACAATCCAGAACTACACGTGGGGCCGTTCCGTTGACCATCAGGCCGTGGTCGGCGGCAACCCGTTTGAGCTCATGTGGCAGGACCGGCTGGGTGCCGGATTGCAGATGGCGTTGTTGGATGCCGCGGGCAAGGCAGCGGGAGTACCGGTCGCCCGTTTGCTGGGCGGATCCTGCAGAACCCATTGTCCCGTGTCCCATTGGGGCCACGACATGCCGCCCGATCTGTATCGGCAGGAAGCGTTGTGGGCGATCGAACACGGCTACACCAGCATGAAGATCAAGACACGGCCCTGGTTCGACGTGGTCAAAACCCTCGATCTGATCAGCGGAGCGACGCCGGACACGTTTGAAATCGATACGGACTGGAACGACTTCCTGTTGTCCGCTCCCCGAGCCATCCCGGTACTGAGGCGTCTGGAGGACCGGTTTCCCAAAATGGCACTCGTGGAGGGACCGATCCCGGCGGCGGACTCCAACGGCAACAAGGCCATTCGCGACACCATTACCTGTCCCGTGGCCCATCACTACTCGGAGGAACTGGCACTTCGCGTAGACCACGGGGTTTGCGACGGCTATGTCATGGCCGGTGGCGTGTCGGCCATCATGCGCGGTGGACATGCAGCCGCGGCACAGGGAAAGCCCTTCTTCCTGCAAATGGTGGGCACCGGCCTGACCGCCGCCATGGCGGCGCACATTGGCTCCGTGCTTACGCATGCCCAGTGGCCGGCCATCACGTGCACCGGGATTTACGAACATGATCTCCTGATGGAACCGCTGAAAGTGCGGCATGGTCTGGTTACGGTACCCGACCGCCCGGGACTTGGTGTGGAAATTGATGTCGAGGCATTGGTCAACTACAAGGCGCTAGGTGATGAAATCGAACTTCCGCCACGCATCGTCACCTATCGGCAACCAGGCGGTCTCCAAGTGCATTTCGCGAATAATTCACACAACTCATCGGCCGTTTGGGCGTTCTTCCGCAGGGGAACTCTGCCCGTCCTCATGCCAGGGGTGACTACGACCATGGTTGATGTCGGAGACGAACCGGAGTTGGTCGAACTCCACCGACGGGTTTCCTCCGCCGGCTACTTGATCGAATCCGGCTGAAGTCAGTACCAAGATGCTACGGGACAGTGCAACCATGTCGCAGGTAGCCAACCGCCATGCCGTGGTGTTCGGGGCCGGACGGGGTATTGGTGCCGCCATTGCCAGAGCCCTGCACGATGCCCGAGCGAAGTTGACCTTGGTGGACTGGGATCAGCAGGTCGGAACCGTGGCTGCGGAACTGAACTGCCACAGCCTGAGGGCCGATGTCACGGACTGGGACGCGGTGCAAGCCGTGGCTGCGGAGTGCGAGGTACAGGCTCCTGTCCACCATGTCGTCTATGCCGTAGGGCTGGGTTCCGGCAAGTCGGGGTACCCTTTCTGGCGGCTGGACCCGCCGGACTGGAAGGGGATATTCGAGGTCAATGCCCTGGGTGCGGTGCACGTGGCCCACGCTTTCGTCAAACCCATGGTCCAGCGCGGTGACGGGAGCTTTGTGTTGTTGGCCTCGGTGTCCGGACAGTTTGGCGCCCGCAACGATCCTCCCTACAGCGCCGCCAAGGCTGCACTGATTAATTTCGGGCAGGTCATGGCCCTGGATATGGCTGAATTCGGGGTTCGCTGCAACCTGATCGCTCCCGGAATTGTCGATACCCCCATGCAGGAACGGGTCTATCGAGCCAACGTGGCCCGGTTCGCTGAGGTGCAGCGTCCGGACTATGCGACCTGGATGCAGGAGAAACTGGATGCCAATGTGCCGCTGCGACGGCCCCAAACCGTTGAGGACATTGCGCAGGCTGCCTTGTATCTGTGCAGGGCCGTCAATGTGACGGGCCAGGTGCTGAACGTAGACGGCGGTTGGGTGCAAAAAGGCTGACGTTCACTCCAGCTCCGCCTTTGTTCAGACCGTCAGGGAATAGTCCGAGAAGGCTTGGGTGCTTGCAACCCTGACACGTTTTGAAGTTGTCAACGCTTGACAATGCCGCTTGAGCATCCGCAGGCGAGGCTATCAGGGCCAGAACCTCCCGGATTCAATCCCAGCCGTACAAGTGGCGCATCCGGGCCAATCGGTCTGCCAAATTCTGCGGCACAGTCTCCAAGGCCTCCTACTTGGCTGCCAGTGAGGCATACACGCCCTGGCATCGCTCTTGGAAGAACCGTTCCACTGGATTTCAACTTGGGCGTGTAGGACGGCTTTACCACTCGGGACCGGTCCAGCCACAGGTCCGCTTCCCCGGGGACGGCTTGGGTTTGGTGGGAACGCGGCGTCCAATACCGTTACACACAAACTCTGGACCGCGCCCGCCACCCTCTGTGCTGGTGTCAGGAAAGACGGCTTGTCCACTCCCTGTTGGTGAGTTGGCCCTCAGGCGCAGGCACACTTCCGCCACGATTTCGGCTTGCTACTGCGTGTGCAACGCCGCTGCTGTATCCGCGGCGGCTAATGACGGCGGATGTGCGTGCCATGGGAGACCTCGCTTCTGGGCACCCGATGACTAAGCCAGATTTGTACCGAATCGGTATTACGTGAAGGGAAGAGATGGAGGCCTCGGAGTTGGGTGTTGGCGGTTACTCGTCCGTCGGACCGATGCTTTTGTCTATACATCCAGCCGTAGTCTTGAACGCGGATGGCCTCAAGGGGAGTATGGGTTGACGGAAGATGATGCCATCTATTCTCTGACCTTTCATCTTCACCAATAGGGTACAGATCCTTTGACACTGTCCAATTTTCGCTGTAAATTTACAATCAAGCGGCTTGTTCGCCCAGATGCAATCCTTGGAATCTTCAATGACAGTTGGTACGAAGGCCAAGCAATCCCTTGTCGGCATCGAGTTGGTCCGGCTCCTCGCCTACGAGGGGGACCGCATTTTCACAACGGACCGAGCCAGACAGTTGGCGCCCCGCGTCGGCCTGAAAGACGCCTACCTTGTTGAAGCCCTGCACCACCTCCGCAGGAACAACTGGATCGTGCCGCTGCGCCGAGGACTCTACGCGCTTTCTTCCATGGTTCCCGGTGTTGCGAATGTCCATGAATTCGAAGTCGCCGCAGCCCTCGTCTCTCCAGCCATGATCTCCCACTGGTCGGCTATGAACTATCACGGGTTGACAGAGCAGATACCGA
>CAZMKQ010000217.1:0-5081 GCA_964566955.1 uncultured Caldilineaceae bacterium | reverse complement strand
GTTCGAGGCCGACATAGGTTTCACTCTGGGCCTCCAGGGGCGCCGCCCCCGCCAGTGCATTGCAATAGGCATACTGCCGATGCAGTGTTCCCATGGGCTCGCCGCCCAGGCTCCAGCGAATACTGTAGGCCGGATAGCCCATACCGTGACCAAGGGCCGCGCTCAGCACATGGCCCCGCAACCGGTTGCCCGCGTTGAGGACATGGCAATTGGCGCAGGACAGGTTCATCTGGCCCCTCTTGGCCCAGAAAAAATGCCGCCCGATGGCATAGAGCCGGCGGACCTCCTCCTCGCGGTAGTCCACATCCAGGGGCTGTCCCCGCCAGGGGTCCTTGAAGGCCGCGACCAGTCGGGCCATTTCACTGCCCATGGCATCCAGGAGCGCCTCGCCATTCTGGCTCCGGCACAGGTTGATGTCACCGGCGACGGTATGGACCGCGCCATCGAAAAAGTAGGGATAGGCAATGGGCGGGGGCTTGCCGGAGAAACAGTCACGCAGGGACAGCCCGCTGGACATCGGCGCATCCCAGCCCGCCCTGCCTGCCTCGAGCTCGTCCAGGTGGGGGGGCGCCGCAAGCAGGAGGTCGCGGTTTGTCCGCTGCCTGGAATATTGCGGAAGGGCGGCCACGCCATCACGGTAGGCGTCCAGGGGCACCCCCGGGAACCGGGAGAGAAAGAAGTCCTGAAACCGGCGGATGTCATCCCGAACTTCCGCCACCGGGGGAATGGAATCCGCTCCGGCAGGCAACGAAGCCGTGAGCAGGTTTGCTGCGACAATGAGTACGGACCCCATCTTCAGACCATGCGGGCACCAGGCTCGCCCCGCAGTTCCACGGCGGAGGAAAAATCCCATGCTCAGTCCGCCCCGCCGTCGAAGACCCGGCTGAATTCACCGGTCCGTCCCGCAATGTCCTGCCAGTCGACTCCAACCGTGTCACCGGCCTCAAGGGCGCTGAAATGCGTGCCGGCGGCCGGGTTCCTGGACACGTTGCGGCCCAGCAGGAGTTGCGCGTGGACTTCACCGTTGCGACGGAACGTGACCCGTGTCAGGTAACGTTCATTGGACATCACGTGCGGGATCCGGCAGATAACATCGTATCCGCCGTCCGATTCGCGGATGAATATTCTTTCCGCTGCAGGTGACCGGCTCATTGCGCCACCTCGCGCCAGGCGCCGGCAATCTGGACGCGTCGTTCCGATCTGCCAAGCTGACCGTCGCGCAGGACGTAACAGACGAGACGGCCGCTGCGCTGCAACCGCGCATGGCCGATCATCACCGCGCGCCGGTCCCGGATCTGATCCATGGCCATGATCATCGGGTCGCTGTTGGCATCCGTCAGAAGGGCGATTTTCTCAACGCCGGGGGCGGAGACCCGAAACGGAACGAGTTCTCCGTGGAGCACCTCGAGCGAGGCCTCGATTTCAATGGAGGCGTCATCAGAGGCTTCGCGCACACCGAAAAAGGACTCGAGGGCATCCCCGAACTCCCGTGCGGCGAATTCCGGCCGCGGATCCTGCGTTGCATGGGCCAGCCGGAACAGGGTCCCTGCACCGAGGAACAGGGCGGCAGCCATGCGAAGTCCCGACAGGAGCAGCCGGCGCCGGTTTTCCAGTGGCTCGATCATGAATCCGGATCAAAGGGTGAGAAGAAACTGCACAATGCGGTCAATTTCGTCCGTATCCAGCAGTTCGTGACGCAGGTACGGCGGCATGGAAGTATCCTGGTTCAGGGCCGATGCGTCGGCGATTTGCCGGCGCAGGACCTCGATGTCGGGGAACCGGGGCTGCATTGCCACCAGGGGCGGCGCGATGTTCCCGGACACCGGCAGGGTATCCGGCCAGGGATTGACATTCAGCATGTGGCAGGCGACGCAGTTGCCCTTGTTGCGGTCGATGGACAGGCACCAGCCTGCCTTGACCAGGCTTGTCGGGGGGTTGCTGCGGCACTGGAGTTCGTCTGGCCAGTCCGAGATATCCTGCGCCGGTGCCGTTGAAGGCAGCGTGCAGATGCCAAGGACGCCGATGGCGACGGCAAATTTCCGGATGACCTGGTACACGTCAAGCTTTCTGACTGCGGGACATGTCATTGTACCTACAGGAACTTCCGGGACATAGAAAATGATGCTGGCAATTCCATGGCATTCGACGGGGCCATCAGTACCTCTCACGGAGCTTCCAGTCCGCCGCCTCGCGTTCGAGTTCCTTGATGCGCGCCTCGATGGCCTGGGTGAGATACTGGCTTTCGTCGTTGTTTTCCCTCAGGGCCAGCTTCAGCGAGGACAGTGCCGCCCCAAAGCGGCCGAGGACCGCATGGTACTCTGCATCCGCCTGGTGGGCCTCCGCCAGCAGACCCAGGGCCACGTTGGCCCGGGACAGCAGCAGATAGAGTTCGTACTCTCCCGGGTGACGGCGAAGCTGGAAACGGGCGAACCTTTTCGCCTCTGCGGCGCTGCCCGCCTCAAGGAGGGCCTCGAGATAGGCATAGCGGAGATAGCCGGATTCCGGGTACTTCTCAACCAGTCCGCCATAGGCAAGGGCGGCTGCAGCCGGGTTTCCTGACTGCCGGGTGATTTCCGCCCTGGCAGCCTGCACCTGGGGCGTGTCGGGGAGGTGTTGGCCGACCTCATCGGCGAGTGCCTTGGCTTCATCGAAACGACGCGCCTCCATCAGCGCCAGGGCGAGGCCGTACTGCCAGGCCAGCCGCTGGATGCCCCGGGACTGCCTGACCCGTTCCTCCAGTACCTGCCGGATGTCGGCCTGGGGGTCCCCGTACAGCGCCTGCACCCGCGCCCGCGCCAGATGGAAGTCCAGGCTGCTTTCATGCCGGACCCTGGGATACGCACTGATTCTGGCCTCGGATTCGGCCATCCGGGTGTAGGACAACGGGTGGGTCCGAAGAAACTCCGGAACGGCCTTGTCCGACACGAAGTTGAACCGCTGCAGTTTCGCAAAGAAAGCGGACATTGCACGGGGGTCGTAACCGCTTTTCGCCATCAGCTCGATCCCGATGGCGTCCGCTTCACGTTCAAACTCCCGGCTGTAGGCGAGCCGGTTGGACAGCAGCGTCGCATTGGCCAGCGTCACACCCGCCACGCCGGCCTGCCCCCCCACCAGGATCGAGGCGAGGATCGCTGCCGTGGTGGGGATTTTGCTGGCCTGTGACTGGGCGATCATGCGGGGCAGGTGACGCTGGGAAAGGTGGGCGATCTCGTGGCCTACGACGGAGGCCAGTTCGCTCTCGTTTTCGGTGGTGAGCAGCAGGCCGCTGTTGAAGGTGATATAACCGCCCGGCACCGCGAAGGCGTTCAGTTCGTTTTCCCGGATGAGATTGAGCCTGGGGGTAATGCCGCCCAGGTTTGCATTGCTGCCGATCCGCTTGCCCAGGCTGTTCAGGTAGTGGCGCAGTTCATGGTCGGAGATGTAGTTGTCCATCGCCATCAGTTCGCGCAGGAACCGCCTGCCGATCATCTGCTCGTCATCCGGGTCCAGGTACCGGGTTGCGGCCTCGCCGAGCTCGGGCAGGGCGCCGTCCCGGGCATGGACAGTGGATTGCGCCGGCAACAGCAGCACCAGGGCATAAAGGAGGATCCCGCACAGGAATCCGGTGGACGGTGGGGAAAGATATCGCGGCATGGTTCTGCGAATCATAACGGGTCGGGTATTACGGAGTGCTTACAGTTTTGTAATATCGCAGCTGTATGATCCGGGCCGTCTGCGGGTTCCATCGGGGCGGCAAGTCTTCTACGATTCCGGCGAATCGTTACCGGAAAACATGTGGGCAGATGAACGAACAATGTGAACATGACACCATCGTCACGCCGGATACCCTGAAGGCGTCCTTTGCCGGGCAGGATGACGACCCGCCCTGGGTGGTCGTGGACTGCCGATTCAACCTGATGCAGCCGCAGCTCGGCCGGGAGGAATACCATGCCGGCCACATCCCGGGGGCTTTCTACGCCCATCTCGACGCGGACCTCTCCTCCCCGGTAACCCCCGGCAGCGGCAGACACCCGTTGCCGGACCGGGATGCCTTTGCCCGGCTTGCCGGATCCTGGGGTGTCGGACCCGAAACCCAGGTCGTGGTGTATGACCAGGGACCCGGCGCAATCGCGGCGAGGCTCTGGTGGCTGCTGCGCTGGATCGGCCATGCCCGGGCGGCGTTGCTTGAGGGCGGGTACGCGGCCTGGCTGGCCGCCGGCGGCGCAATGGATGCGGAGGTGCCGGCACGAATCGGGGATGCCCCACCCGCGGGTGTCCGGGGGGAACATGCCCCCTGGATCGGCACGGAGGAACTGGTGGAGACCCTGGACAGGGTGCGGCTCGTCGACGCCCGGGATACCGCGCGGTTCCGCGGCGAGCTGGAACCGATGGACGCCGTTGCGGGTCACATCCCCGGCGCCATCAGCCGGCCGTTCACCGACAACCTGGATGGGGACGGCCGGTTCCACGACGCGGACACGCTGCGGCGGCAGTTCCTGTCACTGCCGGGGATGGCCGGCATCACCGAAGGCGCCGCCGGGGTGGTGAACATGTGCGGAAGCGGGGTCACCGCCTGCCACAACATCCTTGCCATGGAAATCGCCGGGCTGGGTGGTTCCACGCTATATGCCGGTTCCTGGAGCGAGTGGATCCGGGACCCGTCGAGGGCCGTGGTAACCGGGGAATAGTTTGCTGCCCGCGGCCGGGCCGCTGCGGCATCTCGGCCTGCGCAGAAAACGGGCAGGGATGCCGCGACCGGATTTTTCCGGGTCCCGGGACGGTATCAGAGCTCTTCCACGCCCCGGCCCCCCCCGAGCAGGAGCAGGTCCGCCCCGCGGCGGGCAAAAAGGCCTACCGTCACGACTCCGGGAATCTGGTTGATGCTGCTTTCCATCTCCACGGGATCCAGTATGTCCAGGCCGTGCACATCCAGGATGACATTGCGGTTGTCGGTGAGGAAGCCGCTGCGCCAGACAGGTTCTCCGCCCATTCGCGCCAGCTCCCTGGCCACCATGCTCCTGGCCATCGGGATGACTTCCACCGGCAGCGGAAAGGTCCCCAGCCGTTCCACCAGTTTGCTGCTGTCGGCAATGCAGACGAAG
>CAZMKQ010000216.1:0-5164 GCA_964566955.1 uncultured Caldilineaceae bacterium | reverse complement strand
CGCCGCCCCCGCCCCGGCCCTCAAGCGAGCAGAACCGGGGTACCTGAACAGTTACGTTCTGCCTTGAGAATGTCATCCCAGGTGGGATGATCGAGAGAGACTTCGCTCTGCAAGAGATTGACTGCAGCTTCCTCATCCCCGGACTCACGGTGAGCAAGTGCGAGCTGGAATAGTATCTTGGATCGCACATGGGGTTCCTTGATTCGGTCAAATGTGACAATTGCCTCTTCAGGACGCTCAATTTTCAGCAAAATCACTCCCTTGCGATAAAGAGCATTAGTATCGTTTGGGTCAATTTGAAGAACTGTGTCTACATCGTCAATTGCCTCATCGAGTTCGCCGAGCGACAACCTAGCTCCAGCACGAATACTCAGAGCAAGCAAACGACGATCCTGCAATTCAGTATCCTCCAGGAGAGCAAATGCCCGAGTTGCTTGTTCGACTGCTTCCCGACACAAAGCGAGAGTGTCACCACCTGGTGTGGCATCCGAAACATTCATGAGACATCCCGCCAGAACCAAACGGGCGTCATAATCAGCCTCATCATCCTGAACTAGACGTCGCGACAACGCGAGCGCGTCATCGAATCGCTGTTGCTCAGTCCAGATACGTGCAAGCACGGTAGAACATTGCCGGTCATCCGTCACCCAATCTTCAGTCGAGACAAACTCATCAAGTTGTCGAATCTCATCGGCATCCCACAGCGCCTCAATTAACGCACACCCGGCATTAGAATCAGTCGGTCTTAGTTCAAGGGCCTGGTTTGCCAACTTGATTGCCCGGCAAGAGTCATTGCTCAAACGGGCAGCAACCGAAGCATTCGAAATAGCTGTAGGGCTTTCTGGCTGAAGTTGGTAAGCTTTCTCTAGGTAATCGAGGGCTGCTTCCAAAGTATTGGTCTCGACGGCACAGACAGCTAGATTAGTAAATAGTCGGAACTCGAGTTCCGACGGAATGCCCTCAGCGTTGTGCAGAAGCATTTCAAGCAGTGTCTGGGCTGACACCACCTTGCCCGCACTTATCAAGTCCCGTGCAGAGTCGAGTGCTACGGCTAAATTGTTGTGTTCGGGATTGGACAAGCTTGGGGTTTCGGATACCTCGTCAGATACGACCGTTGTAGATTGGCGCAGTTCTGTGAGTAACTCTATCTTGAATTGCTTCAACTGGTCGTCAACGTGTTTCTTGACTATACTTCGGGTATCAGAATGGAGTTGCTTTCCTTGGTTAGCAAGTGTAGGGATACCTTGATCGCTGAGGAGTAGACGTTTGAACAGGTCACTAAGGAAAGTTGAGACGATTCGATCAGCTGTGTTTCTGAGTTCAACTTCATCAGGTAGGAAGAAACCACCGACTTCGATGAACGAGTCAACAACCTCATCACTGAAGTCATGTTCTCCGCGCTTCAATCGGTCAAAAATTTCCTCAAACTCAACACTAACAATCCAATTTTTTAATGAAGGTTCAATCACAAAATCTTCGAATTGTCCACATGTGTCGGTAACTGCCAAGTCGACAACATCCGTCATCTGTCTGAGGAGGGCGCGGATGCCACCAGCTACTGCGACACGACCTGCACCACCGATAGCCATCTCGCTCAACATTGCAAGGTCCATCTGTCTTCCTCACCCAACAGCTACTGTTCAACGAAGTGATCATGTCAACCGATTCAGTACCTAGTATAGAGCCCATCCCTCCCGTTTGCGTGGCAAATGCACAGCCGAATCGCCCATGAACGCAAGTTCGCCACCCTAGCCGCACAGTGCCTGGATCGGCGAATCGCAACCGAGGCCCTGCTGTGAGCCAAGAGTGCGGCCTAGGTGCGGGAACCAAGCCACCGTGATGTTCAAGGTTGGTGAAGTTGACGCACTCCAGAAGCCATGACAGCAGCATCACATGGACGATGAAGGCTTCCTACAGTTTGGCGTAGGGTGCCAATGCAAGTACATTGTACGACAACAGCACGGAAAAACTCCCGTCGGTGATGTACAAAGATCGCAGACTCGGTGCGGTTCCTTTGGGGGATGGAATTTCATCCAATTTACTTTTCCATCATGCTAGATACACCAACAATGGTATGAACAGTTTTTGGGATATGCAGGGGCCGCCATCCCACCCGGTCGGGCGGGGGTGGCGGAGGCCGGAATAGGGGTGGTGACGGCGCATCCGCTCGGGATGCGCGGCGGATTCAGGGCGGTGGCGGCTCGATTTGGCCCAGATCGAGGAGGGCCTGCAGGGCCTGCGGGTATTTTTGCAGGGAGCGGCCCAGCCCGTCCGTGTCGAAAAGCCGGTCCCAGACCCGTTGCAGGAAGGATTTGAGCTTGACGTTGGCCATCGAAAAGCGGTCCAGGGCCCGGTCGGCGGCGCGGCGCAGTTCGAGCCGGGTCCAGGCCAGGGCCGCGAGCACGGCGTTGACGTGGAAGTGGTGGCGGGCGGCGGTGCGGGCTTGGCAGGCGGCCAGTCCCAGGTGCTGCTTGGCGTCGCGGAAATTGAACTCGATCTGGAAGCGGTCGCGGTAGATGCGGTAGATCCGTTCCGGCGCCATCTCCGGGTCGGTGGCGAAGAGGGTCACCGGACGGGCCTCTTCCGGGTCGGCGTCGATGTCCAGCACAAAGACCACGCGCAGGAGGCACTTAAAGGGTTTGTAGTACAACTGCGCATGGTACAGCCGTCGGCCCTCGTCCTCCAGGTCGACGGCGGGCAACGCGGGGATGTCGGCGCGGTCGAAGCGCCCGGCGTACTTGCGCGGGCGACCGGGGCCCTTGCGCGGCAAGCCGGTGTAGGGCACCCACAGGACGGCGTTGCAACGCAGCTTGCTCACGAGCTCCAGGCCCCGCGCCTGCAGCCCCTCGACCATGGGCGCACAGCCGTAGTGGCCGTCCCCCACGAAGACCCCGATGTCGGGGCGGTGGTCCACGGCCAGGGCCTCGTCGAGCAGCTCCAGCATGACCGCCACCTCGGCCCGCGGCGGCCCGGGCGCGCGGCGCGCCCGTCGGCGGGTGCGGGCCCCCTTGGCCGGCTGCAGGCGCGCAGGGACGGGATACGAGCAGTGCTCCTCCAGGTCCAGGACCGAGAGGAGTTCCAGCTGCTGGCCCCAGGCCACCCGCCCCTCGCCGCCGTGCCAGCGGTAGCCGACGCCCGGCAGCTTGCGGCCGCTCTTGGGCAGGCAGGTGCTGTCCCCGGCCCAGGCCAGGTCATGCGCGTACGGCACCACCGCGCACAGGCCGGCCAGGTTGAGGGCCGCGCAGTCGTAGGCGCGGGCCGCCTGCCGACCGTGCGTATGGGGGCAGCGTCCGCCGAAGCGCGCCAGGTTGCGGTGGGTGGGCCGGACCGACAGGCCGACCAGCAGGGAGAGCAGGGCGTCGAGGTAGGCCCGTTGCGGTTTGCCGCCGGGCAGGGAGGCCAGTATAGTGGGCCGCAGGAGCACGGAACACCTCTTGGGATGGCATGGCGTGGTACCCACACCATAACAGGGGCCGTGCTCCCTTCCCTCTGCCCCCCCGCAAGCCCAAACAGGGTGACTAATTCCTGCCCGGACCAACAGATTCTTTATCTCGAAAACTGTTCACACCATTGATACACCACAAAGACCAGAAATGAAGTATGAGCCTGGCTCAAAACTGTCTAAACCATAGGATCAAAGTAGAGGTTGAATACATGATTGGAGCATTGACAAACTTGCTGGAATGCTTGGGGCAATTGCCTGGTATTGCGGCAGAGCTCGGCTTGGTGGGTTTGTTGCTAACAGCTGTATGGGGAGCAGGCAAAGCCATCGTCCATGCTTGCCGTCACCGCTGGCACAGAAAACAAGAGACAAAATTTCTCCGTACTCTTATAATCGAGGATATGAAAGGCGTACTGGAAGCCAAGGACATAGCCGCGGCGGATCTTCCACAGGAGATGGAGGTAACAAAGGACACACCTGCGGATGTAGTTCGTGTTGCACAGTTCAACATCTTGATGAAGAAGATAGGCGTGGCATTGGAACGGTGGACTCCTAATCTGACCCCCTTTGAGAAAAAGGAAATCTACGACGCATTGGACTGGTATCATACAGGGAGGGAACCCGGAAACATGTATACAGTACCCTATAATGGGAAACTCACGTTCCCCTTCTTGAATAGCGCTCATAATCCCCCGCATCCTACTTGGGTGGTGGACAACCACCCTCATCCCGATCGTTTTGGAAGACCCATGTTTCCGGTTGTGACCGAGGGCCGCTGGCCTGTGAAAGAAATGACCTTGAAACAGGCTGAGAAAAAGTTCAAAGCCCTACAAGACATCCGCTGGCTAAAGTTGAAAGCATAGCAGCCCCCATCGACCGACCAAGGAAAGGTCAAAGACGGAAGTAAGCTCGTTCCATTGAAGCTGCTGGGTGAGGCCTTGTTCGTGGACCACCACCAGACATCCGGGGCTTCGTCGGGGACGGCCACTACGTCTGTCCGCGCAGGTGCCGATGTGCTGACGACAAGAAACCTGGAACTTGCCCAGTAAGCTGCGCCTCGACACCTGTCTGTGGGTGCCCTAGCAGGCTGCTGAAGAATCAGGTTTGGGATGTCATCGGCTACGACGCGGGCGGCGGCATCGGTGTTGGGGTGGTCTGACGGGTCCTGAAGCCCCCGGCACGGCTCCCCTGTGCGGGATTGGTGGGCCCCGCAGGCCCCCCGGAACCGCTGGCGGGCGCGCAGAGCCCTCGGCGGGATTACCCGGACGGCACGGATTCGGCTTCCGCGGCGGCTGCCAGGTTGGCCATGCGGACCAAGTTGTAGGCCGTGGCTACCAGGTAGCCGGCCAACCCGGTACGGTCCAGGCCCCGGTAGCGGGTGCGGCGCAGACCGCCCACGGTCTTCATCCAACCAAAGATCTCCTCCACCCGCTTGCGGATGCGCAGGCTCACGGCGTAGCCGGCATGGCGCGTCGTGCGCCCGTCGATGGCCGAGTGCTTCTTCTTTTGGGCCACATGCGGGGTCACCCGCCGACTGCGGATGTCCTTGACACAGTCCTGGGTGTCGTAGCCGCGGTCGGTCCCCAGCGTGCGCGGGCGGTAGCCCCGCTCCCGCACCCCGTCCAGCAGCTCCGGCACCGCATCCCGCTCGGCCGTGCCGGTGGCCTGGCTGACCGTGAAGTCCATCAGCAGGCCGTGGCGGTTCTCCATCAGGGCATGGCC
>CAZMKQ010000215.1:0-5177 GCA_964566955.1 uncultured Caldilineaceae bacterium | reverse complement strand
GATAATGTGCCGGTCCCGCGGCCACTGGATGCCTTGTGTCCACACGCCCTAGCCCGGCCGTTTTCGGGACGAAGACGACAGCACGGCATCCGGATAAGGGTAGTCGTACCAGTCGAGGAGCCCTTCCTTGGCGGCGGCCGCGGCGAACAGGATGACGGACGAATAGGAATCGGCGAACGACCGCCCGCCGCCGGTGCCGGCCACCACGGCTCCGCCCGAATCCACAAACTTGGCCCCGCCCCGCCCATTGACGGGATTGGCCGTCAGGGCGGCAAACTGCCGTGCCGCAATCTTCAGGTAGGTTTGGTCGCCGGTGACATGGAAGGCGTGCGTGAGCGCCTCCAGGAAGTGGGGCGTGGGTGCGGTGCGGTTGAGGCTCGGCAGTTCCTTGTAGAAGGTGATGCCGTCGGGACCCAGCGTGTGTTCCACCAGGTCGTCCACCACCGACACGATGAGCCGATCCACCCGTGCATTGGCCTCGATTAGGCGGAACCGGGCCAGGGAGTTGACCGTGATCGAGATCATGAACGGCACGCGCGGCATGGTGTGGCTGGTGTAGGGGGCCAGCAGGGCGCCGAACTCGTCGTGCCAGTCGAGGAACATGTGGGTTAGGCGCTCGGCCTCCGCCCGCCACATCTTGCCGCCGGTGGCCAGGTGCAGGCCGATCATCGCGCGCAGCGCCCAGCCGCCTTCGCGCACGGCCGCGGTGCCGGGCGTGCGCATCCTGGGCAGTTCCATATGCCGCATGATGTTGCGCCCGATCGACTCGGCCGCCTCCAGGCCTTCCGCACGGCCGGTCAGGCACCAGTAGTCGAGCAGGCCTTCGGTCCACTCGTGGGACGGGATGACCCCGCCCGTGCCGTGATGGGCCGTGTGGATCTTCAAACCCCCGTCGATCAGGGGATCGGGATGGTGGTGGCAGAAGTCGACGTCCAGCCAGTGGCGGGCGCAGACCAGTGACGAGTCCAGAAGGTGCCGCTGCCCGGTCAGGCCGTGGAACAGCAGGCTCATGTGCGGCCGATCGTATTCGTTGTTGACCCAGACCGACTCGCCGCGCCCGCGGCCCTGATTCGTGTAGCCGGCATCCGGCGCGTCTCCGAAGTGCAGCATGCCCAGGGCGGCCGGACGGCCCTGGTGCAGGTCGTTGAAGCGGGACACGAGGCGCCCCGGCACCTTTTCCGGGAAGAAGTCCAGGCCCCAGGGATTGTGCTCCCGATACCAGCTGCGGGGGAGGGAGGGCACGTCCGGCAACTGAAACTGGAGACTGCGGACGCTGAGGGTCTCCAGGTCCGCCGAGCCGTTATGGAACTGCAGCAGTAGTCGGTGGGTCTTGCCCATGCCCTGCAGGATGCGGGCCGGCTCGGCCGAAGCAGGATAGAGATCGGCCCGGATGCCCTCCGCGGCGGCGCGCAGGCCCTTGGGATAGTGCTGGTGGGCCTGGTAGTGGGAGACGGCCAGGCCGCACCCATCGGTGCGCCAGTCGACCCAGAAGTCCCCGTAGAACGACTCCGAGAAGTGCTCGTTGGACTGGTACAGGAGCGTTTCCGCGTCGATTTCCATTTCGACACAGTCGGGCGACTGTTCGATCCGGGTGGTGTAGTAGCCCTCGCCCAGGGCCAAGGCCACCCGGTCCGGAGGCGTGGCCGGGGCAATGTTCAGGGACAGGGAGGCCAGCCGCGTCTCCGGGGCGTCGCCGTCGTGAATGAACTGGTGCTCCAGTTCAAGCCACGGCTTGCCCCGATGGATCGTCACCTGTCCGTGGAAGGCCGGCTGCAGGTCCGCACCCGGTCCGGTGTGGCGTCCGAACAGCCGCAGAATCCAGCGCAGCGGACCGCTCTCCACTTCCTCGACGCGTTCCACCACCGGCTGCAGCGCGGGACCGTCCTCCAGGCGCAGTCGGAAGAGATTGTCCAGGGGCAGCGGGAAGGGCCTGCCGTTCACGGTCAGGTTTCTCAGGGAAAGGGGCTGTCCTTCCGGAATTTCGAATGAGAGGACGCCGTGCCCATGGTGCGGGGCGGTGGGAGGAGCCAGGCCCGGGTCGACACCGAATGCCAGTGTATGGGATCGGTTGCCCGGCAGGTCGGCCTGCATGTGGACCAGGGCCCAGCGCACGCTGCCGTCCGGCCATCGGCCCAGGGCCCGCGTCTGGCAAGGCAGGTTTGAGTCTCCGTCCCGCACCCAAAGGTGGTGGGGTTCCGGCAGGGCTCCTTCCCGGAACGGGATGGAAACGGTGACCGGTTCCGCCGGGCGGTCGAACCGGGACAGTTTGGGAAAGTGCAGGGCGGACATGGCGGCAGTGCCCGGAGGAGGCGGGCAGGTGACCGACTCAGCGGCCAATGCGGTAGGCGAGCGAGCCTTCCCGGGAAGGCTGGTCCAATGTGAAGACGACCCGGTACAGTTCGGTGCCCCAGCAGGGTCCCATCCGCACCTGATCGGGAATTGGCACTGTTTCCACGGAGGCCGTCAACCGATCGGCATTGAACTCCACGGTACCCTCCGCCGCAGTGCGGTCGTCCTTGTAGTTCCGGGCGGAGATGCGAACGGTGCCCGCGTCCAGTTCCACGCGGCCCGGGGTCAGGAGACTCAATTGCAGGAAGCCGGGCGCGGTGTGGAATCGCCACCGGTCCTCGACCTCGACGCACTCTCCCCGATGCAGGGTCAGGGTGCGGTGCCAGTTGTCCAAACCTGCGTCCTCGCCCCAGGCTCCGGCGATCTCCAGTGCCAGGCGCGCCGTGTTCTCGTCGGCCGCGTATTCCACTTGACTGGCCCCGTACTGCTCACCGGGTTGTTGCTGGCATCCGTCGATGGTTGGCAGCAGGGTGTGGTAGTCGGACTGCATCGTCCAGATGTCGTAGCGCTGGGCGCTGAATGTCTTGGCGGTGTAGTTCTCGACCCCGGCGTCCACCAGCAGCGGCCGGCCGTCCAGGTAGACGACAAAGTTGCCGATGTCGTTGTGGTTGTGGCTTTCTTCGTTGTGGCCGCCCTTGATGGCCACGTAGAAACCGTCCCGGGAGCCGGCAGCATCCCGAGCCGTCATGACCTCGATGTCGGGGAGCCAGACATCGCGCGGCAGGGGGGCCTGTCCCGACCGGTCCAACACCTTGTCCAGGGCAAAGATGGCCATCAGCGACCGGCCCAGGCTGGAACCGCGGCTGCTCACCTGGCCTTGGGCATGCAGGCCCGGCTGTCCAATCCCCTGACGGTGGGCCAGCCACCGGGCAAAGGCCTGCATGTCCGCGTCCCCGATGCGGCTGCCGTAGGCGTGCACCAAGAGGGCTTCGGGTTCGACGAGGGCGGAGGCGTCCGCGAAGTTCAGGTAGTAGCTGTCGGCGATGTGGGCCCGGTGCAGGAAGCGGCCAATCTCCCCGATCAGGGGCTCCCCGAACACGTCGACGGCACCGTCGGTGGCCACGTACAGGAGCTCGAGGTTTTCAAAGAGGGAGGCTCCGGCCCGGCCCCAGTAGTTGGGACCCTCGTCGCAGCCGCCGTCTTGGGGATAGGTGTCGATGAAGTTGTCGACGGTGCGCAGGACCCGAAAGACATCCTCCGCCCTGGTCTCCGGATCGTCCTCGATGGCCAGGATACAGGTCAGCCAGTTGGAGCAGATCCACGGATTCCAGTTGTTGACGCGCCGGCCGCCCAGCCAGCCCATCCAGAAGAAGTCGATGCGCACCTTGAGCACGTCCAGGATCCGCCGCCGGATTTCCCATTCGATGCGTCGGCGCACCAGCGGCGAAACGGTGTCCAGCCGCTCGTGCAGCAGGTACAGCGTCCAGGCCAGCAGCGCGCCGGTCTCGGCCGCAAACAGGTCGACGGTCGGTTCCTCCACGTCCGGCAGGCCGGTTCCGGCCTTCTGGACCCCGATGTGGGCCGGCACACCCCAGTAGGTTTCCTCGCAAAGGGCCCAGATGCCGTTGACGCAGTCATCCAGGAACCGGCCCTGCCCCTCGGCGCATTCGGCCAGTACCAGGTCGGCCAGCGCGTCGCGCCGGGCGAAGCTCAGGTCCTGGTAACGGGCACGGTCGCCTGTTCGGGAGAAGTCCAGGAACCGCACGGCCGGCAGGTGGGGCCAGGCAAAGTCCAGCCGATCCTCACCGGCCTCGATCAGGGACCGCCGCAACCCGGCGGGAATGCCGTTCCAGGCGGATCGTTCGTCGACACGGGGAAAGGGATGCCAATCCTGCCGGGATCGCAGCAGATGCTCCAACCGGACAACACCGAACCGTTGACTGAGCATGTCTGGGGATCCTTGTCCTGAACAGGAAGCGGGTGGTTGCCTGAAGTCGGGGAGGGGCTCCTCCAACCCCGGCGGCTACCGGCGGGCGCGCCAGGCTTCGAACTGGGCCTTGGTCTCCTCGTTGGGCGGGTAGAGGCCCTGCAGGGGCCGTCCGGTCTTCACCTGTTCGACCACCCAGTTCTCCAACTCTTCCTGGTCCGCCGCCTCGTCGATGACTTCGCGGGCCATGGCGTTGGGGATTACCACCACGCCCTCGCCGTCGCCCACGATCAGATCATCCGGCATGACCGCAACGTCGCCGCACCCCACCGGGACGTTCATGTCCACCGGATGGTGGTGGGTGTGGGAAGGCGTGGCTGCGGCACCGCCGAGGAAGATGGGAAAGTCCATGGCCCTGAGGGCCGGCGTGTCGCGCAGGGAGCCGTCCGTGACGACGCCCACGCAGCCCCGTTCCCGGATGCGGTGGGCCAGGATGTCGCCCATGGTGCCGGTTGCGATCACCCGGCGGGCATCCACCACCAGCACCTGGTCGGGACCGATGGCTTCCATGGCCAGGCGCTGCACATTGGTGGAATTGTCGTAGCGCCGGTCCACCAGGTCCTGTCGGCTCGGGATGTAGCGCAGGGTGAAGGCGTGGCCGGCCATGGTCAGGCTCGGCTTGATCGGATGCACCCCCTGCATGAAGCAGCGCTTGATGCCGCGCTTGATCAGGGAGGTGGTCAGGGTGGCCGTGGAGATATGGGACAGGGTCTCGCGATCGGCGGCGGAAATGCGGTAGTCGGACATGCAGGGGATTCCAGGAAGGGGCTTGAACCGGTCAAAAAGGGGATGGGGCGTTGGTCAGGCCTGCCAGCCGGCGGGAAGGGCATCCCGCTCCAGCTCCAGCAGTTCGGCCAGGATGGCATCCGCGTCGGCAATCGAATTGACGATGGGATCGGTC
>CAZMKQ010000214.1:0-5187 GCA_964566955.1 uncultured Caldilineaceae bacterium | reverse complement strand
CCATCTGCGGCTATACCGATACGGACCTGGACACGGTGTTCGCCCCGGAACTGCCTGGACTGGACCGTGATCAGATCCGGGAATGGTACAACGGCTACCACTGGCTCGGCGAAGAGAAGCTCTACAACCCGTTCGACCTCCTGCTGCTGTTCCGGAAACGCCAGTTCATGCCCCACTGGTTTGAGACCGGCTCCCCCACCTTTCTGTTCCGGATGATGATGGAGCGGGAGGTGAGCCCGATGGAACTGGAGAACCTGACCACGGATGCCGGGCAGTTGTCGAAATTCGATGTCGACGACATCGGCATCGAGGCTCTTTTGTTCCAGACGGGCTACCTCACCATTACGGAAAAGGAATGGGACGGCACGCAGACTTTCTTCACTCTCGACTATCCCAATCTTGAAGTTCGCCAAAGCCTGAACAAGGGGCTGCTGGGGTCTCTGGGCCGGCAGGGGAAGGAGGTGTCGGACCGCGGCAAGGAACTTGTCAATCTTCTGGTAGCTAACGACTTCGAAGGATTCGCGGATCGCCTGCGTTCATTCATCGCGGGGATTCCCTACCAGTGGCAGGGCAGCAACGGCCCCGCCCGTTACGAGGCCTGGTACGCTGGGATGCTGTACGCCTGTTTCCGGACCACCGGGCTGGACCTCCGGGTGGAGGATTCATCAAGCCGGGGCCGGGCGGACATGGTGTTGCTCCACGGGGGCCAGGTGTTTGTGTTCGAGTTCAAGATGGCTGATGGGGAAGATGACAAAGATGCTGCGGTCCAAAAGGCCATCGAGCAGATGCAGGACAAGGGTTACGCTGAAAAATACAAGGATCGGAACCAGCCGATCCACCTGATCGGTGTGGCCCTCGGCCGGGACCGGAGTCCAGCGGAAGTGAAGGTGCTCCCGGTCTGAGCCGTTATTTTCTACGGTCCGGACACGCCGTCCGCCCGCCTGCGGACCTGTCCATCCTCGCGAAAACGTCCACCTCCAGATCCGGACCGTCCGACACCACCCGGTAGCCGAACCGCGTCTCCTCCCGACGATACGACCCGGATCCTCGGAGACCGCCGGCATTGTCAATGTCGGCCCTCATGGGTCCCGACATGATCTCTTCTGAAGATTTCAAGAACTTTTCATTGGTGTTTCTCCCCTTGATCTGAAGGGTTCGTAGGGCTTTGTGCGCGATAAATACATTTATCGCGCACAACAGGGGCCAGGTCCCGACTCAACCCTTTCAACAACTTTGTGAGAAACATCGAAATGAAATCAACAGATAAATTCGTGCTGGTCCTCGTGGCTTCGCTGGCACTGCTCCTCGCCGGTTGCGGAGGGGGAAGTTCGTCCAATACTGGGGACGATATGGATATGGATATGTCCGGGCCGCAAAAGACCGCTCTGATGAATGCCCATACGACCCTTCAGCGGGCGGTAAATGCTTTGGTCGGCGAAGCAACCCAAGATGAAGTCAACACTGCCAGGAATGCTGCTACCGCGCTTCAGAATGCGATTAACGCTGCGACTGACGTAGCCGCTTCCGATCTCACCATGTATCGGAACGCGCTTACGAATGCCAATACCGCAATAACAACCGCGCAAACCCAACTGACGACCGCAAAAAACACGGCAATGATGGCAACAGCCATGAAGCTGTATGACGGTATCGGCAGCGCTCCCTTAACTTCTACTGGAGACGGAGCGCGGAGCGCCGAATATTCTGGAACTAACGATGCCACCATTACCGTGACCATGGATGACGCCGCCGAGGGTGACGGCACAGATGTGACGCAGATTCTTACAGAAGACAAGAAAACGATGGTCGCTGCTAACCATGGATGGGAAGGCAAAAAGTACACAGCATCTGGGACTGGAGTTGACGGCACTTACGAGGCAATCGTCTACTCAAATGTCGGTGAGTCCGAGGAGGGCGATCCGTTCAATGAAGAGTACACCTTGAATACCGCAGATGCCGCCAACCCGGGTGAACTGCCCATCACGGGCGACGTGGCGAATGCCACGGCGAGAATCGCCAGTTCGAGCTTCGACCAATCTGCTGGGACAAAAGAGTTCAAGTTGCCGACCAACACGGTCAGGGTGATGCTTTCCGGTAGCTATCACGGGGTGTCCGGCACCTACTATTGTACGCCTGCGGCCGACAGCACATGCGCAGCGCAGGTAGCCGCAGACGGGTTCACTCTTGGTGGGACGGCTGATGCCAATAATGCATTCACAGCAGGCGGCGGCACCTGGACCTTCAAGCCCGGAACTCCGACGGCCAAGGTCACGAGCATGCCGGACGCTCACTATGTCTCGTACGGCTGGTGGATTCACACGGCTGAGGACGGTAAGTTGACCGCGAGCGCTTTCGTGGACGATAAGGACGACGGTACTGATGCGAACGTTCCGGCCGCCACGGGCGTCACGGCCTTGCGGGGAACGGCGACGTACAGTGGCGGAGCCGCCGGCAAGTACGCCCTCAGCAGTTCGACCGGTGGCACGAACGACGCTGGTCACTTCACCGCGAGGGCCACGCTTCAAGCCGACTTCAATGACGACATGATCACTGGCACCATCGACAACTTCATGGGTGCCGATGGAATGTCGCGGGACTGGTCCGTCGAATTGATGGAGTCTGCTATCGGCGATACCGGGCTGATCAGGCGGTCGGATGACGATAACAGTGATTTGGCGGCCGCAGATCCGGGTGCAATGACCAAGTGGACTGTTGATGGAACGGCCGGTAGTGCCTCCGGCGGATGGACTGGAAGTCTCCAGGTTAACGGCGACGACGGTGTTCCGAAGGTCGGGACCGGCACGTTCCACTCGACACACGGTCCGGGCAACAGCATGGTTGGGGCCTTCGGAGCCACCAAAGACGATTAACTTTCAACGAGGGTGGCGGCCCTTTGCATGACTCTTTCGGGCCGCTATTCATTTCACACCCCGGGCGTGTCTTCGGACATGTCCGGGTTTTTTGTATTTGGTCTGCCTGAACAGGTACCGAGTACCGGAGATTTCGGCAGGTATTAGGGTTATCCCGACACCTGTCCAGGATAGACAACACCGGTTCCAACGAAACTATATTCAGACAGTTTGGAATCCGGTACCAAGCAGCGCCAGAATAACTGGATGGCGGCAAGACGGATATTGCGGGTGCCGATAGTGTTTTCCCGGCCCATGTCCAGGAAGTCGAGGAACGCCACGGACATGGGTTCTTGAGATGCTTGATCTTGAACCGACAGGGGCGCACCACATTCAGGCTGTTCGCACAAGGCATCAAGAGACGGAGACACACCGTGTGGCATTGCATAGATGGTTGCAGTTCCCTCCTGGACGGCAGATACTTCGGAAGTGATTCCAGTATTAATTCCGAGTGTATGTGCGAGGAGGGGCCCTCTCGTCAAGCCAATCCGAACAGCTCACTCAGGAATAACAACCACTTGAGATTACCCAAGTTCGAGTTGGACAAGGGCGTTTGGAGAACAGGGATGATTCGGAAATGACCCGGGAGATTTTCCATTATCACGAAACTGTGTCGCCGGATTTCGGCCTGTTTATTTTGAGTCCCGACCTTGAAAGGCACTCCCGGGACTGTTCAGACAGTATTTGAATCAAAAAACCCGGACATGTCCGAAGACACGCCCGGGGTGTTAAATGAATGGCGGCCCGAAAGAGTCGTAAAGGGCCGCCACCCTCGTTGAAGGTTAATCCTTTTCGGCTCCGAAGGCTCCGACCATACGGCCGATGGTGCTGAACTCGGAATAGAACGTGCCGGTCACGGTGGTAGGAATGTTGCTGCCGTCTCCATCCGGGGGATTTCCGGGCATTTCGTCATACATCGTTCCGCTCCATGTGCCGGACGCCGGTGCCTTGTTGCCATTGATCGACCATACGGTCGGATCGGCAGCGGGAGCCGTGATTGTTCCGCCGGAGCTACCCAAGGCACCACGGGCCAGTGATACGCTCCAGCCCGGATCCTCGGACCCGTCGTTCAGCCGGAAGTTGTCGATGGTGCCGGTCACGCCTGCAGTAGCCCCGGAACCGAACGTGGCATTCAGGTTGGCATCCGCCGTGAAGTGGCCGCCGTTGCCCGTACCGTCAAGCGGATTGCTCATGGCGAACTTGCCAGCGGCATGGCCGGAATAGGACGCAGAGCCTGTTATTGCGGTAAGGTCTCCACCGTTATCGAGATCTCCAGCGGTAGGCTCAACCACCCCGGCAAAGGCGCTGGCCGCCGTCGGTTCTCCGTCGCTGTTCTTGCTCACCCACCAGCCGTAATACAGGTACTCGTCATCGGGCTGGGACAACATCGCACCCGTGTCGGGTTTGAAGTGCCAGGTTCCGCCCAAGGCACTCGGGCCACCCTTGCCGTCATTGGTTGATGAGCAAGTTCCCGTGCAGCTGTATTCACCAGGCGCGCCGTCGAAGGTACCACGGAGCTTGAGCGCGACATTATTGTCGGGGATCGGATGATTTTGGGTGCCCTGATGGTTGAAAGCGGTTGCCAGGACGTTGCTGAGATCGATACCAGATTCGGTGGTGCCGCTAGAGACCAGCAGCACGGAGCTCGCATTAGCAGCAGCGTCTGCTGCGATGATGGTATATCCCCCTTCGGCGAATGCGATCCTCTTCGCCGGCCCTTGGTTGGTGTACACCCGGGCCTCGTTTGTGACCTTATCGTCACCGGTACCCGCAGAATGGGCGTAATCTGTGCCTGCCCAGCCGTTCAGCGATCCGGCGGAATCACCAGCCTCAAGGGTCACGGAATCCGGGTTTGTGGCGTCTTCAAGCGCTCCCGCTCCAGCTGCGGCATCAACCGCGAGCCCAGCCGACGACAATGTAGGGACGGCGATGTTATCGAGTGCATCTTGTGTAGCTGGGTCGGGTCCCGCCAACGCCGCGTGCAGCAACTTGCCCGTTTCCGCCATGGCTTTCGCCATTGCCTCGTCGGCGGCATCCATGGCAGCCATACGGGCCGTCTTGGCCGCAGTCAACTGGGCCGCCAGAGTATCAACTGTCGCGGTATTCGCGGCCTTTTCCTCCGCCGGTACATTGGTGGCCGCCGCAATTGCCGCCCTGGCGTCCGCTATCGCCGTCTCAGCTGCGCTGACTTCGGAGTCGGTCGAGTCATTGTCTATGCCGGGGACAGCGGTACGGGCCATCATGATTGCCTCGTTTATGGCGGCACGTTCTGCGACGG
>CAZMKQ010000213.1:0-5243 GCA_964566955.1 uncultured Caldilineaceae bacterium | reverse complement strand
GAAGTCCATCTTCGCCGAACCGGACGTGGCCGCGGACCTGATTGCCTTCCTGGCGGCCGAGGCCTGCCCCGAGCTGCGGGGATGGGTGCCGGTGCGGGTGGTGGCCGGGCCGGCCGTCACGACCAACCCGGACGAACCGCCCCACCAGTCCGAGGGGCACCGGGACCTGGTCTGGCTGTTGGCGCACGGCGACGGGTCCGGGGAGCAGTTGCTGCACCTGGAGTTCCAGTCGCAGCGCGACCGCGGGATGTCCGGGCGCATGTTCGATTATGCGCTCAAGATGAGCCCCAGCCTGCGGGGGCTGGAGATCTGTGGTCTGGTTGTCAACACGGGCCTGCGGCCCTTCGACAGGTGGTGGGTACCGGTGCAGCGTGTGGGCGGCTCGTACCGGTACGGGTTCCGGGAGGGCCTGTTGCTGGACATCCATGCCTATCGGTTGCCGGGTCTGCCGGGCGGGGAGCATCGGCTGCCTGCGGACAACCTGGTGTCCAGTGTCGTGGCCCTGGCGCGGGTGCAGGCCGGGATGAAGCTGGAGCAACGGGGAGCGGCCGAATTGGTTCTGCCGGTGCTCCAGGAGTTGATCCCGCTGGCCCTGGCCTCGACGGAGACGTTGCGGGAGGGCCTCGGTGCCTGGTTCAAGACGGGTTTTGGGGAGTTGTTGGTTGACCAACCGGACCTGCGTGCAGCATTGAGTAGAATCACCTACATTGAGGAAGCAGAGGAAGTCATGTACACATTCGGACAATACGTGGCAGACAAGGAAAAGGAAGGCGAGGCACGGGGCGAGGCACGAGGCGAGGCACGGGGCGAAGCGCGGGGCGAAGCGCGGGGTGAGGCACGAGGTGCAGCGCGCGCCAAAAAAGAGTTTCTCCTAGCGTTCATCAGGAAAGTGTGGGGTAATGCGGAGGCGGAACGGATGGCCCCGTTCCTGAATGCGGCCGAACTCGAAGACCTGCCCGACATTTCCGACCTGGTGGATGACCAGACTGCCGGACGTCCACCGCGCCTGGGGCCCAATGGTCGTGCCGCCCCCCGGGGCTGAACTGCGCGTCGGTCCGCGGCAAGAGCAGCCTGCCCGGCATGGCAACCCCCTTGTCCCTTGCCGCCCATTGCTCCAGGAGTACCGTACCGACAGGTTTGTGGTTCGTTAACGCAGAGCGCGGACCGTAGCTGGTTTCCGAAGGCACCGTATCCAGGTCCATGCGTTGGGGGACATCCAACGTCATCGGATATCCCCCAGTCGGACGGGACGCGTTTGCTGACAATCTGGGATCCGGCCATGTGGCACCGGCACCGGTGCCAGCTGAGATGAAGCGGCGAGGACGGGAGGCTGTGGGGCAGATCCTGCCAATACTGCAAGAACTGGTTCTGCCGCGGGCGCTGGCTTCCACGGCGACGGTGCGAGGGGCCTACGGGGTCTGGTTCAAGGTGGGTTTTGGCGAGCTGCCGGTCGATTTGCCCGTCATGCGTGCGGAATGGGAAAAGATCCACTTCAATTGAAGAGGTGGAGGCGGTCACATACACATTTGGTCAATACGTGGCGGACGCGGAGAAGGAAGGCGAAGCGCGGGGTGAGGAACGCGGAAAAAGGGAGTCATCCTGGCGTTCATCAGTAAGGTGTGGAGCGATGCGGAGGCGGAACGGGTGGTCCCGTTCCTGAATGCGGCCGAACTCAACGACCTGCCCGACATTTCCAATCTGGTGGACGCCCGGCTGTCCGGGCGTCCACCGCGTCCGGGGCCCAACAGTCTTGTCGAACTCTGGACTTGAGCTGCGCGACTGGTCAGCCGCGGCACAGTTTTCCCAGCATGGCAGCCATCTTTCTTCCTTGGCTGCCGACCGATCCAGCAGCACCAACGGGTTTGTAATCCTTACCCAAGCGCCGGTACCGTCCCAGTCAGGCAAAAGTGCGCTCCAAGACCCAGCCCGGGGCAGGGCCTGGACGCCCGAGTCCCGGTTCGGAACGGTGCATGATTGCAAGGGGCCAGTCCATGGTCTCCCACATCCAGCGATCTTGGAGCCAGCATCGCCGGCATCCGTCCAGAAGATCTGCAACGCGGGCAGCGATGCTTCAGCCGGGCCAAGACCAACCGGACGCCGTCTCGGTCCTGTAGGTCAGCGGGTTGCACTGCCACCGCCAGCAACAGGTCCCGGGTATCCACCACCCAATGCGTTTGCGGCTCTTTACCTTCTTGCCCGCGTTGTAGCCTCGGGTCCCTCTTTGTCCGTTGTCTGCACCGACCGGCTGTCGCGGATCGCCGCCTTGGGGCGCAGGGCATCATGGATCCTCGGCCAGACGGCCTCCCGCCGCTCCACCCGGAAGTAGTGGCACACCCACGGCTCTTGCTCAAATGGATTGGAATGCTGGCAGGCGCGCAGCATGGGCAATCGCAAGGGGAACGGGGTTGAGCACCACCTCGTCGATGGGGGAATGCCGACCCTTGCTTCAGGACGCGTGTTGACGCAGCTTCTCCTCCAGCTCCCGGATCCGTTGTTCCGCCTCCAATCTGGCTTGCCGTTCCGCTTCGGCGATGCGCTGCATCGCGGCCAGATCCATGATGGTCCTGCCCGTCTCGGGGTCGTACCACTTCAACCGCCCCGCCTCCCAGTGCAGGTACAGCTCCAGTACCGCGCTGTAGCCCTCCAGGCTGCCTTCGTCCAGTTCCGCAATTTCGACTGGCTCATAGCGGTTCCCGGCCAGCCGTTGGCCGTGGTACTCGCCGGTTTCGTCGAAGCGCCAGTATTCGGGGATGCCCAGGGCCGCGTAGTCGGCCGGCTTGTCCCTGACATCGACCCGACCGGTGGAGCGCGAGGCGACCTCCAGCACGAAGTCGGGCGGCTTGCCTTGTTCGGAGATATCACATAGGCATTGCTGCGGTCACAGGCCTCCGGGGCGACATCGAAGGCTATCAGCAGGTCGGGAGCGCGCAGGCCCTTGACATCCGACAGGGATTCCGGTGAGATGTACAGTTCCGCAACAATCAGGGTGGTTTCGGGGCTGCCGAAGTGCCAGTCCAAGAGGTAAGCGCCGCCGGGTCTGGAGATTGGTCGGAAGCTGTTCATCTCGTCGGGGTGTCGGGACGGGTCGGGAAAGGGCACCAGGATGCCGGTTTCCGTCCCAACCGGGCCGAGGGTGGTGCTCATGTCGGTTCTCGTCAAGCCGGATGGGTCGGGTGTGGTCCGGGTAGTTCGGATCGGATTGGACCGGTGGGTTGTTGCATTGTGCTGGGCTGCTGTCGTCAGTTGGAGCCTGCCATGCGGCCAGTACCGTTTGACGGACAACACTGGAGCACCGACAGATCCAGATCCAGATCCAGATCCATCCAAGTTGGGAGGGGCAATCCGGACAAGGGTTGTTGGTTTCCGGAACTTTCCGTGCCTGTGCATGAATCCGGCACCGTCGAAAAGCGAAGGGACCTGCGGGTCATGCTCTCCTTGCCACCGAACGAGGACCAAGGTGCTCGAGTTGCGCCTGGACCTCAACGAAAGGCACAGCTACCTTGGCCGTGCATGCGGCACTGCACTCCAGAATGCCAAGCTATCCAACATTCCGGCACACGGAGTGGGAGCAACGCATCATCGAATCGGAGAATCCGGACCGACATCGGTCGATGCATTCGTGTGGGGCCCGTTTTCTCAACGGTTGGCATCAACAACTTTCCGGCACGTCCAAGACGCATTCCCGGGTTGTTTCCGTGTCTGTGGTTGGCACGAGGAACACGGTTTGGCATGCCGCCAGGGTGGACATATGCCACTGCCCGGCCCGGGCAGTGGGGCACCCATGTTGCTTCCGGTCCAATCAAGTGGGTCGAATGAACATCCAGGATATGCCGGTGACCGTGCAGTCGGCGAGCGACTGGAAAGGCGGTTCCCAGGCAAGCCAGTGACAAAACCTGCGCCAATGCGGGACGGCAGGTTGGAGGTGCGGCTGTCGCACGCCCGGCCTCCGTTGCCAAGCAGTCCGGCGGTGACGGAAGTCGGATGACTCGTGGTCGTCCGTTTGTTCATGGCCCGTTTCCGCATCGAACAGGCAGCCATTAACTTGGTGTCTGCCTGCGTTTGATGATTGTCCGATGCTCAACCCATGGCGAATCGGACATAATGGATTGGCATCATGCTTGGGAGCCCGTATTGGACATGCGTGCAACGCACAGTGAGCGGCAGTACAATGCCCCCGTGCACATTTGAGTCAATTGCCAATGTCGCTGTTTGAGAGCTGCCCAACATGAAGGCCGACGTGGAAACCCCTGTATCCGTGCCCGCGCGCGGCAACGGCCTCGCCAACAAAATCGAGTCCGGCTCTGCAAGGCCCCTTGTCCCTGCGGCGGCACCCAACGGCGGCCGGGCCTCCAAGGCCTGGTGGGCCCACATCAAGACGCTCGACCACTACGACCCCAGCTACCCCTACGACCCCGGCCACGTCTACGGACCCGACTGGACCGACGACGACGCCTACGGCAAGGACGGGGTCCACTTCATGACCGGCCCGGCCCACCAGACCAGCACCAACGGGTGTCATGACGAAGCCCAGCGCCGGCTGGGCCTGGACCGGGTGTTCCGGGAACGGTGCCTGAAGCTGCCCGACCTGGGTGTGCCCCGAACCAACCGCTACGCCCGCAACGGCCAGATCATCCCGGACGTGTTCATCCAGGAGCACCCCCGCCCCGGCGAGGACGAGCACGAAGTCGCCTACGACCCTGACAACCCCATTCTGTTCGTGCTGGAGGTGCTGTCCCGCTCCACCTTCCACCGCGACCTTGAGCCCAAGGTCGAGATCTACCGGGCCATGGGGGTGCGGGAGTACTGGCGTTATGACCCACAGCGGGTGTACCGCACCGGGAACGAACCCTTGCTGTGGGGCCAGCGGCTGTCGGTCGACGGCGAGTATGAAGACATTGAACTGCTCCGCACGGTGGACGGGCTGCCCGTCTACCGCAGTGACACGCTGGGGGAGTTCCGCATGCTGGACGAGGGCGGGAACATCCACACCCTCCAGACCTGGGACGCAACGCGCGGTGTCTGGTTGGACCCGGTACGGGCCAGGGACCTGGAAGCCGATGAAGACAAGCAGGAAGCGGTTCAGGAGGCGGTTCAGGACACCACCTTGACCACTTCCCAGACAAACTTTCTCTCCCAACTGAAGCTGCGGGCTGCGCAGGGGGAACTGGCATCCCATGTGCCGGATACCCTAGTACTACAGCGGTAAGTAAATATGGTAGGCTGCGGGGCCTACTGTCCACTCC
>CAZMKQ010000212.1:0-5247 GCA_964566955.1 uncultured Caldilineaceae bacterium | reverse complement strand
ACCGGCTCCGTCAATCCCTCAGGTTGACCGAACCCGGGGTACCTGAACAGTTACGTCCAGCTTACTGGTGCGGACAGATGATGCGACGTGAACGTTGCCACGGGCACCGTTCCACTATCGGCGTACTCGACGGAGTCCGGGCCGCTCAGTCGCGGCGTGGTGGGTCCGAAGATCTGGAGAATGTGGTCCTTGCCGGGTCCATTGGAAGTCGTGACGTATAGCACACCATCAGGTCCAAGGACTGGAGAGCGCAGTCGTCCGTACTTCTGATCAAGTTCCGGCACGAGGATTTCGCTGAGAACGATTCCGTCGTTGCTGAGCTCGAAGACTTTCATATACTGCTGCTTCAGCAGCGCTACTGCTAGTTGTCCGTTGTAGGCTCCCCAGCCATCACCGTGGAGGAACACCGCTCCGCTCGGCGCGATCGCTGGGAACCCCGACTCCCACTTCGCCTCGATTGCCTCCGGGAAGGCTTGCCGGTCGGTCATCGGCACGTCCTCGTTGTATAGGTTGTATTGCGACACCGTAGGATTCCAGCCGTAGTTACCCCCACTGGAAAGGAGATTGATCTCGTCGTCGTGACTGGGGCCGTGCTCCACCAACCATACTTGGTTCGTACCTGGACGGAATGCGAGACCCTGCGGGTTGCGGTGCCCGTAGGTGTAGATCCGGGTCTGGAACGGGTTGTCGGGTGCCCCCGCTCCCGTTTGGGCATCAACGCGTAGCACTTTGCCACCAAGGGAGTTTAGGTCCTGGGACGTGCTGGCGATGACCCCGTCACCCGTAGTAATCCACAGGTAACCGTCCGGGCCAAATCGTATTCGGCAGCCGCCGTGGCTCCCCTTCCTATGAAGGGGAATGCCGTCTACCAGCGGGTCGTTGGCGCGGACAGCTTCACTATAGGCCGCGTTGATTGTCCACGAGACTACTTGCACCTTAGGGCCAGTGTGGGCCTGACAGGTGTAGAAACGCCGATTGGTGCTGAAGGAGGGATCGATAGCAAGCCCCATCAGTCCAACTTCGCGGGTGGTGAAAATGTCGCCAAAGTCCGCGCTGACCTTCTGCATCCGCCCGTCGGGGTGTCTGCTATACAGCTTGCCCGACCTCTCCGTGATCAGCATTGTGCCGTCCGGGGTGAACGCGACGTCCCAGGGGATGGTAAGGCCGGAGACGATCGGGCGAACGGTCAGTTCCGGCAGGGGCGACACGGGGGCAATCGGTCCGTCAGAAACCCACTCCGCTGACTTGTCGTAGCTCAACCAGCTGGAGCTGCGTCTGTCAGCGTACTTGATGCCGACCTTGAGGTACTTCCCAGCATGCTCACTGGCCGGTATGAAGGCCGCTGCCTCGGCGCGCTTTCCAGGGAGCCTGCCAGGAATTCCTGCGGCGACGATGGTGTACCGGACTCCGTCCGACGAGACGCTCCAATCCCAGATGACAATGTCTGGCTCCACGCCGCCGTCAGGATCAATGAACCGCGCCCGGATCACGGTGCCAGCGCGAAGCGTTGCCGGGGCTACTGAGATGACTCCCTGCTCCTCCACGTCCAGTACGGTGATCGTAACCGGAGTGGATGTTGTATCAACGTCATCTGTTGCGAGAACGAGCACCTCATAGCTGTTGCGTACTTCGTAATCCAGTGGCGCTGCGGTTCGCAACTGACCGGTTGCGCTGTCGATGCTGAAACTGGCGGCGTCCTGCCCTGCCAACGCATAGCTCACCGTGCCGACCGGGTTGGCACGGGTTACCGGTTCACCGATGGCGGTGCCCGTCGGCTGATTCTCCTCGACCTGGCGGATGGCGTTCGACGCCAAGATCGTGGCAGGCATGGCCCCCATCAGTAAGACGAACAGCATCAGGCCGCCCAGCGCGAACTGAACGGCAACTCGCCCACGACGCGTTCCGCGCCTGTTCGGAGGGCCTGAAAGAGGGTACATAACGGAAAGAGGGTACATAACGGCTGGAATAGACTTGGAATGAACTTTGGGAAAAGGCTCTGGACCATCCGGCTTCCTGGTGCTCGCGGCGCTGCCGGACACTGCAGGTTCCCCGTTCGCCTTCCCGGAGAAACCCATCAGACTACATCTCTCTATGGTTTGGACAGTTTTAGCCGGTTTCACACCCCATTGCCGACCTTGGCGGTGCTATCGGCCTGACGAGAGGATAAGTTGGGGGGACGCCCTGTCAGGGGGCCAGGTCCCGGAAACGGACGCTGTACACGTATAGGTCCGTCACCAGCTCCCTGAATGCGGACGCTGACGGGACGACACGCTATCCGGTAGGGGAGAGGCACGAGTGCGGCAACCACAGCGCATGCAGCCGTGTGCGCACTTCAACCACGCCTTCGGCCCGGTACCGCGCATGCAGCGCGGCCGTCGTATCTGCGGCGGCCCACACGATCCCCGCCTTGCGGGCCATGGGCAACCCTCCTGCAACAAGTGACATCCTATTACAATGCCACAAAGCATGGCCTTGAGTAAAATTCGGCGGCATCGTTGATGGTTCTCTCCATGACCGCGAGGTCATGGAGAGCTGGGTGGGCGCATCCAGGATCTGGGGCCGGAACTGCGGCTTCAATGGGGCCATGACTTTGCAGTCATGGAGACAAGACGCAGGGGCGGCCCCTCACCGTCTTCCTGCGGGATGTGGTGGATGCCATCCGCTACGTGCTGCGCACCGGCTGCACCTAAACATGTCGCATGGACAAATATGAAAGTGCAGGGCATCCTGCGGGGGTCGTGTCCGCTGCCTGCCCCCTGGAGGCCGTTGACCATGGCCAACGGCCTGCACGCCACCCTCTCGTCCCGCCAGCGTCGGCGGCTGCGGGAACTGCGCCACGACCCGGCCCTGAAGCCCCGCGAGCGGGACCGGGTGGAGGCCCTGCTGTTCTCGGCCGACGGCCTGCGGGTGCCGCGTCTGGCACGCCACTTCGACTGCGGCCAGACCACCGTGCGGCGCTGGCTGCACCAGTTCGCGGCCGAGGGGCTCAAGTCCCTGCGTCACCAACGGCGGGGCCTGGGCCCGGATGTGGTGCGCCGGGCCCTGAACGGGCTGCTGTCGCAGAAACGGACCTGGACGGCGGCGCAGCTGGCGGAGGCCCTGGCGGCCAAGGGGCTGGTCATGCAGACGCGCACGGTGCGCAAGTACCTCAAGCTGATGGGCGTCCGCTACGTACGCACCCCGTATGTCCTGCGCCACCGACAGGACCCGGAGGCGGCGGCCGCGGCCCGGGCGGAGCTGGACGACCTCAAAAAAAGGGAACTATAGCCCCTGTTACCTGCGGGCATCGGCCGGAGGGAGACCCGTCCGTTGGTGAGATAGGGACATCCGTCGGCCAGGACGGCGTGTCTGGTTTCGCGGGGCACAACCTCCACCTACGGAAAGGTCCGGGCCAGGTCACGGGCCTTGTGCCTGGCCGCCGCTTCCTTCGCGAACACCTTGATCCGTTCCGGCCCAAGTGGGGACGGGTGCGGACCACGGCCCGGGCCAAGGCCTCCGGCGTGGCGTGCAGTCGGGGTTCCTTGCGGGTCATGGGGACGCGTCCTGCGGTGGCGGCGGCAGGCCTATTCTACTCGTCGTCCGGAGTCCCTGGTGCCGGTCCGCACGCGGGCAAAGTACGGCCGGATGGCCCCACAGAACCCCAGCCGGGCAGCCGGGGCCGCATGGCAGGGACGACCGCCTGCCGGCCGAAGGGGACGGCGCTCTCTACCGAGAGGCAGAAGCATCCGCCGACAGGGATGACGTCAGTTCCCAGTAGGTCAGCCGCTTGCCCACCATGCCCTGCACGAGGCAGGTCATGTGCTGCAGATCGCCGGCGGCCTTGTGGTTGTGGCGGCCCTCGAACTCCCGGGCGTAGCGGTGCCGGTGCTTGGGGCTCATCGAGTGGTAGGTTCCCTGAAAGCCGCGCTTGAACAGGGCCCAGAACGACTCGATGCCGTTGGTGTGCACCGGGCCGCGGCCATACTCGCCGCCCCCGTGACGGACGCTGGCATGGCGGTAGTCGGACAGGCCTTGGTAGGCCGCGGCCTCGTCGGTATAGAGCCGGGCACCGGGGTGCAGGTGTGCCCGCACGAACGCCTGCAGGGTGGCCTGTCGGTTGTCGGGCACCACCGCCACCCGGATGGCGTTGCCGGGTCGGTTCTTGAGCCCGGCCAACGGGGTCTTGCCGACCGTGCCGCGTCCGGCGCGCAGTTTCCGGTCCGCGTGTTTGTTCGTCTCACGACCGCCCACGTAGGTTTCGTCGACCTCGGCCGGTCCCTGGCACAACATCGGGTCCGTGTGGTAGGCCTCGCGGATGCGATGTGACAGATGCCAGGCGGCCTTGTAGGAAATGCCCAGGTCCCGGTGCAGTTGGCGGCTGGACACACCCTTGGGGCGGGACGCCGGCAGGTACAGGGCGATAACCCGGACCCGGCAGCCCAGGTTGGAGCCGTGCATGACGGTATCGGTCTTGACCGAGAAATCCCGGCGGCAGGCACGGCAGCGGTAGGGCTGGGGCTTGTGTGTCGGGCGTGCCTGGACATCATCCGATGCGCAGCCGGGACACTGCACGCCGTCCGGCCAACGCTTCCGGACCAACCAGCGCTCCGCCGCGGCATCGTCGGGAAAGCGGTCGAACAGATCGGTCAGGGTCAGGTGCATGGACATCGGATCTCCCTCCGGCCGATGCCCACAGGGTAACAGGGACTATAGTTCTCAAAAAAACAGCCCGGCCTGACCCTGTACCAGTTGGCGGAGGCCCTGAAGGCCGTGCTGGCCCTGGGGCGTCAACGGCTGCGGCACGGTCGCGCCCGGCTAGCCGGGGTCCTGGACCGTCTGCAGGGTTGCGCGGTCCGCAATGCCGCCGCGCGGAGCAGCCACCCTAACCTCTCGTTGCAGTGATAGTTACTCCCCAACGCCTAATGTGGAATTGAGGAGGTTGACTCAAAAAGGGGAACCTGCGCAGAATGAAGGCACTTACAACGCCACATTCCGGGGGTTCCCCATGGCGCGCAGTATAGCATTCGAGGATTTGGCCACGGTCGTCTACGTCTGGGTGGACGACTGGTTCCAGGCCCACGCGGCCGGCGGGCGACAGGGCCAGGCGGGGGCCAAGCCCCGCTTCAGCGACAGCGAGGTGATCACGCTCCTGCTGCTCATGGACTTCCTGCCCTTTCCGGGGGAGACCCAGTGCCTGGGCTTCGTGCGGGCCAACCACCGGTCCCTCTTTCCGCAGCTGCTCAGCCAAAGCCAGTTCAACCGTCGGGC